>CALANA010000036.1 GCA_937925925.1 uncultured Chloroflexales bacterium | reverse complement strand
GCGAAGGATCTGATCCCATCCGCAGGAAGATGCTTCGCTCCGCTCAGCATGACAACGCGCTCCGCACGCTGCTGCGCTGCGCTCCGCATGACACAACCTGGGAGCCTTTTCCGTCGGCGTCGCCGGCGCGCATGGCCTCCTGCGCGGAGCGCATGGCATCCTGAGCGAAACGATTGGCATCCGGCGCGGAGCGACTGTCATCCTGAGCGAAGCGAAGGATCTGATCCCATCCGCAGGAAGATGCTGCGCTCCGCTCAGCATGACAACGCGCTCCGCACGCTGCTGCGCTCCGCTCAGCATGACAACGCGCTCCGCACGCTGCTGCGCTCCGCTCAGCATGACCAAACCCTGGAGATCTTTCCGTCATCGTGTACCGGTCAACACCAACCCAGGAAGTTGGTGGAGATTTTTGAGGCATGTCATATCATGGAAAGAGTATACACTATTGGCAAACAACCACACGTAGAGTACAATAAGGCTATACTCAATCGTTGTCCAATCTACCAGCACGTCTGCACAGAGAGGCGGCACATGTGCGGCTATGATCGGTTGACCACGCCTGGCAGGTTGGCATGTTACCACGTTAACACATTGTCAGGTTTGCCGGCGTCAGGCGTTCAGCGTTCGATGTGCAGCAGCATTGCAACCTGACGTGTTCACGTGTAGAGAGAACGGGTTATGAGTCGTTTTGCAAAATTCACATGGGTTCTCCTGCTCTACAATCTCGTCGTCATCATCTGGGGAGCGGTTGTGCGCGCTACCGGTTCGGGTGCCGGCTGTGGCGCACACTGGCCGACGTGTCACGGCGACATTTTGCCTACGATGCATGAGACGGCCACACTGATCGAGTTCACGCATCGCGTGACAAGTGGGATTGTGTTGTTGCTGGTGGTTATGTTGATCGTCTGGGTCTGGCGCATCTTTCCGCAAGATCATCCGGTACGCCTGGGGGCGGTACTCGTCACCATCCTTACGCTTGTTGAAGCGCTGCTCGGCGCGGGCCTGGTGTTGTTTGAACTGGTGGCCGATAATGACTCGCTGGCGCGGGCGATCGTGATGAGCCTGCATCTGATCAATACCTTTTTACTATTAGCTGCTCTGACTCTCACGGGTTGGTGGGCTTCGGGTGGGCCAGCCTTGCAGCTTCGCGGGCAGGGACGGGTGATCTGGAGGCTGGTACCGGCGTTTGTGGGGATGCTGGCGCTGGGAATGACCGGCTCGGTCGCAGCGCTGGCCGGTGTGCTATTTCCGTCCGAATCGGTGGTTGAAGGGTTCCGGGCCAACTTTGACGCCGCATCACACATTGTCGTCCGGCTTCGTATTTTGCACCCGATCACCGCGATTCTGGTGAGCGTGTACATCGTTTTCGTGGCCCGCTGGCTCAACCATGAACGTCCAACCCCCTTGACAGAGCAACTCTCCTGGGCATTGGTCGGGTTGTTTGTAGTGCAACTGGCGGTAGGTGCAATGACTATTGTCCTGCTGTCCTCGATCTGGATGCAAATGACGCATTTGCTGCTGGCCGATCTCGCCTGGATCGTGCTGGTGCTACTCACTGCCTCGGTGCTACAGGTATCGAACACCGTCGAACAGCGGCGCATCACAACGTTAGAACGCTGGCCGGTTGGGGTGTTAAAGCGTTAGCATGAGCGCGAGAACGTGTTGTTTCAGGCCAGACTGGGCACCTGGCAAACTGTCATTGCGGTCGCCGGTTCAACAAACGGGTATCACCGGCCACCGCCAGCGTAACCAACTGCATAGGGTAACCAGGCACAACGGCAGCGCGGCACCTCACCACCGTGCTGCCGCTCTAAAAACAACTCACGTCAGTAGCACCCGATCCAGCACCATCGCGCCGAATAGGAGCGCGAGATAAAGCAGCGAATATTTGTACAATCCCCAGACGTGCGCCTGCTCACCCTTCCGCCAGACATTCCAGGCATAGCGCAGGAACATGATCCCGGTCGCCAGCGCCAGCAAAAGATAAATCCAACCCATAGCATGCAACGGCGTTAATAACAGCGTTATGCCAAACATCAAGACCGAGTAGAGCCAGATCTGCCAGCGCGTCTCGGCTTCGCCACCAACGACCGGCAGCATCGGCACGCCGGCACGAGCATAATCACGTTCCTTAATCAGCGCCAGTGCCCAGAAGTGCGGGGGCGTCCAGTAGAAAATAATCACAAACAGCACGACCGCCGGCAGCGTCAGCGTACCCGTGACTGCGGCCCAGCCTACCAGGGGCGGCATGGAGCCAGCACCGCCACCAATCACGATGTTTTGCCAGGTGGTACGCTTGAGCCAGCGCGTATAGAACAGCGCGTAATACACGGCCCCGATCATTGCCAGCACGGCTGCCAGCATCGTGGTGAAGGTTGCCAGGATGACGAAAGACAGCCCACACAACACCAGGCCAAACCAGATGGCGTTACGACGCGAAATACGGCCACTCGGCACCGGGCGGCGACTGGTGCGCCCCATATGAATGTCAATATCCTCATCAAATCCACAGTTGATCGCCCCTGCCCCACCAGCAGCGAGATACCCACCTAGCATCGTCCAGAACACCAGGCTTAAAGAGGGCATACCGCCATCAGTAATAAACATAGCTGCCAGCGTCGTCACCAGCAGTAGCATAATGACCTTGGGCTTGGTCAGACTGATATAATCGTTGATCAGCCCGGGTTGTCTGGTTTGTACCTGTGCAGGGCTGGCTGCCGTAGACCGGGGCACCTCAACCATCACCGGGATAGGCCGTCGCAGCGCCAGCATACCCACCACAACCAGGGTACTCCACAACGCCAGGTGCAATCCCGTAAGCAACGCTGGCAGCGACGTTGGCAGCGCAACTATAATGTCCATACCTGCCCGCACGACCAGCAGTCCCGCTGCCACACCAACTGCGCTGAGCAAGACATGATCCTGGCGGCGAAAGCGCCAGGTTGACCAGGAAACCGCCGTGAGCATGAGTCCGACCAGTATCAGCGTCCCCTGATGCCCCAGTTGCAACGCTCCGCTCAACCCGCTGAGCTGCGGCAGTGTGTCGCTGCTGACTATACCATCCTCAAGACCAGCACTGGTCAGCGCCAGCATCCAGGCCGTGAGCGCAGTGCCGAAGACCAGACGGCGGTAGCGCCGAACACGTTGCACCGTACGTCCACTACAGCGAGGTGTTGATCCATCGGCCCTTACCCGCGTCTCATCGGCCACGATCAGCGCAACATAGGGGACAATCAAGCAACCCAGGATCAGCATGGCCATACCCAGGTGAAACATACGGATCAGTTCAGGCGAGTTTGACCGGACGATGATTGCACCGACAGCTACCTGCAATACCAGCAAGAGCAGTGCCACCAGCGGTGGGCGGCGCACCCACACATCTTGATCCTGGCGCTTCCAGGTCATCAGACTTAAAGCGACAATCAGCGCACCGACCACCAGTGTCAGCAGGCGATGCACATAGTCGATCCAGGCATTCAGTTGCAACGGTGGTAGCCACTGTCCACGACACAGCGGCCAGTCAAGACAGCCCTGGTCGCTGCCCGCAATCCGCACCATGCCACCACTGACAATCAAAACAAAGGTTGCAATCACAGTTACTAACAATAAACGACGGTATATGTGTGTGTTTCGCATGCTCATTCTCACATCTCTTCTCAGGAGCAGAATACAACAGCCGTCTCTCGCGTGAACACGCTCAGGCTGCCAGCATCGTTTGCAGCGTCAACAATAAAATGACCGTCGTAACAATGGCTGGCAAAAAAGTCCAGACGAACTCCCGCCAACGGCTATGGTGCTGTTGACGAACCGTTGTTGCCGCAACCTCAGGCTGCTGCCGAAAGCGGACTGCCGCGTAGATCAACAATGTCTGAATAACCACAAAAATAGTCACTACTATCCAGAAAATGCCCCAATCAAGGATGGAGCGATCAATGCCGGTTGCGGTGATCTGGAGGAGTGGAATGACGATAGAAACCATGTGATTGCTCATGAGATGGTGACTCCCTCTTACCTGCACGAAACGTCTTTTGCTCTGTATGATGCCGTACATACATGGGATAGCCCAGAGTCAGGATCGTTGCAAACAAAAACCACTGAATAGCATACCCCAGATGTGAACCTTCGCTCAACTCGAGTGTGGGCAGATCACGATGAGGCAGACGGTTCCAGGCTGGATCAGGGGCTTGCTGAATGTAGATCGGTAGCAGCGGATAGGATACCTGCTGGTCAATCCGCGCCACATTCACATTATTCCAGGCATGAAGCGTCTCACCTGCAACGGGTGGCGGATCAGCAACGCCGCCAAAATCGGGCTGACTGCGGGCGGCCCGGATCATGCCCCTGACCCGTACCACCCCCGGCTCGGCATACTTGCCCCAGTTCTCAGGTATCCCATCCTCGGCAGGAATCCAGCCACGGTTGACCAGCACCGCGTGATCCGTGCCCGCAATGACCAGCGGCGTCAGAATATGAAAGCCAGGCCGGTAATCCCACACCTGATTACGCAGCACCACTTCCTGCGAATGATCATATTCGCCCGTGACCACCACCGCCCGATATTCCATGCCGGTCAGATCGCTCGTAAGCGTATCAGCATTCAGCATGAAGGGGGCCTGTGCAAGCTGGGCACTCACCCGCACATTAAAGGCCCGCCGTTGCTCCAGACGATCCAGTTGCCAGAGACCCAGGCGGATCATCACTCCCACTGCCACCAGAACCAGCACGGTTGTCCACCACCATCGCCGCTGGAAGAGGTTGCGCACAAGCATGATCATAGCTTATAACACCGTTTTTCCATTAGGCGAATGGTGGATCATGTCATTCACCGCAGCACCCGTTTCTGACAGTGTTACCACGGGTGCGGGCAACGATTGCGGGCGCGTGCCTGTGGCTGACGCCGGTTTCAGCGGTACCACCAGAATACCATAGACCACAATCAAGGCAATCGTCGGTGGGCCGATCAGGATGAGCGCCAGCAAGCGTGATTGCAGCGACGAACCGGCCGGACGGACATCGATTCCCAGATAGCGTCCGGGCTGAAACGAACAGCCAAACCGGAAGCGATTGACCTCGCCCAGCGCCAGGCTGCCCGTCGCATCGGGCGGCACCCAGACCGGCCCTAACTGGTGATCCGTGACATCCTGGTTTTTGACCAGCAACACATCCCCCTCAACAAACGTCATGTTCGTTGGCAGTGATGGCACAGACTTCCCGGCAGCGACCTGTTCCGCCGTACCGGCCGGAATAATCAGCTCAATCGTTTGTGGATCGCGGCGGGTGCCATCGTTGAGCAGATAGTACGAACCCTCGCTAATGACCAGCGCCACCGCAATCCCGATCACACACGAGATGGCAATGCGCCGCACCAGTGGATGATCCCAGAAATTCATATCCGTTCCCTTGCCAGGTATTGTATATCTTCAAACATATCCTGTGTTGCTGTCCCAAAGGGAAAAGTTAGTCGCAAATTACCATGTACATCAACCACATAAACACGTGCCGTATGATCCACCAGATAACCAGCGGCACTGTCAAGAAACTGCTTTTCGTGATACACCCCAAACCCCTGCCAGGCCCGTTCAAGTTCAGTCATATCACCACTCAGACCACGAAAAGAGGCATCGAAGGCTTGCATATACTCACCCAGGCGGGTCGGCGTATCACGTTCGGGATCAACCGTAATAAACACGAATTGTACCTGATCGGCCTGACGGCCCAGGAGCCTGCGGATTTGCTTAAACTCAGCGAGCGTTGCCGGGCAGACATCGGGACAGAGCGTATAGCCAAAGGCCATGACGACGACTTTTCCCCGTTGCTCACTCAGGCGAAACGGTTGATGATGCTGATCCACCAGCGTAAAATCAGTCGCCGGAACCGGCGGGTCGATCAGTGACCCACGAAAGCTATAGGGTTGTAACAGCATACCCAGACTCCCCAGAGCCACGAGGATGGTAGCCAGCAGAGCCAGTCCCCAGCGGATTACTTTGCCAGTCACGCTGCACCTCCAGCTAGTGCCCCAACGCCACCGGCGTGCCGATCAGGTAGAGCGCCGGGTAGAAGAAGATCCACACCACATCGACAAAATGCCAGTAGTTGGCGCAGGCTTCAACCATCCAGTGGCGTTGGGGCGTATAACGGCCTCTGCGCCCGTTGAAATAAATCACCAGCAAGAAAAGAATACCGGTGATCACATGAAAAGCGTGCATGCCAGTCATCATAAAGAACACCGATGACATCGCGCTGGCAGCGGGGCCACCAATATGGCTGGCGGCCAGTGGCCATTCTAAGAAGACCACGCCGACAAAGAAGCCAAGGCCGAGTCCAATGGTTATCAGCGTGCAACGCAAGAAGCCCTCGCGATCCCCATGTTCGATCAACGTCTCCGCCCGGTTCATGTAGAAACTGCTGGCGAGCAGCACCGAGGTAACAATCAATCCCAGCGCCTGTGACAATTCTGGCCGGGTGCCGCCCAGCAGGTAGAAGCGGCTGACAAACAATCCGGTAAACATAAAGCCGTCGGAGATAATAAACAGCCACAGACCGATGCGTAACATACGAACCATACGCTGATATGCAGCGTGGTCGTCTTCTATTACCCCACCAACATGCCCATGCCTGTGTAATGATGCACTACTGGTTGCCATCAATGCCCTCCCTCACCCGCAAAGACGCGCGATACGTGCATAAAAAACTGAATGACAATCAAGGCTTTCAGTAAAGCCAGCGTCAACAATATCCAGGGATTGGGAAGTACCAGCCCAACCACAAACTCGATCAGCGTTAATACGGCCAGAACCACAGCGATGATCACTCCCTTGCGTACCGCTGAAGCTTTTTTGGTACTGGACTCAGATATTGTATCCATAGCACTCTCCTCTGTATAGCAGTTCTTATATCCAGAATGAGCAAGTGTCGTCATTGCTGCCCTGCCCTGGCTGAAACCGGAACTCCTGGATAAGCATGTA
The DNA here is from genome assembly GCA_937925925.1 of uncultured Chloroflexales bacterium. Lineage (GTDB taxonomy): Bacteria > Chloroflexota > Chloroflexia > Chloroflexales > Chloroflexaceae > CAKZQX01. The sequence goes on along the minus strand of CALANA010000036.1, from coordinate 11,950 downwards.
TCACATATGGGACGGATCAATCTCCCGTAGCTGGCTCCAATTGTGGCGGTTGCCCTCGAACCGGTTCGGGTGGACGCGGATGCAGATCAATATAGACTGAACCGGGGAGACCATAGTCATACGGTTCACCCGTCACCACAAATGGCTCATCATAGTTATGTTCGGGCATCGGTGAGGGTACCTGCCATTCGGGTGAGCGCGATGCCCACAGATTACCTTTTGCTTCTTCACCAAAGAAAGCACTATAGATGAGATTACCCAGAAAGATAAGCACCGAAATAGCTATCAGGAAAGCCGATAATGTCACCAGGAGATGAATAGTATCAAAGCCGAGCGCCGGATCATAATCGGCAATACGGCGGCGCATTCCGCGCAATCCGACCCAGAACATCCCCCCGGTCATCAACCAGAAGGCAGGAGTCATCAACCAGAAGTGGAGCCAGCCCATCGTTTCGCTCATTCTGCGCCCGGTAATTTTCGGGAACCAGTAGTAAATCGCAGCGAAGAAAGGATAGACAAAACCACCAAACATGGTGTTGTGGAAATGCCCCACCACAAAGTAGGAGTCGTGCAGGTGCAGGTCGGTTGAAACCGTTCCCAGCGGTGGGCCGGTCAACCCGCCAAACAGGAAGACCGTAATACCACCCAGCACAAACAGCATCGGTGTAGGCGTCTCGATCTTGCCACCCCACAACGTTGCCATCCAGCTAAAGAACTTCACACCGGTTGGTACCGCCACCAGCATGGTCGAGTACATAAACGGCACACGCAGATACTCCTCCATGCCAGCGGCAAACATATGATGCGCCCAGACCAGGAAGCCCACCAGCGCAATTGCCAGTGACGACATGGCGATCCAGCGATAGCCAAACAGAGGCTTACGACTGAAGACGGGCAGCAATTCGCTAATAATGCCCAGACCAGGCAGCACGAAAATATACACCGCCGGATGCGAGTAGAACCAGAACAGATGCTGGAACAGGATCACATTGCCGCCCTTGTCCGGGTTAAAGAAATTCATGCCAAACAGGCGTTCAAACATCACCAGTTGGAACGACAAACCAATCAACTGGGTGGCTGTCAAGCTGATCAACGAAGTTGACAGTGAGGCCCAGACAAAGATCGGCATCCGAAACAGCGTCATTCCAGGTGCCCGCATACACAGCACGGTCGCAATAATATTCAGCGCCCCCAGAATAGAGGAGAGGCCGATGATATACACGCCCAGAAAGAACATCTGCACGCCCGGAAACGTATGGGCCGAAAGTGGCGGATAGCCCGTCCAACCAGTTTCAAAGCCACCAAAGAACATGCTGCTTGTCACCAGCAAGGCTCCCGGAATATTGAGCCAGAACGCAAAGGCATTCAGGCGCGGGAAGGCCATATCGGTCGCACCGATCATCATGGGCACCAGATAGTTCATCAATGCCGCCACCCCAATCAGGATGGAGGCAATCATCATAATGCCATGCAAGCCGATCAACGTGTTGAAGTTATCCAGCCGCAGAATGTGCAACCCGGAACGCGCCAGTTCGGTACGCATCACCAGCGCGAACAACCCGGCCAGCAGAAACACGCCCACAGCGGTGATACCATACTGCACGCCTATCACCTTATGGTCATAGGAGACGCCAAAATAACGACTCCATCCCCGTGGGTCATGGCCGTGGGGTAACGGCGCTTCGCGCCCGCGCATAATTTTGATCCAGTCCGAAAGCGCCCCGACACCATACATAAACCCAATCGCACCAAACAGCCCACCGACGACCATCAGCGGCTCATCAACGCGCCAGCTATTGACAATCGGAGCGCGGCCCATCAGGATGCGAATAAACATAACCAGGGAGGCACCGATAATGGAGCCAGCACATTGAGCTATCAGTCCCCAGAGTATTCCTAGTTTTAGCACTTTCACGCACGCTACTCCTTCCCGCCTGCGAGGTATCTCTATGTTGTATCGGCGTACACTGATTCGTTCAGCGTACACGACGCCATACGTTTATTCCAGGCTCTTCATGTAGGCAATTAAGTCTGCAATTTGCTCTTCAGTCAATAATCCTTCATACGACGGCATGATCGGCTGGAACCCCTCAACAATCTCGTCATTGGGCTGAAGAATCGCTCTACGTAAATAGAGTTCATCCACCATCACTCTGGTACCATCGATCAGCGTGACTTCATGCCCATACATGTTTTTCCAGGTTGGCCCCACCAGCGTTGTCCCATCCGTAGAATGACAACTGAGACAACCCATTGTTTCCGCTAACGCTTTGCCCCGCGTCACCGAGTCACCCGTTTCACCCGCGTTCTGCTGGCTGATCAGCCAGATCTCAAACTCCTCTGGCTCAACCACCACCACCGGGCTGTTCATATAGGCATGTGCACCGCCACACAATTCAGCGCAACGCACCATATAATCGCCGGTTTTAATCGGCGTGATCCGCAACTGGCGCACAAAATCCTTGCCGGGCAGTGCATCCTGTTTCACTCGAAACTCGGGCACCCAGAAGGAGTGAATCACATCACGTGAGGTAAGATTGAGTACCGTCTGGCGATCTTTCGGCAAATACAGCGTCGTGGATGTCACGCCATACGCCGGATATTCAAAACTCCACGACCATTGAAAAGCGATAACATCAACTTCCAGGGCATCGGGTTCTGTGCGGGTAACATCGGCCAATGACTGGGCACCGATAAAGGCAAAGTAAATCACAATGATCAGCGGCACAATAGTCCAGAAGATTTCTAGACCGGTGTTGCCCTCAAAATGATCGCCCGGATCGGTCTCACCGCCTCTATTACGAAACACGACCAGGCTGTAGAGCATAAACACAACAATCAGGGCGAAGAGAAACGAGATCACCCTGAAATGCATTGAAAACATAGTATCAATGGAGATCGCCTCAACGCTGGCCTGTTGGGGTAATAATGGCAGAAATTCGAGTAGCAGACTGACAATAAAAGTGGTGATAATCACTAAAACGCTTACGTTCAAAAAGTGTCTCAGGTATTTCATAACCCCTCGCTCTTGTGGGCAAGCCCTGATCTGTAGCTTATGACGGTTCTTGAGGCAATACACGACTTTGGCAGAGGCAGCCAATGCTGTGCCTCATCGCATTATTGTTGGCAAGCACATGTCAATGCCAGCATGCTGGTTCCCTGGTAGCGCTGTCACAACGGGGAGTAAGCACGGTGTCTATGATCGCTCAGGGAATTGCCTAATTGAAATTCGTGCGTTTCTTCACAAAATTGTGATGGGCGTAGTATAGCATGTAGTGTTCGATCTGTCAACTGAAATCATGCATTAGAAAGCGATAACTATTATTACCAGGTGCAACCAGTATGCACACCGTCTGCAATAACGAAGCGCAGTTTTTGCATGAAGGGAAAGAGATGTTCGGGCGAAAAGGTCTGAAGGTCTGGAAGTAAGACTATGGTTTAAACCTCATATAGTGCGCATGTCGGTGCGTAGTGACAACTTTCGTCGTTTCCGGCGCTCTTCACCGCCGAAAGGCGTTCCTACGGCGGTACAAGGTGTCAAGTGGATTTGAAACATGCCTGAGTGCTTGTCTGCAAAGCTTGCTGTACACAGTTTGGGGGTTGGGCTAGGATTGGCCGGGGCAACGCTCTTCGCTGGAGGTGCCGCTCCCACCTCACAGCCGGAGTCGGGGCTGCCTGTATATTTTGTCACAAATCAACACGGTTGATCATTGCTGTGGCAGCACGCTCAAAATAGTCCTGCATCAGGCTGCGTGCCGGTTCAGGAATCTCTAGCTCATCCATCGCTGCCAGCATATGCCCCAACCAGGCATCTCGTTCACGCTGTCCAATCGGAAACGGGGAGTGACGCATCCGCAGGCGCGGATGGCCGCGTTGCTCCTGATAATGCGTCGGCCCGCCAAAATACTGAATGAGGAAATAGCATTGGTGCCGCTTACCTGGCTCCATATCAGCGGGAAACAGAGGCCGTAACAGAGGATCGTGTTCTATCCGGGTGTAGAAAATGTCTACCAGACGCCAGAAAGTCTCTTCACCACCAATTTGCTCGTAAATCGTTTGTGTCTTCATCAGCACCTCACGCCTCGCGCTGCATAGGGAACAGATAACACGAAATAGGGAACGGTGAGCAGCACCACCTGGCTTGAGCATGTGTCACCTATTCTGTTTCCTGTTCTCTAAAGAGGCCTCGTCGCCTCATTTCAGCGATAGCAAGATTGAACCCCTTTACACCTGTGCGTCTTTGCGCCTTTAGGTTAGAACAACGTGCGTTCACCACACGTCTGTGTAACAAGACCTGGGTGTCACGCAACCATTTACTTTAGAACAACGTGCGTTCACCACACGTCTGTGTAACCGAGCGCATCCTCCACTTCGGAGAGCTGCATGCCGTGTTAGAACAACGTGCGTTCACCACACGTCTGTGTAACAGTGTTTGTCGTGTCTGGGAAAGACGTTTCACTTGTTGCGGTTAGAACAACGTGCGTTCACCACACGTCTGTGTAACTTTGACCAGAATGGAGAGCTAGTTGTCGATTGGCTTAGTTAGAACAACGTGCGTTCACCACACGTCTGTGTAACATGGTGCTCCGCCCGATGAGACGATCGCTGCTGCGTTAGAACAACGTGCGTTCACCACACGTCTGTGTAACCCTTCAGGGGAACGTTCGCCAGCGGGGGTTGCGGGGGCCTGCGGCCCGCGCAACCTTACAAGAACCTCCTGGAGCGGCACTACTCCTCCAAACCAACCCACCTGAACGGTTACCACGTCTGTCCTTTATCTTCTCAATTCTACCACAACTGGAATCCCAACATGACCACCAGGATCACCATAACGACCCCCAACATCACTACTGGTACCGGCCATGGTCGTTTGGCCGGCGGAGCGGCACGATCCAGCAGTTCATCCAGATCCAGACCCAGAAACGCACTGTAGGTTTTCAACGCCTGACGCAGTTGGGCCCGTGGCATATAGCCAAAGTGTTCGCGCTCCAGCGCCTGCAAAAAATCCCAGCGCACACCACAACTGGCCTCGGCCTGATGGAGCGTCAGCCCACGTAACTGGCGGGCCTCAAAAAACTGCCGTCCAATACTGAAGGGCGGCAATTCATCCGCTGGCAGGCTGGTCGGAACCGTGCCGCCATACCGACCCTGTAGCATACCCGCGTGCCCACCCGGTACTGCTCCAGGCGTGGTGCCAGACCCGTTTATAGACTGGGTAGCTGTCGTTCCATTGGTGTAGGGGGCACCAGGAACGGTGTGAGGGATCGAAGTCAGTGGGCCGAAGGGCAAGGACACATCATCGGCAACGTATGCCGGGGTAACCGCTCCATGCTGTGCTGTTGTGCCTACCGTACTTATGCTGGATTTCACCGGTGATTGAGACCGCAGCGCACGTGTGCGACGCAGGATCGCTTCGATTCGTGCCAGGAGTTGTACCATACTAAACGGCTTGGTGATATAATCGTCGGCCCCTGCATTCAAGCCGGTGACCACATCACCATCTGTATCTTTGGCCGTAAGCATAATCACCGGTACGGCTGAACAGGCGCGAATATGGCGGCACACCTCCCAGCCACTCATATCCCCAATCATCACATCAAGCAACACCAGATCTGGCTGTTCTAACAACAAATGCTTGAGCGCCTCACGTCCACTTTGTACGGCACTCACCAGGTAGCCAGCCCCACTGAGCTGGTAGGTTAAAAGCTGGCAGATTAACAACTCATCATCCACAACCATAATTCTGGTCACGATGGAAACCTCCCTGGTCAAATTTCAGCATGAACGAGGGCATATGCGGCCCAATCCTGATTTTCAGCGGGTTGGGACACATTGTCTGCCATCTGGCTGAGGGCTAGTCGGGCCGCAAGGCAACAGGATCGCCGAGACACAGCCAGCGCTTTCAACACCATAAGACAGCGGTAACGCACTCGCAGAGGCGTCGTCATCTCTTGCGCACAGTTGTACAAGGTATCAATAACACCTGGCGCATCATATGCCTCCAGCAGGGTTGCAATATGCATCCGAAGCTGCGGATGGGTGGCGGGGTTCAATAGCACCGTTTGCAGCAGGGACACACCACTGTTGGTAGCCTGGTTGTCAGGCAGGTCTGCACTATGGTCAGCGTTAGCGCTGTCCGGGCAACCATGCTTGCCCCGGTTATGGGTGACCGCCTCGGCCGCATGCAACCGCACGGCAAGCGGCGCAGACTCGTCAGTCAAAAGCGCCGTAATCGCCGGATCATCGGGGTGCAGACTGAAGAGATAGTCATAGGCTTGCATGTGCAACGAAAGCACCGGGCGACTAAGATACTCACGCAACAACGGCAAATACTCGGTACCACATAAATGCAGCAGCACCCCGATGGCCCCCATCCGCACCCGCTGATCGGTGCTTCTATTCTGTGCCAGGCGCACCACGAGCGGTGCCAGGCTACTATCGCTCGTAGCCGCAATGGCACCCAATGCTGCCAGGGCCACGGTCGGGTTATCATCGTGGATATAGCGCAAGAAATGGGGCAATGAGTGGCGATCATGCGTGCGACCTAAAGCACGGATCAGTGCTGCCAGCAACTCCGGTGCCAGTCGTTCCTGGCTGATCAGCTTACGCAACGGTTCCTGAAATTCGGCATGCAACTGGGCCGGTAATGCGGCTGCCGCCGCTGCACGTAAGGCGGGCGGTATCGTGACATTCACGACGATATGAAACAACGCCAGCTCTGCAGCAGGCGTGCCGATCATACCCAACGCGGCCATCGCCTGCGTACGCAAGTGCGGTACACCATCGCTTTGTTCAGCCAGTCGGCGCAGAATAGGCAGCGCTGCCAGCACCTGCTGTTGCCCGACAATCGCAACCACTTTACTGCCGATAAAGGGGTCTGGATGCGCCTGATCAAGATAGGTCATCAACGCTGACAGCGCCAGTGGGTTCGTACCGAGTTGCTCCACGACCTGCCAACGGATCATCGTATCCAGGGTATCATCGTACAGCAAATGTACCAGATCGACCGCGTCACTGGCATCACCCATCTGCATCACACCGGATATAATACGTTCCGCCTCCTGCCCAGGAGGAATGCTCCGCAGAGCAGCCATCAGGATCGCCCGAATGGTTTCACATGACTCCCGGTCAGCACGCTGCGCAATGTCAGTCAACGCTTGAATAACGGCAATACGTACCCGTGAAGCTTCCCACCTGGCCCACTCTTCCATGCTGCCCGGTTGATCTGCATCCGTATCACCGTGCGCCAGGGCGGTCAGCAACGTTGTGCGCATCGCGTCTGGCAGATCGAGATCAGGCCACTTGTTGACCGGAATAACCGCCAGATCAGGCACACAGCTCAACCAGGCATTGCGTAGCCGTGCGGCTATATCAGTGTTCAACAAAGCGCCCAGAGTAGGCACGTTCCGCGTTGCGCCCATAACGCCAAGCGCCCGTACCGCGCAGATCGTCAACTCAACATCGGCCACATCGTTCTGGATCAGCGTATTTAACGTGGTACACGCATCGGCCTGCAGATCAGCGAATTGCCCCAACCAGCCCAACGCTGTAGCGGCCTCCTGGCGAACCAGTGATGGCATCGTGCTACCCACCAGTCGGCATAGCTCGCCCATGGCCAATTTCTCGCGCTGGATACCGAGCAGACGTGCTGCCAGCGCTCGCACTGCCGGATGGGCGGCCTCCACCTGTAGTATACGGCGCAGTAACAACGACCCCACACCTCGCCGCTGCGCCAGCATATACAGCGCCTGGAACCGTCCCAGCAGCGGCAATGGAGACGAAAGAACGCACCGCGCCAGCAGCGTGCTGGCCGCAGTGCCTGTATATTCTGCCAGTTGCTGCAAAGCATCAGATTGCGCCGGCCAGGTGGCAGTGGTTAACACATTGGTCAGCACCATCAGGGCCTGCGGTTCTGGATGCTGCCGCAACAAACGCAAGGCATCGTGACGCACATCCGGGTTGCTATCGGTACAGGCCTGAGCCAGGATGGTGAGCGCGGTGTGCGTATCGGTCTGTGGCGTGACCGCCAGGACTGCCGATTGCAGGGCAATCGGCACACGCTCATTCCGCAACAGGGCATTAGCCACACGGGCACGGCGTTGCTGACACACCTCGGCACTATTCAAGGCATCGATCCAGGTATGAATCAGAGCCTCACTTGCTTGCCACTGCGCCGGATCAGCAGCAATCAGGAGCGCGCAACGGGCCACCCGCGCCAGCGTATCTGGAGGGTGGGCAAACGTGGGCAGGCCAGCGTAAGCCCATGCTGACAACTGGATCAACGCATCGGTCGCAGCCCAGCGCAGATCGGAACGCAGGTTGGTATCATCAACGATGTTCAGCAGCAGGGACTCGCCCAGCAAGGGAGCCAGTTTCCGCAGGACACGACTCGTCAGCTCTGCCGGTAATGTTGCACTATGGGTGACTATCACGGTGGAGAGTGCAGCTATGAGGGTATGGAGCAGCGTTTGATGTGGTGGGCTTTGCTGATAGTCACATAATGCGTCCAGAAGCCGCAGATACCAGACCGGTGACGTGATCGTACTCTCGTTCATACAACGCCCCAGGATGAGCAGGTTGTCGGGTGACGGGTGATCATCGCTCCACAACTCAGCATAGAGACGCTCCGGGTCAGGAAGCATACCGACGAGAACCAGTGCTACCTCGGCCCGTTCCACCGCTTCCAGATGAGAGAGTGGTGACAGATCGGGGGTGTGTATCAGATGACGGGCCATCTCATAGCAGCGTAGTACCGACCAGCCCACATGGTGCGACTGCTCAGACATACCGTGTGTCGTGCCGATAGTATCGGCCTGCTCATACAACTGCGCCCGTGATGCTGGTAGACCATACACTGGATAGATCAAGGCACACAGGGCAATATCTTGCAGGCGCGTGCCCAGTGCGGCCAGGGGGCCACCAGGCAGCAAGGCATTGATGAGGGGTTCAGCATTGTAGTGAGGTAACAGGTGTGTACACCAGGCCTGGCACCTGGAAGCATCGGGCGCAGCCAGCCGAGCCTCCTGGAAACCGGGCCACTCCTCGCCGGACTCAGGTAGCGTCAGGACGATCCGCGCTTCTGGCCAGATCTGCGGCAGAAGCAACAAAAAATTGCGCCAATCAATGCGCCGTGAAGATGGCAATGTTTCCCAGGCATCGAACAACAACACACAGGATGGGCGGGGCGCAATGCGGGTCAGGCCATTAAACTTTGCGGGCAGACCGGTCGTCGTGCATGCTTGCTCCAGTACGGTGCGGGGCGCCTGATCGGGCAGATCCTCACGCGCCAGCGATAGCAGAAAGATCGGCTCCTGGCGATCAGCGGTCAGCCACTGTTGCAGCAACTGCAACAACGCCAGCGTACGCCCACTCCCTGGCCCACCCCGCAAGGCCACACATGCATGATGCTGCATGAGCATATCAGCCAGAGTTCCACCACGCCCCGCAAGCGCTAGCGGCAGATCAAGTAAAGCCGGTAGCAACTGAATCGCCGGTTCCTGTTGCACCCGCTCCTTCAGCGTCTGATAATATCGGCGCAGTGTACTCCCACCGCGCAAGAGTTGTAATACGTTGGGTGTAAGCATATGCTGATTCTTGAGCCATTCTAAGATACGGAAGCACTGAGTATCATCCTACTCCGCTCCTATCGCTGCTACAAGGCACTTACATTACAGCAGCATGACGTATCGGCGGGATAAGCCTTGTCCTGTCCAGGCAATATGGTATACTGCCTGTGTTCTGTCAGCGGCACGAAACAACATCCCGCCGTCCAGTATTCTGAACGATTCAGGTTTACCATGAACCTGTCGTGTATACAATCTGATCTGAGAGGAGACAACCATGGAAATTGCATTCTATATTGCCATTATTATTTTGAGTATCGTCTTGATGCTGCTGGTCGTGATCCAGGCGCGCACACCTGGCATGGCCAATCGTGACTCAGGGTCGATTTATCATACCCGGCGGGGATTGGAGAAGACCTTGCATCAGGCCACGATTGTTATTTCGGTCACGTTCTTAATCATCTCATTAATTGCTAGCCTGCCCATTTTTTAATCAGGACGTACGCGGTTGCGTGAACCATACATCTTTTTCACCTTTGTCAGAATGGAAGGGTCTCTGAAGACAATGTACCGCTCTGCCCCATTCGGCTTCGCTCAGGATAAACTCCGGTGAAAAGGCGAGGTGACCGTACCACCGCGTAAGTTCTGTTAATAAGGAATGCTCTGATGGCTCGTCGTATTCGGTGGCAAATTGTGATTGCCACATTCAGCGCCTTGTTGATTGTCGGTTTATTGAGCCGCGTGGCGCTGATGAACACCGCCGTATCCAGTCCATTGACTGGCGGCACCTATGTCGAAGCAATTATTGGCACACCTGACCAGGCCATTCCCCTGCTGAATGATCCGTTGCTCGACCCGGCCGGGCGCGACCTGAGTGCGCTGCTCTTCGATGGCCTGACGCGCATCGGCATCGATGGCTTACCGGAGCCAGCCCTGGCCGCAACCTGGCAGGTTGATCCCAGCGGGGAGGTATATACCTTTAACCTGCGCCGCGATGTCACCTGGCACGACGGCACGCCCTTTACCGCTACGGATGTCATTTTTACGCTGCAGACGATCCAGGCAGCCAGTTTCACCGGCGATGCTGCGCTGGCTAATCTGTGGCGCAATGTGCTGGTGGATCGGCTGGACGACTACACGATCCGCTGTACGCTCAGTGCGCCCTACGCGCCCTTTTTGAGCGCGGCGCGGGTGCCGATTATGCCCGCGCATCTGCTGGGCGGCATCAGTATTGACCAGTGGCCCACGTCACCCTACGCGCAGCAACTGGTTGGTACCGGGCCATACCGACTGGAAGAACTGGCGCTGGATCGGGCGGTACTGGCGGCAAATGATGCCTATTTTGAGCGCCGCCCGTTCATTGATCGCATCGAGTTGCGCTTTATCGAGACCCCTGAAGCGGCGCTGTCGGCTCTGGCGCGGGACGATGTGCAGGCGCTGGGCTTTAGTACCACGCCAGCTCTGAGCCAGGTCGCGTTACCGCGCACCGTGCGCCCGATGACCGTGCCGCTTGATGGCTACACGCTCGTGACGTTTAATTTGCGCAACCCGCCGCTTGACGATCAGGCGCTACGGCAGGCGCTAGCAGGCAGTCTGAACAAAGATACACTGATTGAGCAGGTGCTGGGCGGTCAGGTCGCCCGTATTGATACGCCGATCCTGCCTGGCTGGTGGGCCTACGACCCCTCTGTCGCCTGGTATGACTATGATCCGGCCGTTGCCGCACAGACCCTGGACGAACAGGGGTATGTCGCTAACGCCGATGGGATGCGGATGTATGAAGGCGCGATGTTGGAGTTGCCGCTGATCACCGATAGTGATCCGGGGCGCGTGGCGACGGCCGAATACCTTGCTCGCCAGTGGACAGCCCTTGGCATTCAGGTCGAGGTGGAGGTGTTGGAGAGCGCCGATCTACGTCAACGCCTGCGCGATCACGAGTTTGCCCTGGCGTTGCATAGCTGGTCACGCCTGGGGCCTGACCCGGACGTGTTTGAGTTGTGGCACTCCAGCCAGGCCAGCAGCGGACTCAACTTTGCCGGCCTGCGCGACGAGACGATTGACCGCGTGCTGGTGACGGCGCGTAGTGAATTGGAGTTGGGCGCACGCAACAGCGATTACCGCACGTTTCAGGAGCGCTGGGTGCAGTTAGTACCCGCCATTCTGCTCTATCAGCCGCTCTATACCTTTGTGACCAGCGAACAGATGGGTGGTCCAGGGCTGGATGGCCGTGACATTGACAGCCCGTCGCTCTTGATCGGACGGGAAGACCGCTATCGCAACGTCACGCGCTGGTTCGTCGAGAGTTCACGCGAACTCCGCGGGACGTTGCGCTGAGATGTTTCTCACGGCCGTTCATCACCGTGTTGCCGCCGCTGCGCTGATGCGGG
>CALANA010000035.1 GCA_937925925.1 uncultured Chloroflexales bacterium | reverse complement strand
CCGCAGGCCCCCGCAACCCCCGCTGGCGAACGTTCCCCTGAACGGTTACGGTGTGCGATACTTCTGGCTTCTGTTCAGTTCATATGCACAGAGAGCCATGTTGGAGTACCCATCAGTGTCAGCCACTGACACGCTCAGATGCATAGTGGCAGGCATGCAGAGGTAACGCCAGTCAGCGCGAAGCGTGTAACCTTTGTGTAACTGCCAGGGATATGATAACTTTTATCGTTACTATATTACATTGCCACTAGTCTGTCCTGTTACAGCTACCGACTTATAACACAACTACCTCAGTATGCATACCAGTGCTAAACGTCGAAGGGGACACACCATATGAGTCCGAAGAATGATCACCAGAAGCATAGCATCATGATGACCCCCATTAGTCTCTGGCGTTCGTTTCGTGATGTCAATGTAGAAGCATGGGCGCAGGGAACTGCCAATATCGTTAACACCGACGCCTTTTCACAAATCCTGGGGCTGTATCTTGACTCTTATCTTGCCTTGTATGCTCCTTTTCAAAAAGTCTTGCACCAGTATCAGGAGACGTCACTTGCACAGCTCAATCTACCATCGCGCACTGAATTGACAGCTTTAGCTCAGCGTATGACCCATATTGAACTGCGCCTGGATGACCTGGATGCCAGAATTGATCATGTTCTGCATACGCTCCGCGCTCAGGCTCCGGTGATTGTAGAGATGCTCGAAGAACAGATGGAACAGGGCACGGTCAACGGCCAACCAGCATCACCAGGCACTCCACAAGAACTGGAAACGCGCCTGCAAACGTTGGACGAAAAAACGGAAACGCTATTACGCTTGCTCGAAACGCTCCATACTACGCCCTCCACGCCGAGCATGGCTGTCACACGTGCCGAACAGCCTCAACTAGACCTGGAGCCACCATCCGCTGCCGATCTCGCCAGTGATCAGGCTATTGAAGGCTTCCAAAACGCAGCATCATGATCAAAAAATATGGGAAGCAGATGGTAACTATCCCATCAGTTCCGTGGAGTCTCATACCGTTTCGACGTGAACATTCCGCATGTGCTTGCCATTCGTCCTCCAATGAGACTGCGCCGCCTGCCTGCTGCAGGCAGGCGGCGGGGGGTGCGGGGGTCGGCGGCTCTCCCCCCCACACCCCACCGTAGGGGGGCCGGGGGGTGCAGCAAGCAATCCTGGCTACTATAGAAATATGATCAAACAAACAGCGGTATAGCATGTATTGAACCGATCGTCCCATTCGTTGATATAGATCTAGGCGGTCGTTTGAACCAGACGCCTTTTTCGCCTTCGGCAGAACGGTACTTTTCTGGTTTCTCTCCTATATTTTTGTCTACAGCGAAAATATAGGAGACAAAAGAACCCCTTCGACGCTGCCGCAGGCAAAAAGGCGAACGAACCATACCACCGCGTATCTCCTGTTCGTTTATAGACTTGTACAAAGGAGAATACCATGACGGCAGCACCTTCCTATCAGCCGTCTCTATGTAACCCGCTGGCTCTATCTGAGCAAATGTATACCGAGATGGCGCGTATCTATGCTGCAACTCGCACAGGTAGCCAGATTGCCAGCGGAAAAATACGACCAAAAGTTGGACAGACCCCTAAAGAAAAGATCTGGACTCTGAATAAAAGCACATTGTATTACTATTACCCACAGGTTCCTGACGAACGTGTGTACCGCGTTCCGCTGCTCCTGGTATTTGCGTTGATCAATCGGCCCTATATTTTCGATTTACGGCCTGGTAATAGTTTCATCGAGTTTATGGTGCAGCAGGGCTACCCGGTCTATCTGCTCGACTGGGGAACACCAGGTGCCGAAGACGCCCACCTGGATTTTGCCGATTTTGCGCTGGACTATCTTCCCCGCGCCATCCGCAAAATGCAGGCACACGCTGGTTCACATGCATTTAGCATGCTTGGCTGGTGCATTGGAGCCACGCTTGCTGCCATCTATGCCGCTCGACACCCTGATGACGGGTTGCGTAATCTGCTGCTCCTGACGGCACCGCTTGACTTTACTGAAAAAGGGGCCGGGCCGTTTAGCATCTGGCTTGATGAACGATACTTCAATGTGGATGCGCTCGTGGCGCAGATGGGCAATATTCCGGGTGAAATGATCGACTGGGGCAACAAAATGCTGAAACCGGTCGAGAACTTTATTGGCAATTATATTCGCCTCTGGGACAACCTGGATAATCCCGGCATCGTGGAGTCCTGGCAGGCAATGAATACCTGGATTAGCGACCCGGTGCCATTCCCTGGTGCTGCCTTTCGGCAGTGGATTGTCGAGTTCTTTCGAGAAAACAAGTTTATACAGGGCGAACTGCGTATGCGCGGTCGGCTCGTTGATCCAACACACATTACGGCGGCGGTGTTAAATATCATTGCCGATAAGGATCATCTGGTACCCTCATGTCAGTCAACCAGTATCATGGATCGTATCGGTAGCACTGATAAAGAACTCCTGACTGTCCCTGGTGGGCATATTGGGATTATGGCTGGGAGCAACGCACGCAAGCGCCTCTGGCCGCAAATGGACGCCTGGCTTTCCACACGTTCGCGCTAAGAACTGGCAGATGATCGATTTCAACGCTCACTGCATCACTCGTGTCAGGTAGTGGTATTATAAGGTATGATTTCTGGCTTGACAGCGTGACAAGGGGTTACGCATAGATTTCCATCATTTGAATAAAGGATGTGAGGAGAATGTACGATGCGTCTAAAGGATAAAGTTGCATTCATCACTGGTTCTGGGCGCGGTATTGGCCGGATCACTGCGTTAACATTTGCCCGTGAAGGCGCACGTGTGGTGGTAGCCGACATTAACCAGGAGGCCGCCGAAGCCGTAGCCGCTGAAATTAACGCCAACGATGGCAAGGCGCTTGGGGTACAGGTCGATGTTTCCCAGTCGGAATCAGTCGAAGCCGCGATTACAGCCGCCAATGAGTGGGGTGGGAGCGTTGATATCCAGATTAACAATGCCGGTATTACGCGCGATGCTCGTATGCAGAAAATGAGTGAAGCGCAGTGGGACGCCGTTATTAATGTCAATCTGAAAGGTGTCTGGCTGTGCGCACGCACCGTGGCACCGATTATGATCGCCCAGGGGCGCGGTTGTATTTTGAGTACCAGCTCGATTGTGGCGTTACATGGTAACTTCGGTCAAACCAACTATGTCGCTACCAAAGCTGGTGTGATTGGCATGACCAAGACCTGGGCACGTGAACTTGGCCCGCATGGGATTCGCGTCAACGCGGTTGCCCCCGGCTTTACGGCCACCGAAATGATCCAGACCGTACCAGAAAAAGTGCTGGACGCTGTCAAAGAACGAACCCCGCTTCGTCGATTAGGACAACCTGAGGATATTGCCAACGCTTTTCTCTTTCTGGCATCTGATGAAGCCAGTTTTATTACCGGGCAAGTTATTTCGGTCGATGGAGGTCTCATTGTGTAGGTGTCATGCCTGGCACACTACCACCTGATCCGCCGCTCGATACCAGTGTATCGAAGCCTGTTTAGCGTAGAACAAACGTCGGCAGGTTGTTTCATCCTCATCCTTGTTTCCAACCTGCTGGCGTGCATCGTGTTCTTCCATCCGTATTCAACGAACAAGCGGGCTTCAGACGGAGTATGCCTTACCCCGACAAAAGCCCGCTCGTTCCGTCTTCACCGCTCATTTCTACCACAGACCCGTTGGTGACATACCCGATCCAGCTATTCGATATGGTAGGAGAGAATCAGCATATTATGCAACGCCCCATTTCGATCACGGGCATGCTTGCGTAACGTACCCTCCACTTCAAAACCGAGGTGTTGAAAAATCTCGCGGCCATCGGTTTGTTCTTCGAGCATCTCGACGATCACTTTCGCAACCTCTAGATCACGCGCAGCATCAAAAATCATTTGCGCTAGCTCGGTACCAAGGCCAATCCGACGCCAATGCTGGCCAATAACGAGATAAATGTCGGCCACATGGCTCGACCAACCCGGTAATCGGCGTACCGAGGTATACCCGACAATCGACCCATCCTCAGCTTCGGCCACAAACTGACGCCAATGTTCAGCCGCCGCCGCATTGGTTAGACGCGCAATAATATCCGGGTTCTGGAAATCATCCTCCAGATACAGCGAATCATTGGCGGGCAACGAATTGCCAAACACCTCCATCGCGGCGCGGTCTTTTTCTGCAATTGCTCGGATCGTCACTTTGCGTCCATCTCGTAATTCTCTGATCATTGGCGCGTCCATGCGCTGAGTCTGAGCCATACGCTGCCTCCTCATAGACATGATAGATTCGGGGAATATAGCTTATTGTAACCTACCTGGTTACACAAGAGTTACTCAATGCTCCCCCATGGTGCCTCTTCACAAGCCTGAACGTAGCACGACTATGGCATTGTAATCACTAAAAAGGGGTTCATAGTAGCATATTTGCAACTTAGCAATCTTATACTATAATGTATTTACCCGCTACGCTATCAGGTTAACGACTATTTTACCACCGTCTGCCGATATATGTATCGGCTCCTGATGAAGTGGCGGAAGAACACATTTCTGCGAAGGGGCGGAGTTATGGTATGGTATAGTGAACAAAGCGCAGATTCGTAAGGACTCCTGGACGAACTGCGCTATGTGTTTTTACCGGGACATTTGTGTCAAGTTAATGAGGAGGTACATGAATGGCTAGCAATCGTGAAGTGGTGGTGTTGAGCAGTGTACGAACGGCGATTGGCGATTACGGTGGGGCGTTGAAAGACTTTCCGCCATCGGAACTGGCCGCTATGGTGGTACGCGAGGCTGTCCAGCGGGCCGGGGTCGATCCCAAAGATGTTGGGCACGCGATCTTCGGCAATATCATCCACACCGATGCCCACGATCATTATCTGGCGCGTGTTGCGGCAATCAAAGGTGGGTTACCCCACGAAACTCCGGCCTTGACCCTGAACCGGCTGTGTGGCAGTGGCCTGCAGGCGATTGTTTCGGCGGCACAGTTGATTATGCTGGGTGATATTGACTGTGCTGTGGCGGGTGGTGCCGAGTGCATGAGCCGCTCACAGTACTGGCTACCGAGTATGCGCTGGGGTCAGCGGATGAATGATAGCAAAGTGATCGACGCGATGGTGGCGGCTCTTTCTGATCCGTTTGATGACTGCCATATGGGTGTCACGGCCGAAAACATCGCCAAAAAGTGGGGAATCTCACGTGAAGATCAAGATGCCCTGGCCGTGGAGAGCCATCGACGAGCGATTAGTGCCCTGGATAACGGTTATCTGAAGGAACAGATCCTGCCAATCGAAATTAAGACCAAGAAGGGCACGACTATTGTTGATACCGACGAACACCCGCGTCGTGATGCCACCCTGGAAGGTATGGCCAAGCTTCGACCAGCGTTCGATAAAGAGGGAACCGTTACCGCTGGTAATGCTTCGGCTATTAACGATGCTGCCGCTGCCGTGATTATTATGGAGCGCAGTGCCGCTGAACAGCGTGGTCTGAAGCCGATCATGCGCCTGGTGGACTATGCCTTCGCCGGGGTTGATCCCAAATATATGGGTATTGGGCCAGTACCGGCTGTCCGTAACGTGCTACAGCGCACTGGTTTGAGCCTCAGTGATTTTGACGTGATTGAACTGAACGAGGCTTTCGCAGCGCAGGCGCTGGCGGTCATGCGTGACCTGGAGTTGGCACCAGACGACCCGCGTGTGAACCCGAACGGGAGCGGGATCTCGCTCGGCCATCCGATCGGCGCTACCGGCGCGATTCTCGTGGTTAAGACGGCCTATGAACTACAGCGCACCGGAGCAAAGCGCGGCCTGGTGACGATGTGTATCGGTGGTGGACAGGGCATTGCTGCCGTGTTTGAACGGCTATGAACCAGGCGGTTGTAAGGAGCATGTGGCTATAAACCAGGCGGTTGATAGGTAGCATGCGGTTATCGCAGCCTTTTTTGCCAGGTAGGACTCAGGCATGTAACTAGTAGGGAGGTATAACGTGGGACGACTTGATGGGAAAGTTGCGATTGTCACTGGTGCCAGTCGTGGGATTGGGCGCGGAATTGCGCTGGCAATGGCTCGTGAAGGCGCGAAAGTTGCTATTAACTATCGCAGCAGTGAGTCTCAGGCGCAGGAACTGGCGAATGAGATTAACAGTTTTGATGGTACCTGCATGCTTGCCCAGGCGGATGTTGGCGACCCTCAAGAGTCACGGGATATGGTGCGCCGTGTCTTTGAGCAGTGGGGACGGATTGATATCCTGGTGAACAACGCGGGTATCACCAAAGACCGTACTCTGCGCAAGATGACCGACGATGCCTGGCAAGCAGTTATCAACGCAAACCTGAATAGCGTCTACTACTGCACATCGGCTGTAATGCCCATTATGGTCAACCAGAACTATGGGCGCATCATTAACATTTCATCCATGAACGGGCAGGTTGGCGCGATTGGTCAGTCCAATTATTCGGCTAGTAAAGGCGGAATTATTGCCTTTACCCGCACAGCAGCGCTGGAACTGGCGCGATTTAACATCACGGTGAACTCGGTTGCTCCCGGTTGGACACTGACCGATATGTTTGCTGGTGTGCCAGATAACATTCAGGATCAGATCAAGAGCCGCATTCCGTTGGGGCGTTTTGGCGATGTGTCGGATATTGCCAAGGCCGTTGTCTTCCTGGCCGCTGAGGGCGATTATATCACTGGTGAGCAGTTAAACGTCAACGGTGGCGCATTTATGATATAATGTGATGTCAATAGTAAAACATGGATGCTTCTCGCCGTCTGCATGAATGAACTGCCCTCAAAGGGTACGTGCATGCAGTGGCAGCGTTTGAGCTGCTTGACGTTCCTGGTGATACAGCCGCAAGATGATGGTGTGAGGTGGGGAGCAGAGTAAAAGGTACTCTGTCTCTCCATCTACCTACGTTCATTATCTGATACACTGAGGAATGATTGAGGGGGTTATGAGTACGGTAAACTGGCGACCAGGCTTACTTCACCGCTTTCGTGACAATTTCTTGCAAATTGTTGGTGTATCCCTGCCATACCTGCAACATTTCGTTCGACAGACGATGCTGAGTTTTGATCGCGTCTTCAACTGCTTGATCGGCCGAGTTGCGCAAACTACGACTATAATTCCAATTCTTCAGCACAACATCAAACGCCATATCCGTCGTTGCTACCATCAATTCATTCCATGCGTGCATCGATCGCGTAGCCATGTCCTGGGTGTCCAGATACTGTTTATGCACCTGCTCCCGTACATCTACCATCGCAAGTTCCTTTCAATTATCCATGACGCGGTGTGCAGTCATCAACCTCCGTGTGTTTCGCGTCACACCACGCATCATACCTGCGTTATACTATAGGTATATACTTTTGTTGTAATAGTCATTGGCCTTATGGTAGCCTCACGAGTTACAAATGAGTTCAGGCAACAGGCCAATTCTACTGGTGGACAGGGCCTGTTAATGACACGGTTGATGCCACCGCCGCAGCAGACACGGTTGCTGTCACGGCAGCGAGTCAACACGTTATTGGCGAATGCTATCGATTATCCACTGACATTGTTAATTGCACCCGCTGGTAGTGGTAAAACAACAGCACTGGCTGGTTTTGCGATGAACAGCGGATGGCCGACGGCCTGGTGCCGCATGTCCAGTGATGACACTCCGCTCACATTACTCACCCATCTGACTGCGGCGTGCCGCATGGTTCCCTCTACCCAGTCCGATCAGATGCACGCCACGATTGATGCACTCCTGACCGAGGCTGCGCATGGGTTGTCGCCGCTAAGCGCGATGGAGCAACTGGTCAATGTATTGCTGGCGGTGCTTGATGATGATACGCTGCTGATTCTGGATGACTACCATCAGGCCGATCAACACCCCGAACTGCGAGCGTTTATTGAGCATTTCATTGCTATTCAGCCCGCACAGTTGCACTTGCTGTTATCAACCCGCTATGAGCCAGAACTGATTTCGCTCGCGACCATCCGGGCGCGCGGTGAGATCTGCCAGCTTGGGCAATCAGACCTGGCTTTTACGGTGGAAGAGGCACAGACGTTATTTACCCTGTATGATCGCTCACCACCGATTGATATTGCGGATTTGACCGCAACCTGCCGAGGGTGGCCACTAGCTTTGCAAGCCCTGGCTACCGAATTAACGCTGACTACCGAAGGTGAGATAGGCCATGCCGAGCCGCGTTCAACCGAAACAGCCCTGATGACGCTACATCGCCTGACACCTTTGCTTGATACGTATCTCAACCAGCATGTGTTACAGGAGCAACCCCCTGAACTGCAAACCTTCCTGTTAACAACCGCCAACCTGCGCTGGCTCGATCCGGGTGTATGTCGTATGTTATCCGATCTGGGAACCATCCGCCCGTTACAGGATGCCGTGGAACGGCGTTGTCTTTTTCTAGAACTCACACATCAGGGCCATCTGGCCTATCAGCCACTCTTCAAAGCCTTTTTGGAACGTCACTCACGGCAACGGCTTACCCTGGACATATTGCGCACCCTGCATCACGATGCGGCAGAATACTATCGAGTGCGCGGCGATCAAGAGGGCGTCATTTATCATCTGCTGGCCATGGGCGAGAACGCACAGGCAGCCACGGCGCTGGAAGAAGTCGCTCGTACCTGGCTTGTACAAGGCAATACGGCAGCACTGTTGACCTGGTTAGATCGGCTACCTGAAGCCGAGCGCCAGCGTCCGCTGTTGTTAGAAGCGCTGGCAGCAGCCTATCACCGGCTTGGCCGATTTGAACACGCGCTGCACATCTATCAACAAGCTGAGCAAGCGTTTCAACACCACGGTGACCAGGAGGGACACCTGCGTGCGCTGCGGGGCCAGGCTGAGGTGTATCTTGATACGGTACAACCCACGCCAGCGGTTGCCTTACTGAAGCAAATTCTTAAATTGCTGCCCCGCAGTCGCTGTGCCGAACGTGCGGAAATTCTCCGCCTCCAGGCCGAAAATTGGGCTAATCGTGGCCGCGCTGATATTGCGCTGATTCTGGAGACGACCGCCAATCGCCTCGCGCAAGAGACACCCATTGCGGAACGTTCTCATGTTGAACCGCTGGATCCTGATCCACGTCTGCTCACTCCACGTTCGGCAATCTCCATCTCGCCCCGGCTGTTGCTCCGCAGTGGGCGACTCCACGAGTCGCGGCAATATCTGGAAACACTGCTGGGATTAGATCCGCAGGCGCTGCCTACGCAACCGGTGACGACTTTTGTCGCCCATCGTGAGCCGTTGCTGCTGCTCGGACTGATCTACGCGATGCTCGGCAACGGTCCTAGAGCGCTGGCTCTGGCGCATCGCGGCTTGCTTGAATCACAACAGAGTGAGTCGCTACTGACCGAGGCACTGGCGCATATGCGTGTAGCGCATGCCTATCAGGTGATCGCCCCTCTCGATACAGGAGCCGCCAACCAGCATTATCAGGCAGCTCTGGAGCTTGTACAAGCCAGTGGTGTAGCCCGCGCCCGCGCCGAGGCGTATATGGGGTTGACTTTGCTACAAGGATACACTGGCGATCTCGCTGCGGCAGAAGCCTCGGCACATTCTGGCTTGCAGGTAGCCGAAGCAGCCGGTGATGAGTGGATAGCGGCGCTCATCTGGCTGGCGCTGGGGGGAGCGGGTGTCTCACTTAGTGATCGACGTGCGCTCGTCTGGCTCGATCATGCCAACCAGCGCTTTACCCGTGGCGGTGACACCTACGGTCAGGCTGTCGTGGCGCTCTGGCGAGCGCTCTGGCATCTCCGCGCAAGCGAGGATGTCCAGGCTACGGAACAGATTACGCTGATACTTAGCCTGGCACAGCGTCACGGCTACGAAGGCTTACTCACGTCCCTGACATTGTTTGGCCCGCGTGATATGGCTATGCTCGTACCAGTGTTATTGCGTGGGCGAGCGCAGACAGAATACACGGCCTTTGCCCAGCAGTTGCTACGCCAGGCGTTTCCCTCGATTGCGGCTGATGACGCCGTTGATGATTATCATCCTGGCTATACGCTACGGGTGCAAATGCTAGGCACATTTCGCGTCTGGCGCGGGAGTCACGAGATACAGGCCCGCGAGTGGCAACGTGAAAAAGCACGACAACTCTTCCAGTTGCTCCTCACTTATCGTGGACGCTGGTTGCAGCGTGAGCAAATCTGTGCCTGGCTCTGGCCGGATAGCGACCTGGATGCGGCGGAGCGCCAGTTTAAGGTGACGTTGAATGCGTTGAATACCGCCCTGGAGCCGCTACGCCCGCCACGCACCGCGCCCTTCTTCATCCGCCGTCAGGGACTGGCCTACAGTTTTGCGCCATCATATGGCTGCTGGATCGATGTGGATGAGTTTGAACTGCGCACCGCCGGCAACTTCCAGGCGGATGCCGAGTTTGCTATCCGCAACAGCCAGATTGCGGTACAACTCTACAAAGGCGATTACCTCTCTGAGTCGCTCTATGACTCGTGGACACTTGAGGAGCGCGAACGCCTGTTAGCGCGCTATCTTGCAACAGCGACTGCGCTCGCTGACCGCCTGTCGCAGCAGGAACATGCCGAAGAGGCAGTACATCTGTGTGAACAGGTGTTGAAACGTGACCGCTGCTACGAAGAAGCCTATCAAATTTTAATGCGCGCCTATGTGCATATCGGTAGCCGCTCCCAGGCACTGCGTAGCTATACGCGCTGTGTCCAGGCGCTGCAAGCTGATCTGGGGATTGAGCCGCTACCAGAGACCACGGAACTCTATGAACGGATCAAGCGGAATGAGAAGATCTGAGCCATATGTGATATAATCGTCAGCATCATTTCCGCTGAGCGTATCCTTACACGCTAACCCTGACTATATGAGGAGTTTCATGGGGTTTATGTACAATGTGCATGCCATTTTTGGCGAGCGCATTTTGCCACTTTTGATTGTTGCCGCAGCGATCTGGTTTACCGTCACCTGGAAACCCAACACTGCCCGCACGCTACCGGCACGCATCTTTCCCATTCTGGTGGACATTCAGGCGACGCTGGGAATAATCCTCTGGCTCTATAGGATTATTGGTCTTGGAGCGATCTACTACCTTACTTTCCCATTTATTCTGCACCCGCTGCTGGGTATCCTGGCGGCCGTGGTGGCGCATATATCGTTACGTCCGCGAGGAGCAATACGCAACCTTGGACGCTGGGCACCACTGGCGGCACTGGCAGTATTGCTGCTTTTAGTTCTTAGCGGGATCATGGTGGCCCGCCCGATATAACCCGCACGCTGTTCGCAACGTACACACCTGCAATGGTAAGGCCGAATTCGCCTCTATTGTCGAGAACAGGAGTCCCGGCTTCAGTCAGATGAGAGCATAGAACCTCTGAAAGCCGGGACTTTACCGTCGTATTACAATCCGCGATGCAAAATATCAGTAACCGAGACAATACCAAGCAGATGTTCTTTAATCACCGGAGCGCGATGAATGTGGAGATTGGCAAACAAACGTGCCACGTACTCGATTTCCAGGTCAGGATTAACGACCACACAGGGTTTGGTCATAATCTCATGAACATGTATTTGTTTGGGATCTTTCTCATACGCGACAACCTTATAAGCAATATCCGAGTCGGTCACAATCCCATACGCATCATGTTCATCTGCCCGTTCTACGATCAGGGCGTGCAGGTTGCGCTCGCGCATTCTGCGAATTGCCTCCTCAACTGTGGCAGAAGGATGCACAGTAATCACATCGGTCGTCATAATATCTTTGGCCTTCACCATGGTCTACCTCCTCTGGTAAGTCGTAGCTGCACCCATCAGCAGCTATCACCCATCTGACCGAACTGCCGACGAATGTAAAATGTTCTGCTATTCACAAGATTGCCTATTCTACTACAATTTTCAGAATGACACAAAACAGAACGTACGCGATACCTGTTCACACTCAAGGGCACAATGGCGGGCGGGACGCCTCCATCGCGTAGACGAGGGCAAGATGCCCTCGCTCCCAGGACACAAGTAAAAACGTTAGAACGTTCCAACGTTTCCAACGTACCAACGCTTTTACGCTGGCTGAGGTCATCCGGCTGAAAGCCGAACTTCTATGTTCCAACGTTTCCAACGTACCAACGCTTTTACGCTGCCACAGACGAAAACGATATCTGGTTCACGCGACTGCGCAAGTCCTTAACATATCATACCATTCAAAAACCCTTATACTAATTTGATATAGACCTTCTGCATCCTGTGGTTCGTCTTCCGCTTGCTCCTACGACCACGAGACGTCCCCTGGAACGAGATTGCGAGGAGCGCGGAGGGGCGTTGCATGTAACGCCCTTCCGCCGACATCCTCACATAGGCGGGGGCCTGCGGCCCCCGCACCCCCAACGCGACGCAGGCGCGTGGGAGGACGCATGGCACGACCATGCGGAAGGGTCACGACGAAACGGTATTAGATATCAGGACGATCAGGCTTGCCATGGTAAATAACTTCCTTCCAGACTGCGGTCACATCGTCGGCAAAAATGACCAGGAGGTCTTTCGGTTGACACTGTGCCAGCGCGTAACGCACCGCCTCCAGTTCATCGTGGACAGTCACAATACGTTCAGCCGGCAAGCCAGCGGTGATCGCTGCCGTGCGCAGGAGGGTAGCAACCTCATCCCTGGCGCGTCCTCGGAGATCATGATCCTCTTTCAGGATCAGATGATCGAAGGTCATTGCGACGGTCGTGCCTACCTGACGCAGATCTTCGTCCCGACGATCACCAGGCGCACCAACGACGCCAATCAGCCGGTTATGGTTGGAACGCAATCCGTCCAATAACTCACGCATAGCAGCAAATGCGGCCGGGTTATGCCCATAGTCGACAATCACGCGGAAGGGGTATTCATCAAATACATTCAGGCGACCAGGTGCCTGATAAAAACTGGTGGTAAACGTGCGTAGGCCCTGCTTAATATTCTCGATACTCACGCCTTGCGCGTAGGTAATTGCAGTTGCTGCCAGGACATTGGCCACATTATGGCGCGCCCGTCCTTCCAGCGTCGCAGGTATCAAGTGTGTCCAGACGAGCGGAACATACTGTTCAGCATCATAGATTGCCACCATCTCGCCATGCATACCGGCCTGGAGTACCACAGCCGTGCCGCCCTGCTCAATATGTTCTTTCACCAGGGTATTGCCATTGGTCGTGTTCATACTCCAATACACGATCCGGCCCTTTGCCCGGTCAGCCATAGCGACAACATAGGGATCATCGGCGTTTAGCACACTGGTACCATCATCACGCACAATCTCAACCACGAGCGACTTGACCTCTGCCAATTGCTCCAGCGTCTCCACGCCACCCAATCCGAGATGATCATTACTAATGTTGAGAACGGCCCCCACATCACAGCGATCAAAGCCAATGCCCTCACGTAGGATGCCACCGCGAGCGGTCTCTAACACCGCTGCATCGACGGTCGGGTCTTTGAGTACGATCCGTGCGCTCCAGGGGCCAGTCATATCTCCCTTTAGATAGAGTTGACTATCAATATAAATACCATCGGTGGTAGTCAAGCCTACCCGTTCGCCGTTCATCTTCAAAATATGGGCGACCATCCGCGCCACTGTGGTCTTACCATTCGTACCTGTGATAGCGATAATCGGAATACGAGCCGGTGAGCGAGGCGGAAAGAGCATCTGAATAACCGGGCGCGCCACGTTACGCGCTTTGCCCTCGCTGGGTTGCAGATGCATGCGGAAGCCCGGGCCAGCGTTAACCTCTACAACGCCACCCCCAACTTCACGCAGCGGACGAGCGATGTCGGGCGTAATAATGTCAATCCCGGCTACATCCAGGCCAATCACCATGGCCGCCCGGCGTGCCAGTTCACTCGTTTCATAGTGGATCTCAGCCGTACGATCAATGGCGGTGCCGCCAGTTGATAGATTAGCGGTGCTGGAGAGGAAGAATATCTCACCGGGAGCCAGCACGGTGTCGCGTGTATAGCCGGAGCGTTCGAGCAACAACTCGGTTTGATGCGTAAAGCGGATGCGGGTGAGAACCTTCTCGTGTCCAAAGCCCCGCCGTGGGTCAGCATTTACGATCTCCACCAGTTCTGCGATTGTCCGTTCGCCATCACCAACCACATGGGCTGGCACCCGTTCGGCAACGGCAACGACCTTGTTGTTCACCACCAGCACGCGATAGTCTTTGCCAGGAAGAAAGGCCTCGACCAGCACACGCTCGTTATAGGCGCTGGCAATGTCATAGCCGCGCTGCACCATCTCTGGTGTTGTGAGCTGAAGTGAGACACCACGCCCATGGCTAATATCCAACGGCTTGGTAACCACTGGAAATCCGAGTGATTGAGCGGCCACCACCGCTGCCTCGGCTGACTCCACCAACTGCTGGCCCGGCGTGGGAATACCAACATCACGCAATAACTGGTTGGTCAGCGCTTTATCGCTGGCAGTCTCGACCGCAATATGACTGGTGCGACTGGTGACACTGGCACGGATGCGCTTCTGGTACTTGCCATATCCCAGTTGCACCAGACTCGACTCATCCAGGCGAATAACGGGAATATCGCGTTTACGGGCTTCATTGACCAGCGCCGCTGTCGTTGGCCCCAGAATAATATCCTGAGCGCGGGCAATCAGGGAATCACGTTCGCAGACAAAATGAAAGTGAGTCCGTTCTTCGGCGGGCAAGGCACTGGGCAATTCTGGCGGTAGCAGGCTCCGCACCAGACGAATCGCCAGTTCACCGGCTTCGAGGCCAACCTGTTCTTCGCCGTAACTATAGACCACATAGTAGACCCCGGGTCGATCCGGCACTGAGCGCGTCTTACCACGCGACACAGGGGTACCGGCCAGACACTGCAATTCGATGGCAATATGCTCCACAATATGGCCGATCCACGTGCCTTCGTGTAAGCGCTTGATAAAGCCACCATTTTCACCATAAGAGCAACCATGTTCTTCCAGGGTAGGGATGAGTGCCACCAACTGTTCCGTAAATCCTGGCAAACGCGAGGAGGGATACTCCTCCAGTTCCTCCAGATCCAGAGTCATCCGAATCATCGGATTATAACCATACAGATTCGGCCCTCGATAGACACGTGTTTCGAGTACCCGCATACCAACTCCTTTACCACACGGGCAACACCCTATCAGGCGCTATGGTGCAACCGGGCACAGCGCACAGTTTCAGACCATAGCGATTCTTTTCAGCATCGATTAAATACCTTCACCATCGATACCCTCATTATCTGGTGGTAACGGCAGAGGAATGGAAGGTAACCATGGTTGACGTGAAGGAATATCATAGTGATAGCCACTGGAAAGCACATGCAGACGCAACCCAAAGATCGTCAAAGGTGCATGTTCGGCGATGCGATGAATATCGGTAAATTGCATATCCGTTGCATCAACAATCATCACCGAACCACGCCCCAACACCGTCAGGAGGCCTCTGGGATTAATTTCAACCGCAGTGTCCTCATCCAGTCCCAGGCCCAGCAAATCAGGATTATGCGCCACAGCAGTCATTAAACGCCCGGCCCGTCCACGTGCGCCAAAATGCTGATCAATCACCAGACCACTGATTAACCCCAGACCAGGGGCAAATTGCATCATGGCCTTGCGCGGTGGAATGCCACTGGTACCATAGGCCAGCATATGCTCAGCCGCTGCCGACGCACCAGCACTGGTGCCGCCCACCACGCATCCTGTAAGATGGCGTTGGCGGATCTGTCGAGCGATTGGCGTGCCACCCAACGTTGCG
This sequence comes from uncultured Chloroflexales bacterium, assembly GCA_937925925.1. Classification (GTDB taxonomy): domain Bacteria; phylum Chloroflexota; class Chloroflexia; order Chloroflexales; family Chloroflexaceae; genus CAKZQX01. The sequence continues at coordinate 4,642 of CALANA010000035.1, read as the reverse complement.
GTTAACTTGAGTTGATCGCCACCGGTAATGAAGATCCCAGTGGCCGCATCAAGCTGATCCAGTGGTTCGGGATGCTGGGCCTGAAACCGATCCCGTACCTGAAGCATATCTACGTGCGCCACATCCAGCGCCGTAAAGAGGTTAACATAGCGCTGACCGACCAGATCTTGAAATGACGAGGCGGTCGCCACGACGGTAATTCGCGCTTGTCTACCCCCAGCCAGTTGCACAAATCGGTTCAGAATAGTGCGACTACCGACTTTATCTTCGGCACCACCAATCAGCAACAATAGGCCACGTTCTCGCTCCACGGACGACGTATATCTCCTATTGGACAGCTTCAATCACGCGCTGAAATACCTCAAAGGACTGAAAGCCGATCAGTCGTTGATCATTAATTTCAAAAACTGGCTGCACGTTAATCCCTCGCCCACGTTGTTCCGCATCAAAAGCCTGTACACGCGCCAGAGCTGCTCCATCTACCATACACATGCCGAAGGCATTCTGATCCAGTTCCAACGCGGCAGCATAGACCATCATCAGTTTGAGTAAATCCTCTTCCGGGATGCTCAATAGTTCAGCCTGCTGTTCAAACAGCAGTTGATGCATGGGCCAGAACTGATTTTGCGCGGCAGCACATGCGGCCGCTTCAGCACTACGCAACGAACGCACACCGTGATTTAACACTGGACGAAAGACCAGTTGCACCCGACCAGATCGAACATAGGTCTCGATAATATCAGGTTCGATGGCTAGGGCATGACGCTGGCAGGCCGCACACAGAAAATCACTATAGTCGATCAGTGTGACCGGGGCACTGGTAAAGCCCAGCGTAGGTGCGCCCTCGGCTGTCAATCCATGGGGAATACCCTTATACAGATTCTCGTCGGCATCCGGTATAGCAGTTGGCACCAATGTAGCTGGCGCGACTGTCGCCATCACGGTTGCCGGAGCCATCACTGCAGTTGTCGGCGACGGCTCCAGCAGTGGCGTGATAGTCACGGTTGCCATTGCCACTGGCGGCGGGGTAACTACCGAATCTACTGCTGTCTGACCTGGCTGGCTGCAAGCCATGAGCAGCATACTCAAGAGACCCATCAGAAGCATCTTATTCCATAGAGCTATTCGCATAGCTGCGTCCCTACTTTCTTGATTCCAGATAACAATTCACAGGACTTATACCAATTTGGCTTCGGCATTCCGCATCCGGTCGTCAGTTTTATGCTTTTTAATACGACACCGAGCCGTCCCCTAGAACGCGATGTTGCGGGGCGGAGTGGCATTACTTGCAACGCCGCACCAGACCGGAACAGGGGCGAGGACTTGCGGCCCCTGCCCCCCGCCGCGACGCAGGCGCACGGGCTGACGCCTGTCAAGACCATCCAATTTTTTCAGTCTAGGCGAAAATTAGAGCGAAAAAATTAGGTTCTTCCACGCTGCCGTAGACGAAAAGGGCATGGGCTTTAAGCCACCGCGTAAGTCCTGTCATGTACGCTGCATATATGCACATAGTGACGCCTTCAGACGGTTACGTCCACAGAAACCGCCTCAAGACGTCACTATATGCGGGCAAGCACCCATTGCTTGCGTTGAACTCTCTTTTACTTTACATCGAGTAGTATGATAGAGCAAGCCAATCAAGCCAATACGGAAAAGATATCTGGTTCAAACGACCGTGTACTACCAATTTGACTTCGACCTTCCACATACGTTGATCTGTCTGACGCTTGCTCCTATGACCACGAGCCTTCTCCTGGAATGAGCTGTCGCGGGGGCGTAGAGGCGTTGCCGGCAACGTCCCACCGCCGCACCAGAAACGGAACATAGGCAGGGTGCCTGCGATCCTCGCACCCCCGCCGCGCCGCAGGCTCGTTGCAGGACTATCGCAGCCAGCAGGAACCTTGAGCCAGCACGATCCCAGTACGAGCGGGTTCGGAACCCGCCCCAATCGTGGAAGGGTCACGTCGAAACGGTATTCGCCCTGTCAATGTGGTGTGTACGACTAGCTCAATCTGGCGGCACACATTCGGGTGGCGCAGACAGCCAGGGTTCATAGGTGATATTTGTTCCAACCGAGTCACCACGCCCAAGCTGGTTCGTCTCCGGATGATACGGCCCGGAAGGATCGCCCCACCAGTTATTACGCATATCCAGCATCACCTCGCTAGCAGCACCGCGCCCAATACCATATTTCAGATAAATCGGAATAATCGGTGGGGTGTGACGATGAATATAGTTGTTCACCACATTCAACGGCAATCCCGGTACCTGCAACGTTTGCGTGCGCAGACTAAAGCCGAGATCGCCACCGACCATTTTGTTGCAGGCTACGGTACCCTCGAGCGAACCATCGGTTGAAAGGACGAGATTGCCGACGCTCCCATCACGGAGCAAGTTCCGTTGAATATCGATGATGAGCGTATCTATCCTGCTGGTGCTGTTCACACGGACGGATGGCGCGCCCGGACTCAGACGGTTGCCGCCGATGCGATTGCCATGAATGGTGACAAAATTCGCACGGGAATAGACCGCATCGAGCGCGGCACCATAAGGCATGTCATTGCCGGTAATCTCGGTATCGATAACTTCCAGCTTACTATCCGTAATCAACAACGTTCCGCCATTGTCAAAGATACGTGAGTTGCGTATGGTCAGCTCACTATTGCGTTCACTGGTGAGCAGTGTTCCACCAGCCCCCCCCCCTTGCAACTCCATATGCTCCAGCACGATAACGCTACCCGGCCGACCAAAGATACCCTCCCAACGCGCACCGGTATCAGAAACAAACCGTGCGGGTTGTTCCGGTGTACCGAGAACGAGAAACTGGGCACCATCGACAAAGAACGCTACTCCTGGCCCCAGACGCACTTCTACTCCCGGCTCGATGATCAGGGTTGAACCAGGTGCCAACTGGACATCACGCCGCAGAATCACCGGACTCTGAGCCGGTGACCAGCGCATATCCCCACTTAAGACATCAACCGGTATAGCTGTGGGCGGTGGTGGTGGCAGTGTTGGTGATACCAGTACTGGTGGCCCCGGCTCTTCAGTATCAGGGATAGTTGGTTCAAGATCATTATCTTCATCTGGCTGCGGCTGCGGCTGCGGTTGCGGCTGCGGCTGCGGTTGCGGTTGCGGTTGCGGTTGCGGCTGCGGCTGCGGTTGCGGTTGCGGTTGCGGTTGCGGCTGCGGTTGCGGCTGCGGTTGCGGCTGCGGCTGCGGTTGCGGTTGCACCGGGCGATCTGGCGGCGCAGGATAGGCTGGTCCGTTGGGTGGCGTTTCGGTTGGCGTCAATGTTGGGCGTGTCGGATCAAACGTTGGTACTGGTAATGGCTCATCAGGCCCCGGATAGGCATCAGGGTCTTCATCTGTTTCTGTGGGTGAGGGAGTCGCCGTCCTCGCAGGCGGCGGATATGGCAGACCAGGGGTAGTCGCAGTATCTGGGTCAGGATAGCCAGGCGGTACATTGGTTGGCAACGGCGTTGCCATCGCAATCGCTTCTGCCGTTGCTGTCTCACTTTCGGCAATTTCCAGACCTTCTTGATCAACCGGGAACAGAAAGGTCAAAACCACCGCCAGGATCAAAAAGAGTAAGGCACCGAGTAAAATGATCAGATCACGGCTAACACCCAGTCCGCTAGAACGGTTCCCATTTTCATCTGGATCTGGCTCCAGATCGTCAAATACGTCATCATCATTTTGTCGCAAAATAGCATCCTCCACCGTAATTGACGTTTGCAATGCAGCTTACATCATAAGCGCATACTGGCAGTAATGCAAGTCCAGGGAGATTAACATTTGCATAGAAACGATGATGAATTATATTCGATAGTACCTATGGATTTAATTCCTCAGTCATACATGTTACCAGATAGATAACTCGTTCACCAATATTGGTAGCACGGTCAGCAACTCGTTCCAGCACATGCACAACATCGAGGAGATCAATCACTACCTCCACTTTCTGCGCATCAGTCTGGGCAATCTGGATCAATTCAGTGCGTAACTGATCTTCCAATGCATCAACTTGCTCATCGTCGCGAGCCAGACTACGAGCGATGTTCGCATCCTGGCGCACAAATGCCTCCAGACTAGTATGTAACATCTGTTGCGCCAGCGTCGCCATATCATAGAGCGCTGCTGGCGGTGTGACCAGTGCTGGCCGCCGGGTGGCCCGCCGAATGCGGCGCGCAATGCTGCAGGCATAGTCGCCAATACGCTCTAATTCGGTGGCAACGGCGATGACGGTGCCCAGCAAGCGCAGATCGCTGGCGACCGGTTGTTGCAGCGCAATCAAGCGGTAGGTCTCTTCTTCGGCAGCATAACGCGCCTCATCAATCCGCACATCACTATTAACAATTTGTGCGGCGGTAATCGTATCCCAGGTCTCCAGGCTACGCAGTGCGTCGTTCAATGCATGTTCCACCATGCTGCCCAGGCGTAGCAGGTCATCACGTAGAAAGCCAATCTGTTGCACATAAAGATCGCGCATTCGTATCTCCTCTCATGTAGACTACCAGTGATTACCTATCCTGGCATATTGGGCCCTAGATTTATCCACATACTTTCTATCACATGACACAAATCACACGGCCACTCAGTAACGGTTCAGGTGGGGTGGTTGGGCGGGGCACGACCCCGC
>CALANA010000034.1 GCA_937925925.1 uncultured Chloroflexales bacterium | reverse complement strand
GTCATACCTACCGCGCTACTGGCGGGAGCAAGGTAGGTCGCCTGGAGCCATAATAGCACGGCCACCACCGTTGCAACCATAATCGAGGGCAGGAAAAAGGGGTTAGAGGGGCGCTGGGCCCAGAAGCTGCCCAGATAACGTAAGTGTTCCGGCAGCCAGTGAACGGGCAAGCTGCGTACGCCCAGCAACACATTCAGCTTGGCACTTTGCATCAATGCCCAACCCAGAATGATAGTCAGCAATCCAACCTGGTTGGCCGCACCGCGCAGCATCCACCACAGCAACACAATTTCCAGGATCATCGCAATTTCGTGGTACAGATGCGTATCCAGTGCATACTTAAAGCGCTGCCAGCCCTCTGCCTCCGGTGGACAGGGTTGCTGCCATGGCCCGGTCAGCAGACCGCTGTAAAACGAGAGTTCGTGCCACGTCCAGATCAACATGCCTGCCAGATATGCCCGATAGTTCCCCCAGATACTCAGGTCGTTGCGTGTATCCCAGATGTGCTGGTGCGCCAGCACCAGCACACTGATCAGCAAGAACAGCACCAGCTTCCGCTGACGCGGTGTACGGTGATTCAGCCAGAGTAAACCGAGTGTCAAGCCACCCCACAGGGCCATAGTGACCAGCACAGGATACAGATAAATTTCGGCCCAGGTAGCGGTGGATAGGGGCATAATCAACCATTCCAGATCATGCAGATTTTTGACATATAAATTATAATCGGTCATAAAGATGGTAACATGCTGTGCGGCGGCTGTCAATACCAACAAGCGAAAGAAGAGTGTATTTTTCTCCTGGGAACGCGGGCAGCTTGACCGCGCATGGGCAGCGATTGTATCGATTCATGAGAAGCCGGACACGAGTAAAACGAGTAATACCGTTTCGACGTGAACATTCCGCATGTTCTTGCCATGCGTCCTCCAACGCGACTGTGTCGTGGTGGGGGGGCGGGGGCCTGCGGCCCCCGCCCATGTGAGGATTTCAGCGTATGCAGAATGTTTAAGTCAAATTGGTATAAGCGCGATAGACCACCAACCATCGATCTGCTGCTATTTAACGAATACTAAACCTCTGCTCATAAAAGTGGGCAGAGTTCCGTGTTTTTCACGATACACCACTTACTCTTTGCGCTGCCGGTTGCGAACGAATATCAGGACGTTCGCCGGGCATAGCTGAATAGTCCTACAACGAGACTGTTTTACCGCAGAGAAACGCAGAGATGCGATCTAAAGCATAGGTTCCTCTGCGTTCTCTGCGCCCTCTGCGGTAGACTCGTGGAGGAACGCGGTGGGCCGAGATAGAGCTGTCCGCCGCTACAAACTGCCGCGGCACCGCTGGCTTGCAGCTCTACTCCGCCAGCGTCAACGTGTAGATGCTGCCGTCGATATAGTTGACCACGTACAGATTGCCTGCCTCATCCTCACCAAAGCTGGAAATGGTAAACGGTGCCTGGTACAATTCACGCACGCTCCAATCCGCCCCTTCTGGCTGCATTCCCCAGATGATGCCCGAGCAGTAATCACCAAAATAATAGATGCCCTGCATGGCTGCAAACTGCTGGCCACGATAGACATAGCCGCCTGTTACCGAGCAGTTGCCGCGCCGATGTTCATATTCCCAGACGGGCATGGTCAGGCCGCTGGTGTCGCAGTTCGCGGTGCCAAAGCATTGCCACCCCTCCAGCACATTCCAGCCATAATTCTCGCCCCCACGACTGATCGCAGGCTGGACATTGATCTCTTCGGCGCGATTCTGGCCCACATCGGCAATGTAGAGATCGCCCGTCTGTGCATCGAACGAGAAGCGCCAGGGGTTACGCAGGCCGTAGGCCCAGATTTCAGGACGAGCCTCATTGACAGCCACAAAGGGATTATCCGGCGGAATGGCATAAGGAGCCACGCCCGACTCCACGTCGATGCGCAACAGTTTGCCCAGCAGACTGGACACGTTCTGCGCGTAGTTTTCCGGATCACCAGCGCTGCCACCGTCGCCCATGCCAATGTACAGGTAATTATCAGGGCCAAAGGCCAGTTGTCCGCCGTTGTGGTTGGCATAGGGTTGATCCACTGTCAGCACGATCTGCTCACTATTAGGGTCAGCCAGTGTAGCCTCCTCGGTGACAAAGAAGCGTGAGACCACCGTGTTTCCCTGGCGATCAGTGTAATTCAGGTAGAAATAGCCCTTGTTGCTATAGTCTGGCGGAAAGGCGATACTCAACAGACCACGCTCGCTACCCGTCAGCACGCGGTCACGAATATCCAGAAAGGGTGCGGGCAGCAGCGCTCCCTCCTGCCAGATGCGGATCGTTCCCGGCTGCTCAACCACAAACAGTCGCCCGCTACCGTCGCCAGCATGGGTTACGTAGGTCGGGTTGGTCAGACCACCCACCAGCGGATTGACCTGCACGGTGGGCCAGGTGATCCTGGCCGTAGGTGGGGTATCTGCCAGATCACCAGCCGTGACCAGACGGTTGCCAAGCAGTCCTAGCAACACATCATAGGGCGGTGGATTATCGGGATGCAACTCGAAGCGTGCCCGCTCAAACCACTGCACTTGCAAAGCCCGCCCCTCGATCGGCTCTGTTTGCAACGGGCTGATCGGCAATCCGAACAGCGCCAGGCTCTCGGCGTCACTGATCCCTGGCTGCCCATCAAATTCCAGGCCACTGGAGCGCCAGGTGTTCAGGATGGCACCACAGACATTCTGGCCCGTTTCGGGAAAAAAGCGGCAGCCTGGTTGCGGCTCAGCATCACGCGGAAAGGTAAACCACGACAGCCCCTGCTGCTCCAATACATCCACGCCCAGGCGTCCCAATAGCACATCATAAGGGGCCGGGTTACCGGGATGTAGCTCCAGCCGGTTGCGTTCAAACCACTGCACCGCTATCGCCTGGCCCTCGATCATTTCCATGCGCTGCGACGTAATGGGCAGACCAAATACAGGCAACCCGCCGTTTTGTTCCCAAAACTGGCGCATACGTCCCGCAATACAATACCCCGTTTCGTCAAAACAGCGTTCAGCCTGCTGGGCATAGATGCTGCGTGGCAGCGGCATAAGCGTCAGGGTCAGGCCCAACAGCAGCGCGAGTGCCAGCAGTTGCCCGCAATACCAGTATAATCGTTGCATAGAGATTACTCCTTGTGGAAGAGACAGTCTTTTGATGTATGTTCTCACCGAGACTGTACTGATGCACTACGTACAGCTCATTACTGAACACGGTTTCCAACATCCTGTTCTATAACGCGCTTATACCAATGGTATCTCGGAGTCCTGGCTAAAGCTGAGACCCTGAGATACCAGGCTAAAGCCTCATGCTGCTAAAATTTCGTGATGACTTATCAGGACGCCGCAAACAACCGTCAGACAGCGTACTCCTGTGATCCGACGGGTACAAGATGCGCACCGATGGCAACCATGTGGAGCCGATAACACGGCCAATACTACCTCTCGACGCCGTCCTGATGCGGTATACGAAACCTTAGCAGTATGAGGCTAAAGCCGGGATCCCAGCTCTTCACAGGCGAAATCCTGGACTCCCGTTCTGCACAGGCTTTCGCCAGGACGGAACGCTCCCAGGCTTTCGCCGGGACTCCCGTTCTGCACAACGGATGTAGGATCGCGCTATCCAGCTCTTTCAGCCAATTCGCGCAATCATTATAACCAGGATCACTACTCATCTGGCTTTAAGGAAACACAACCATCAGGATGTACACACGTAACCGTTCAGGTGGAGTGGTTGGGTGGGGCACGACCGCGCCCGGAGGTTCTTTTTCGGCCCGTTGTGGCGGCAAAGCGGCCACAACGGGCCGAAACGGGGGCCGCAGGCCCCCGCAACCTCTATGAAGCGGCGCGCCGCGTCATCGGCGCTCTGACAACGGGCCGAAACGGGGGCCGCAGGCCCCCGCAACCCCCGCTGGCGAAAGTCCCCCTGAATGGTTACAGCCAGGACGCCAGTTTTTATGATGTACTATAGGGATCACCATCACGGCCGCCTGTCCAACGCCGAAACAAATCATCCGGCAGCGTAATGTCTAGCATGTCAAGGACACGATTAACGGTTTGATTAATAATATCATTCAAGGTATGTGGACGATGATAAAATGCCGGTACTGGCGGCATAATAATACCGCCAATTTCGGTAATCTGAGCCATCAGGCGTAGATGCCCCAGGTGTAGCGGTGTCTCACGTGTCACCAGCACGAGCCGGCGCTGTTCTTTCAGCGTAACGTCGGCGGCTCGTACCAGCAAGTTGTCGTTGAATGAAAGCGCAACGGCACTTAATGTTTTCATGGAACAGGGAATGATCACCATGCCAGTCGTTGCAAACGATCCGCTCGAAATAGCGGCAGCAATGTCGTTAATTCGATAGGTGGTTCCCGCCAGTGATTCAACATCACGCGGATTGTAATCTGTCTCCAGGGCAATGGTCTGACGTGCCGCGCTGGTCATGACCAGATGTGTTTCAATCGCTGGCATCGCTTGCAAGACCTCGAGCAAACGAATGCCATAGATCACTCCGGTTGCCCCGGAAATACCAACAACCAGGCGTTGGGTCATGATTTCCTCAAATAATTTCCAGATCGGACGACATATGTATCCACGGAGAGTATCAACGCGACTTTTTGACCATAGCTGTGGCAAAGGGAGCATGCCAGTGGCACACTCCCTTTGCTCAACATCATCTAGATCAGGCTATAAGTCTGCTGTATCAGGCAGGAAGGGGTGAAGTCATACCACCTGGGGCGACCACTTCGGGTGTCATCCCTTCACCTTTTTCAACGCCACCTTTTTTACCATTCAACTCAAAACTACCGCGTGGAATACGACCAAGCACGTCACGCAGGCGATCCCCTTCAAGTGTTTCAAACTCAAGCAGTGCATTCGCCATATCGTTTAACACCGGGCGATACTTTTCCAGAATAGTCATTGCCCGATGATAGGCTTCAGAAACCAGCCGATGAACTTCTTCATCAATAATCTTTGCCACATCTTCGCTGTAGTTGCGTTGCTCGCTAATCTCGCGGCCCAGGAAGATCAACTCATCCTTTTCACCAAAGGCAATCGGGCCAAGTTTAGCGCTCATGCCATAACGTGTGATCATCGAACGTGCCGTCTTTGTCACCGTACTAATGTCACCGCTGGCTCCCGTGGTAATGTCGCCAAATACAATCTCCTCGGCTGCACGACCGCCAAGGGCCATTGCCAGTTGAGCCTCAAACATAGATGAGCTATAGTAACGGCGATCCTCGTCGGGTATCATGAGCGTATAACCGCCAGCCATCCCCCGTGGAATAATCGTCACCTTCTGCACCGGGTTTGCATCAGGCATCGCCTGGGCAACAATTGCATGTCCAGACTCGTGATACGCTGTAATTAGCTTTTCACGATCAGTCATCACTCGGCTCCGGCGCTCAGGCCCACCCATCATCACCCGCTCGATTGCATCTTGCAGTTCCGACATACCGATCTTCTTCTTGGAGCGTCGGGCAGCAAGAATGGCTGCCTCGTTCACCGCATTCATGAGATCAGCGCCAGAAAAACCAGGAGTTTGTCGGGCAATAACCTCCAGGTTCACATCGTCTTCAAGCGGTTTGCCCTTCACATGTACCTTCAGGACGGCTGTGCGTCCACGGACATCGGGTGCATCCAGCACGACCTGACGGTCAAAACGTCCCGGTCGCACCAGCGCCGGATCAAGGACGTCTGGCCGGTTGGTAGCGGCGATAATAATCACATTCGTATTCGTATCAAAGCCATCCATCTCAACCAGAATCTGGTTGAGTGTCTGCTCACGCTCATCGTGTGACCCACCCAGACCAGCTCCCCGCTGACGACCGACCGCGTCGATCTCGTCAATAAAGACGATACATGGTGCGTTGCGCTTGGCCTGGTCAAAAAGGTCGCGCACACGACTGGCACCGACACCCACAAACATCTCAACAAACTCAGAGCCGCTGATCGAAAAGAAAGGTACCCCGGCTTCGCCCGCCACTGCGCGTGAAAGCAACGTTTTACCAGTTCCGGGCGGCCCCACCATAAGCACACCGCGTGGAATACGGGCACCCAGAGCGGCAAACTTATCGGGGTATTTTAAAAACTCAACCACTTCGGTCAGATCTTGCTTGGCCTCTTCTTGACCAGCAACATCGGCAAACGTAATGGTTGGCTTATCGCCCGCGAACATACGGGCACGGCTCTTGCCAAAGGAAAGTGCTTGATTGTTGCTGCCCTGTGCCTGACGCATGAAGAAGACAAAAAAGCCGATCAAGAGCAGTGTTGGTAACAGAACAGTGACAATGCTCAACAGCCCACCCCAGGCTGGTGCGGGTTTAACATTGACCACCAGTTGTTGCCCATCAGGAAGTTGCAATGGAACATCGTACTGTGCCAGCAGCGACATAATGCTGTCACGGCTTTCCATGCGTGATCGGTATTTGGTATTAGGATTATCCAGGCGCGTGATAATAATTTGTTCATCGCCCGCCTGAGCTTCAATCTCCTTAATTTTGCCAGCGCGGGCATCACTAATGACTTGCGCAATTCCTATCTCATCGCTCTGCGTGGTACTTTGCCCAAAATATTGAAAAAAGAGTGCCAGCGCGGCGACTAGAATGATTAAATACACGAAACTATTTTTGAGCCAACGGTTATCACCCATGCTCTCTATCCTTCTCTTTGTGGAATGATACCTCTGAATGTGGCCTCAGACTGTGTCTGAGAACGTGCGGGAGTTTGTTAAGATCAGGCTGAGATGATAGCATTATACCAAAAGGGTGTAGTAGCGGCAAGGAGTTCTCTGACTATCGATGCTCATCCTCTACAATGTATGGGTATAGACTTCTGGTTTGAGAATACCGATATAGGCCAGGTTGCGATAGCGTTCGCCAAAGTCCAGTCCATAGCCTACAACAAATTCATTGGGAATGTCAAACCCCAGATAGTCTACCATAATATTCGCAATACGTCGTTCCGGTTTATTCAGCAAGGCACAGACACGTAGACTGGCCGGGTTCCGCCGTTCAAGCTGGCTACACAGGTAGTCCAGCGTTAGCCCGCTATCAATAATGTCTTCAACAATTAACACATGCCAGCCGGTAATATCAGTATCCAGATCTTTGAGCAAGCGTACTACTCCACTCGACTCAGTACTCTGACCATAACTGGAAATGGCAATAAAATCGACCGCCAGCGGCAGATGAATGCTTCGCGCCAGGTCAACGATAAACATCATACAACCCTTGAGGACGCCGACTAACAAGAGGTTATCGACACCAGCATAGTCATGGCTAATCCGTGCCCCTAATTCAGCTACTCTGGCCTGAATGTGTGTCTCTGATATCAGTACGCGCTCAATGTCTATATCCATAGGCATCCCTTTGCTGCAAGTCCGTTCTAGATCGGTGTCAATGTTACCCACAGTGTATGCCGGGTTTCCGGCGTCGCCTGAAATCGGGCATCGGCCCGTAATCCAGCAACCCATACAATCGCGCTGGGTGTTGCCAGCAGCGGCCAGGCATCACGCAGTGCATGCGGCAATTTAACGTCAACAAAAAAGTCCTGTAATTTCCGGCTGCCACGCCCACCAGCCGGACGAAACCGATCACCTGGTTGTCGGCAACGCATATGCAGGGCACCAGCAAGGGTTTCTGCATCGAGTGCTACCCACCAGCGCCAATGATTGTCGGCTGGCAACCTGGCGGGTCTGGTATAACTACTTACAACCTGCCAACCCGCTCCCAACCGGGTTGTACCGGGAACCCGTAGTGGCAGTTGTTTGATCTCCATCTGGGGGAGACCGTAGGATGATGCTGAAGCGCGTAATACCCTGGTTGGATCAATGCCCTGACGATCCATACGTATCAACATAACATGCGTAGCATCAACACGTAACAACAGGCTGGCTCCCAGTGTGTGTTGATAGCCTGTTGTGCAAGACGCTGCCTTGCGCCCCGCTTCTATCTGTTCATAACTCAAGCCGTCATGGCCTACCAATTGTTGTGCGGCTCGTCGTAATGCATAGCGTTGTAATACAACTGGCAGGCCATTCCAGTGTTCTCGATCAAAAAGGATCATATCCGATTGCTCTGTTGCCAGATCGGGCCATACCCGATCAAGCTGGGATTGAATATAGGCATAATCATCGCCACAAATCTGTGCCGTGCGTGTGAGTGCCGCAGCAATGTGCTGATTATAGGTTGCAAGATAGGGCAGCAACTCGGCTCGAATACGGCTACGACGATACCGTGCAGCCTGGTTAGAAGGATCATGCTGGGGGGTCAGGGCATATTCCTGGCAGTACTGTTCAACCTGGGTGCGGGTAATCGACAGGAGTGGGCGTAGCAACAGTGGCGTGGATGCCTGTGGTTGTACTGTGTGCGGGTACTGCTGGTTGTCTCGTGTGAGCATTGTGTCGTTACTCAATTCCTGCCATCCTCGTTGCCTCCATTCGGGCCAGGGTACCACTGCTCGCATACCACGTAATCCGGCTAGCCCGGCCCCGTGTAACAGGTGGAGCAACACGGTTTCGGCCTGATCATCAGCCTGATGCCCGACGACCACCGCATGCGCTTGCTGGGTCTGCGCAACACCAGCCAGAAAAGCGTAGCGTACATCACGGGCAGTGGCATGGGCATTCCGTCGTTGCAGACGGGCAATGGATGGTACATCACGCCGTGCAACAGTCGTTGGTAGCCCCCAGGCTTCTGCCGTCTGTCGCACAAAACGGGCCTCTGTCGCTGATTGCTCGCCCCGAAACCCATGATCGAGATGAGCCACGTGTATTTGTGGCCCATTCTCAGCTTGCAGTTGCCACAACACATGCAGCAGGCAAAGAGAGTCTGGCCCACCGGAGACAGCCGCGATCAGGATTGCATCTGGTCGAAACAACCCTACCTGGCTAAGAGCGGCGCACACCGCGTTACGCACTTGTTCAGTGGTCATAGCAGCACCAATCGCACTATGCCATGTGTTTCGTATCCACGCGGATGACCCGATATAGACCAGCTTTCTGACTCAGATACCAAAAAAGCGACGAACCTTGAGCCGTCCGTCGCTAACACTGGTGCCGAGGGAGGGACTTGAACCCTCGACCTAACGATTATGAGTCGTTCGCTCTAACCACTGAGCTACCTCGGCTCGTGATGCACAATGTATACTGCATCCTATTCATCCTACCATGCTCATCAATCAGCGTCAAATGAGGACTGATGCGCTACATTTTGACGTAACACATGTAGTAACGACTTTAGTCGTTCGACAGCGTTACCAAAGACGTTTTTGCGAGCAACCACATAACTTCTGTCACGTAACTCCTATCAAATCAAAGTAAATGAGCTGGGAAACTGGGACACAGAGCCACCTCCTACCGGCCGACTGAACTGGCTTGACCTCCACATGCAACCATCAACTCGATCAGCAGTTGCCCATGGCGCACCAGGTCTTCCAAGGGTAGATGTTCGTTAGCAGCCAGAATAGCACTGTCATTGCGTGCCAGGGCCACCGTACCAACTGGGATCTGCAGGTGTTGGGCAAAGAGCGCCAGCGGTTGGCTAAAAGGGCCAGAGGGTAAAAGAGTGAGCGGTTCGCCATAGACCGGGATTCCACTTGCAACCAGGTGTTGGATAAAAGGATGATCGGGCGGAGTGCGAGCAGGTGGATAACCACCCGGTAATCGGGTCAGCTTAATATCGACACAACTGCGAGCGATAAGTTGCTCCTGTACCAGACCCAGAATAACATCAGGATGCTGGGCTGGAACGAGATGAAAATCGAGCCGTGCTGTTGCCACGGTGGGAATACTCGCCAGGTGACTATCGGGCTTAACCTTGAACGAAGAGAGATTACAGGTTGGGAGCGTCACTTCGGCCCGTACAAGTGAAATGCCGGTCATGCCAAACAAAAACTCAGGCAAGTTCCAGGCAGCCATACGATCAGTTTCATCCAGCTTTGTTTGCCGGAGTACCATGTTTTCATTGCGCGTGGGACCTTCTACCATGTCATAGAAGCCGTTAATACGAATATCTTCGTCTTCACCCTTCAAATGCCCCAGGGCCCAGATGAGTCGCCAGGCAGGATTGATCACACTTGCAGCCAGGCCCGGTGGCAGAGTATGTGCAGAGCCACTGGCCTCCAGTTCAATTTGCAACAGGCCTTTGCTACCACTGTAGCAAAATGGCTGCTTCTGACTATCGCGCTCGCCATGACTGCCCAGACCAGCATCTGCCCGCAGTACGTCGGTATGCTGCCGAATGACCTCTTCCAGATCGGGACTGCCGGTTAATCCAGCGCCTTCAACGACGACCACCAGGCCACACGGGAGGTTGCCTTCAGTTGTGAGCAATGCGCGCAGTGCCTCCATATGTGCGACGAGCGGGCCTTTGCCATGGGCGACTCCCCGACCATAGATGACTCCTTCACGTTCTGCGAGTTGAAATGGCTCGTGGAACCATGCGCGCCAGGGGCCAGTTGGGGCAACATCGTAGTGATGATAGAGCAACAAGGTAAACGGTGTACGCCCTGCTTTCCAGCCTAGTACCACCGGCGCTCCTGCTGTTTGAACCACTTTGACCGCCAACCCTACCTGACGCAATAACTCGGCCACAAGATTGGCAGCAGTCACCAATTCATGCATCTGTCCGCTACTTGTGGGTTGAGCGCACAGGCGTTGCAAATTGTTGATAAGTCGATCCACTGCAATAGATGTCGGAGCTGATACGTGGGGCATTCTTCAATCCATCAGAGTAACTCATGCGATTGTCGATAGGTACTCCTGGACAAAGCTGCTATCTGACAATAGCGCATACTTATAGTGGTATTTCTAAACTTATGCTATCTGATTATAACGTATTATAGCACCTCAGCGCATCAATTGTAATAGAGCAAGCCTATTCCAGTAGTCAATCGGAGTGTAAATGTTCACTTTGCACCTGGGAGCGAGGGCAGGATGCTCTCGCTCCCAGGTGTGCGTATTATCCCAAACGTGAACAGTTACATTGGAGTAGTCCCGGCTTGAGCCAGGGTACTGCTCCATCCAGGCTCAAGCCGGAACTCCGGTTTTATATGACTCACGTTACACCTCTTACGTGCTGGTATTGCCCGTTCGTCTGTTCGCCTTCGGCAGAGCAAGTGCTGCCACTACATCTGTTTTTTACTCCAAATTTTCGCTGTATACGAAAAGAACATGAGTGTCAAGCTACCGCGTAAGTGCTGTTATGTCAGGATTGCTATAGGCATATTGTGGCCTGGTTGTGGTATGTATTCTGCTGCTACGCAGCGTTCTGTCCATGATCTACCACGGAGACACGGAGAACATAGCGCTACGTTAGATACGTGATGCTCTGATGCTTTCGGTATCCCCGTGGTCAAAATAAAGCGCGTAAGAGTACTAAAATGGGATATCCTGATCTTCTTCGATCTCCGGTACCGTTGTGTCACTGCTGTCGTAGAGCGACTCATCGGACTCGCGGATAACTCGTGGTTCATGACTGCCATCAGGCGTATCGAGAAACATGACCTCGTAGCCCCGCACATAGGTTTTGTAGCGACGTTGGCCTGTATCTCGATCTTCCCAGGAGTCGGTGCGTAAGCTTCCAGAAACCATGACTCGCCGGCCTTTGCGCAAATACGTATTGCACACATCAGCCAGTTTTTCCCAGACCTGAACATTGATCCATTCGGTGGCATACTCGCGTTCACCGTTTGCATTACGACCCGCAATACGGTTGGTTGCTACACTAAATTCACAGACTCCTGTACCGCCCGAGGTAACCCGTAATTCGGGGTCACGACCAAGCCGTCCGATCAACTGTACGGAATTAAGCGTCCCTTTTACTGAATTCATCACGTGCCTCCTGCCTACGAGATAAGAAGTACTCACAAGATGCTACAGTCCTGTCCTCAACTCGGCATTATACATACTATACCGTTGCGTAGACCCGCAGGTTACGACATAGGCGTGTTTATTTCTGGAAATTCAGTTAAATCCGTGATATGCAGTGCGGCTAACCTGGTTTTACTGGATGGCATGCTGAAGGATGTCAGTTAGTTCAGCTTCGGTCAGTGCGACTGGATTGCCCTGCATACTGCTGGCACGTCTGGCCTGGGCGACCACTGTAGGTATATCGGCTGCTGTGATACCGGATGTGGATAGGGATGGAAGGTTCAGTTCACTGCCAAGCTGCTGCACCCACGTCACGCCATCGGCGGCGCGGGCCGTACTCTGACCGGTGACGATCTGGGCGATCTGATCGTAACGGGCCAGCGCAGGTGAGTCTGGCGCACGTGCCTGTAATGCTTGCACATTGGCCGCCATCACAAATGGCAGCAGGCGAGCGCAGACAACACCGTGGGCTAGTGGAAACATGCCGCCCAGGGGTGCTGCAAAGCCATGTACGGCACCGAGCTTTGCATTCGCCAGAGCCAGGCCACCACACAGGCTGGCGATAGCCATATCGGTGCGGGCTGACAGATCATGGCCGTGGTGATAGGCCTGGCGCAGAGAGCGGGCGGCACGGGCAATCCCTTCGCGACAAAATCCATCCGTCAATGGTGTGGCGGCAGGGGAAACATATGGCTCAATACACTGTGTCAGCGCATCCATCCCGGTGCTGGCGGTGATCGTGGGTGGCAGATCCAGCGTGAGTTCGGGATCGATCAGCGCCAGCCGGGGCAGCATCAACGGGCTGCGCATACTGACCTTCACGCGCCGCTCTGGGACGGCCAGGACGGCATTGCGCGTGACTTCGGCACCGGTGCCAGCCGTGGTGGGCAGGGCGATATAAGGTGCGGCAGGAATGGTCAGCGGTTGACCACGTCCAACAACTTCCAGGTAGTCCAGCGGATCACCGGGGTTGGTGAGCAATGCAGCGATGGCTTTGCCGGTATCGATGACACTGCCGCCGCCCATGCCGATCACTAGATCGCTGTTGGCATTCTGCGCCTGTTGCATACCTGCGAGTACTGATGCTACCGTTGGCTCATGATCAACGGTGAAAATCGTGGTGATGATACCCTGCGCGTGCAACTGATCAAGGAGCGGTGCCAGGCGGGTAGTAGAACTACCGCCCACCACGAATGCTCGCTGACCGAGTGCGGATGCCAATGATCCCACTTCACGCAGTGTACCAGCACCGAACACGATGCGTGTCGCGGTGGCAAATTCAAACCGCATCAGGCAACTCCCACTGTGTGTCAGCCGGGAAAACCGCAGTGTAGGTGATACTTGTGCGTGGTTCGGCCATCATATCGGCCACGGTGTCGCGCCAGCGGGCATAG
This sequence comes from uncultured Chloroflexales bacterium, assembly GCA_937925925.1. Taxonomy (GTDB): domain Bacteria; phylum Chloroflexota; class Chloroflexia; order Chloroflexales; family Chloroflexaceae; genus CAKZQX01. The sequence continues at coordinate 36,582 of CALANA010000034.1, read as the reverse complement.
TGGGCAGTGGCCTTGTGTTGCGCCGGAGCCTCATCAGTACGATAGATCTCCATCAGCACAAAGCGTGTCGGGTCATCCGCTTGTTGAATAACATCAAAGCGTACCACGCCTGGTTCCTGAATGCTATGGCTGGCATTGTCAAGCGTTGCAGCCTTGAAAGCATCCAGACAATCTGGTTTGACATGAACAAAGACATGCACAATACGCATAGCTATACCTTTCGTTACGATGCGAATGCGAGTATTGTAACACATTCTCTATGTCTCTGACCAGAACTTCTGTAGATTAACATAGCAACGCCGAGACCTAAAATAGAGTGTTAGCGATGCGCAGCAATCAGCGCATGTGCTGCAACCGGATGTTGTTGGCACTCTAATAATGCACTGAGTATCAAGGGAGCCACAATGGTTGCATCGGATTCGATGACGAACATGGGGGTCTCTGTCGTAAGCTTATCCCAGGTAATTTTCTCGTTGGGCGTTGCCCCGGAATACGAGCCATAGGATGTGGTTGAGTCAGAAATCTGGCAGAAATAGGCCCAGGGTTGCACCGGTTGCTGAAGATCATATTTGATCGATGGTACGACACAGATCGGAAAGTCGCCCGCAATCCCACCGCCGATCTGAAAGAAGCCCACTCCGGCCCCGGCTGACAGGGTGTGGTATACATCGTAGAACCACGCCATATACTCAATCCCCGATTTCACAATGCTGGGTTGGCATTCACCGGTTTTGACATATGAGGCAAAAATATTACCAAACGTCGAGTCCTCATAACCGGGAACTACCACTGGCAGGTTGGCCTGTGCCGCCGCCAGCAACCAGCACTCCTGCGGTGGCCCGGACTGCAATTCTGGCCCGACTGCCTGCACCAGTTCATAGAAATATTCGTGCCAGAAGCGCCGTTGCCCCTGGCGCGAGGCATCCATCCACATTGGGACAATAATTTTTTCGACTGCACGGAAGGCTTCATCTTCGGGGATACTGGTGTCAGTCACGCGTCGCATGCGTTCGTTCAGAATGCGGGCGTCGTCCTCCTTGCGCAGATAGCGATAGTTGGGAAAATCCTGGTAGTGTTCGTGGGCCACGAGCCGAAACAGCGACTCCTCAAGGTTGGCCCCCGTCACCGAGAGGCCGTGGATCAAACCGGCACGAATGGCCGGTGCCAGCGTAATCCCCAGGCGGGCCGATGACATCGCTCCGGCTATCGCCCAGAACATCTTACCCCCGGCGGCAATATGCTGCCAGTAGGCGAGGAGCGCATCACGGGTGGCACGGGCATTGAAGTTAGTGTAATTGCGTAGCACAAAATCAAGTATTGGTGTTTCGGTCGTGGTCATGGATTTTCCTTACTATGACATAGCTCTGTAGTGGATTATGATAATGAAGATACTTTATGCACGAATGGGACGTGCTAAACCAGATCGTATGGTTGGTATTGTGGCGGTACTTTATTCTGTTTCCCTGCCAAATTTCGTAGTAGGCGAAAATCTGGCAGGGAAAAGTGTTTCATCCATGCTGCCGCAGGCAAAAAAGCTTGTCCCGTTCGACTGCGCTCAGGGCAAGCTCTGAGCGAAGGTGAAGGGACATTTTGTGTGAGCGATCGCGTACTCCGTGTTAATAAGCGCCGGTGTCTGTACCATTATACTACGACTTATACCGTTTCGACGTGACCCTTCCGCATGTTCGTGTCATGTACACGTGGTACACGGTCGTTCCCCTCTTAACCTCTTCACACGTGTATGTTTTTTCATTACATCGCATTGGGATGCGGCAAAACGCCCCTACTATCGTCATCACTTTTTTTGCCGTCCTGATGCGGCAAAACGGACGTTTGCGCAAAAAAACCTGCACCTGAGAAGGGGTTAGGGGGGTGCCTGCGGAAGGGGAAGAAGACGAACCAGAAGAGGCAGAAGGGCGAAGTCAAATTGGTAGTATATTAATCCTCTCATCATACTCGTTGTAGGATTAGTGGTCAGCCACACTGAATATGCGGAGCCTGGCGGAACGACTAAAGCCGTTCCTACTCCGTGGCATCCGCGATTTCGCCAATTTGACCCATATGCGGAGCCTGGCGGAACGACTAAAGTCGTTCCTACGGTATCAGGAACGACTTTAGTCGTTATTACCTATCCCTGAACATCAGCGTGGTCAACCATTATCGCGGCTGAAAACCCGTCTATGGGCGATTGAAGGTGGTATAATCAGCATACACAGAACTGACAGGACTTACGCGCGGTGAGCGCCCGTACCGGTACGTAATCTGGTCAATCTCCATCATCTGCTAACGATGGCACGGTCTATTCGTGCATTCGTGGTCGCATTTGTGGGCGGCTGACACGACCGAGAGCAGAAAAACGTTATCCACCGCGTAAGTCCTGTAACGAAACAGAAACGAATGAATGATCAAGTAGCGATGATCCAGCTTGAGCAAGAACAGATCCAACAGCTCCCGACCGCCTATCGTGTCGGGCCAATTACGGTGACACCGAATATTATTCTGGCACCGATGGCCGGTGTTACCGATAGCGTCTTCCGCCGTATGATTCTGAGCATGGGTGGCTGCGGTCTGGTGAGCAGTGAGATGACCAATGCCGCCAGTGTCAGCCCAAAATTGTTGCAGCGCCACAAGTTGCTTGACTATTTGCCCGAAGAGCGTCCGTTCACGATGCAACTCAGCGGCAATGATCCTGACCTGGTGGCGCGGGCGGCACAGACCATCCAGGAGTTAGGTGCTGATATTCTGGACATTAACTGTGGTTGTCCTTCGCCCAAAGTGACCGGCGGTGGCCATGGAGCCTCGCTGCTGCGCGATCTGCCGAAGCTGCGGCAGGTGTTGCGGGCGGTGCGGGCGGCAGTGACGATACCCGTCACGCTCAAGTTTCGCGCTGGCTGGGACGAACAGCACCTCAACTATCTCGATACGGCACAGATTGCTGAGGAGGAGGGTATCGCGGCGCTGGCGCTACATCCGCGTACCCGCGAGCAGCGTTATACCGGCGATGCTGACTGGAGCCGCATCGCCGCGGTCAAGCGCCATGTGACCATTCCGGTTATTGGGAGTGGCGATGTCACGGATGCCCACGCTGCGCTGTGGCGCTTGCACACCAGCGGCGTGGATGGAGTGATGATCGGGCGCAGCGCGATGGCTAATCCCTGGATTTTTGGGCAGATTGCACAGCTACGGCGCGGTGAGCAACTCTTTGTGCCCGCACCCGCCGACAAGTATGCGTTGCTGCAGCGCTATTTTACAATGTGTCTGGAAGAAATGCCAGAGCGCCTGGCACTCAACAAACTGAAGCAGTTTATCAGCCAGTTTCAGATCGGCTTGCCCGGTAGCGCTGCTTTCCGTGCCAGCATTCATCACTCCACCAGCGCCGCTGACGCCTGGCAGCAACTGGAAGCATTCTTTGCGTCCTATATCGAACTGGCCCAGATAGCTGCGTGAGCTGGCCGTCCGTTGTATGTGCAGACATACGACAATTCGTCAGGAGCGCCAGGAAAGGATACAGAATGCCCGCCCCGATACCAATCGACGACATCAGTACCCAATACATCACCCTCGCCTTCGCCCTGGAGCAACATGCCGAGGGCTTTGTGGATGCGTATTTTGGCCCACCGGCTCTACGTACTGGTGGCCCGCCGCGTCCACCGCAGTCAATTGTGGCTGACGTGGATGCGTTGCGCCAGCAGGTGCAGCAGAGCGATTATCCGCCGCGGCGCAAGGAGTTTCTTGCGGTTCAGTTGCGGGCAATGGCGGCGCTGGCCCGCAAGCTGGCGGGTGAGCCGCTCACCTACCGCGATGAAGTGCGCCTGCTGTTCGATATCGAACCGTATCACACACCCGAAATTGTCTTTGAGGAAGCCATCGCTGCCTTGAACGAAGCGCTGCCGGGTACTGGTGCGCTGGCAGAGCGCATGGCAGCCTGGAAGCAGCGCTACGAGGTTGCACCACCCGTTGCCCGCCAGATGATCGACCGCATCGCTACCGAAGCGCGATCACGCACCCTGGCCTTTGTTGCGCTGCCAGCGAACGAGGCGGTTGAATTTACGTTCGTCAACGACAAGCCATGGAGTGGTTACAACTGGTATCTAGGTGGTGGCCGCTCGCGGGTCGAAATCAATACTGACCTGCCCATCCGTGCCAGTTCCTTGCTGGATCTGGTGTGCCACGAAGCCTATCCTGGACACCACACCGAACATATGCTGAAGGAACATGCCTTGTATGTTGAGCGCGGCTGGGGTGAGCATGCCATCCAGTTGATCAACACACCGCAGTCGGTGATTTCTGAAGGCATCGCTACGCTGGCCGCCGACATCATTTTTGGCGATCAGGCGGCGACCTGGGTCGCGCAGAAGGTGTATCCGCTGGGGAATATTGCAGGTCAGTTCGAGCAGGAGCAGCGAATTGGTGCTGCCAACTGGATGTTGCGGGCGCTGAGTGCCAACGCTGCGCTGCTGTTGCACGAGCAAGCAGCCGACGCAGAAGAAGTGGTGCAGTACATTATGCGTTATGGCTTGCGTACCGAGCAGGAGGCGCGCCAGCAGTTGCGCTTTATCAGTACACCATTGTGGCGGGCCTACACCTTTACCTACCATGTGGGGCGTGACCTGCTGCAACGCTGGTTTGCGCGTGGCAATGCGTTAACCCGCTTCCGCCAGGTGCTGACCGACCAGATCTATCCATCGCTGGTTGAGCAGTGGGTCTTGGAAGAGGAGCGCAACTGTGTGAGTAACTGAGATGCATGACGGTTATCTGTTCACTCTCGGCATTTGTGGTACTACGGCGGCAGATCATCCGGCGCTGTTCGTCTTGAATACTATGTTGACAGCGTTGCCACCGGTTAAGCGGGCAGCCTATCTCGGGCCGGTGTTGCCGCTGGATCAGCGTGGGCAGTTGTATGATGCGCTGATCGAGCCGATTGTATGCGATATGCGCGATGCAGAATTGCTGCTGATCGTAACTCCGGTATCGGCAGTAGCCCTGCCAGCACGATTGGCTGCGCTGCTGGATCATGTGGTACCATTGGCAAGCGATGGCATGCTGCGCGACAAGGTAGTGGCGCTGGTAATGATTGCGCCCGACACGGTACCAGCCGCAACGACCGCGCTGGTGCGCTTGCAGGATTTTTGTGTCGCAGCCGGGATGCAGATTGCCGGGCAACGGTATTTTACTGCCAGTGCGGTCACGCAGCCGCCCGCTGTTGCGGCGGTGATAGCGCTTGCGCAACAGGCCTATATTCAGGCTCGGCAACGTATACCAGATGTATTACCCCAGATGTAATATCGTTTCGACGTAACCCTTTCGGATGTGCGTGTTATGCACGATCCGGGGGAGGCATTTCCCCCTACTCCCTCCCTTGCGGAGGAGTAGGGGGTACCTGCGGCAGAGCGGTTCTTTTGCTCGAGCGCGTGTCGTCTATGGATGCGGGGACGACACGCAGCGGTGGATGTCCCACCGCGTCCATTTGGACAGAAGGAAGAGGTTCCCCCCTGCCCCCCACTCCCTCTCAGCCGAAACCATGATACTATGGAAGGTGGAACTTTACTTTCATACCTCGACCTGATTTGTTGGAACCAGGTCAAGGAAGTCATTGTTTAGAATGACCTTGCGTGAACCACTGATGCACACCGATGTCCATGGATTCTGGGTAATTAGGTGTGCATTGGTGATTCATTCCAGGGTGTGAACAGGCACATCAAGGGGGAAATTGAATTATGCACAAGCAACCGACTGTTGTTCTACTGGTTCTCATCAGTGTGCTATGTATAACTGCGTGTTCCTCGTCTGCGCCAGCAACCAGCGATACATCCGTGCCGACTATGACTACGTTGCGTGTCTGGTCACAGCACGATCTAACTGACCAGAGTCGCACGACCAGTGTGCTGATGCAGCAGCGTGTGGCTGATTTCGAGGCGGCCACTGGCATCAGCGTTGAGTATGAACAGATCGCCTGGGATCAACTGGCACCCAAGCTGGCGCTGGCCGTGCAGTCAGGCGGTGTGGTGCCTGATGTGGTTGAGACCGGACGGCAACATATTCCCACGCTATTCGCTGTTGGCGCACTGGCAGCGCTGGATGAGGTACTGGCGGCGGAGACGTGGGTGACCGAGCTTGACGAACGTGATAGTCAGAGTTGCATCATTGATGGTCGTCGCTATTGTGTCGCCAATCTTGTACGCGGTGGTATAACCTATTATCGCACGTCTGCCTTCCCGGATGGCTTCCCAGAAACACATAGCGCCTGGCTCGAGGCTGGCGAGCGCCTGCAGGCGGAAGGGATGTATCTCAGCACGTTTTTTGCCGGGCGTAGCTATGCCTCAATTGAGTGGGCATGGGCACCCTGGATCTACTCAAACGGTGGGCGTATCTTTGATGAGCAGGGCCGACCTGCCTGGGCAACGCCTGAGGTGGCTGAGGTGCTGGCCTACGCACGCACATTGCTGGCGCGTGGCTATCTGCCAGCGGAGATTATTACTGGCGATATTCCCACTGGCGAGCTACCCTGGATCGAAGGCGAAGCGGCCTCATTTCGAGGGGGCACCTGGTCGTTTCTGTATGTGCCTGATCTGCGTCAGGGTATTGAAACTGGCACGGTGCAGATTACGGGCGGCTTGCGCTTTAACGATGGCCCGGCGCATGTTTTTTTGAACAATGAGAGCTGGATTGTGCCCACTGGTGCCAGAAACCCGGCTGCAGCGGCAGCCTGGATAAGCGGTCTGATGCAACCTGATTTTCTGGCAGCCTGGAGTAAAGCCCAGTTTGGTATTCCTACCCACCCAGCCGCTCGTGCGCTGCCCGATTTTGATACACCATTCTATCAACAAATTATGACCATTCTGCTAGAACAAGGACGCTATATGGATCGCAGCCCCTATTATGTTGAGAGTATGGACATCCTGGCCATTGCGGTGCAGGAAATACTGCTGAACCCGGAACTGGACATCCAACAACGATTACAGGCGGCTGAGGCAGAAATCTTGCAACGTTACTGGTGAAGAGGAACGTTTTTATGCGCAAATGCTATCCCTACCTGCTGATCGCCCCCGCTATCGGTTTGATCAGCCTGGTGAGTCTCTACCCGACTTTGTACAGCCTGTATCTCAGCCTGCACCGTATCCGACGGGGCAGTATGGAGTGGGTCGGGTTGCAGAACTACAGCACCATTTTAACCAGTGCCTCCTTCTGGCAGAGTCTACAACATACACTCGTCTTTGGCGTCTGTTTTGTGAGCATCACGCTGGTTTGCGCTTATGGGCTGGCGCTGATGTTCAACCAGAAGCTGGCGCTGAATGGCCTGTATATGACTATTATCTTCGTGCCCTGGATGTTGTCTGACATTGTTTCCGGGGTTATGTTTCGCTGGCTGTTTTTGCCCCGCACAGGCGTTGGCCACCGGGTATTAGAGGTGTTGTTGGGCATCAGTAATCTGCCGAGTACGCCCGCAGGTGCAATGAGTATCGTTATTGGCGCGACGGTCTGGCAGGCGACGGCCTTCGCCATGCTGCTGCTGCTGGCGGGCTTGCAGATGGTGCCCCGCGAGATCTACGAGGCAGCCCTGATAGATGGTGCCACGCGCTGGCAGAGTTTCTGGCATATCACCTGGGCGTTGGTACGCCCAACGACGATGATTACCACGCTTTTTCTGTCAATTCAAGCCATCAACACTATCGGCATGTTTCTGGCAATTACTGAAGGTGGCCCAGGCCGGGCCACCGAAGTTTTGAGTCTGCACATGTATCGTGAAGTGATGACCTTCTTCAATTTCGGATCGGCGGCAGCGCTCTCGGTGATCTTGTTTGTTCTCAACGCAGTGCTGGCGACGATTTACATTCGTACCCTCCGTGCTGAGACGGCCTGAAGGAGCAACGGCTATGAAGCATGTACAACTGATCGACCGCCATATTCCGTTCCGTGCTGCACGTAAGCCGCCTGGCCGCCGCCAACGTTGGCGCTGGGAGGCGCTGGCGATGAATATCGTTTTGTTCAGTGTGTGTCTGCTGGTACTCTTTCCTGTCTTCTACACGATTATTACCTCACTCCGCCCGCCACGGCTTGGCCTGTCGCGTGCATTTATCCCCGACACCTGGTCTTTTGATCATTATATACGTCTCCTTTCAACACCACGCTTTCCGCGCTACATTCTCAACAGCGTGATCAACAGCCTGGGGGGGGCACTGGTGACGACGGTGGTGTCGGCGCTGGCGGGCTATGCCTGTGCCCGCTATACTTTTAGCGGGCGCAGCCTGTTTCTCATTTTTATCATGGGCATGCTGCTGCTGCCGGGACTGACCAACCTGATCCCGCTCTATAAGCTGGCGAGCGACCTGGGTTTGCTTGATAGCTATCTGATCATGATTGCGATCTACAGTGCGTATGGGGTGCCGTTCGGTATCTGGGTCATGAAGAGTTTTATCGAACGTATTCCTCGTGAACTACAAGAGGCGGCCGCTGTCGATGGTGCGTCGCCGCTCCAGATTATGGGGTATATTGTGCTACCACTGGCACGCCCTGGACTGGTGGCAGTGTTTTTGTTTAATTTTGTCTACAACTGGAATGACTTTTTAACCGCGTTGATCATGTTGTCGAGTACGGCTATGAAAACGGCGACGGTCGGTCTGTTTGACTTTCAGAACCAGTTGACGGGTAACGAGAATGAACTGCTGGCAGCAGCGTGTGTGATCATTATGTTGCCTGGACTGGTGGTTTTCTTGATCGCCCGCAAGACGTTCATGCGGGCTATGCTTGAGGGTGCGGTGAAGGGCTGAATAGAAGAGGCTGGCGGCAAATACAATGATAGGTACGTTTATCAATATTGGCGCAGTATTGCTGGGTGGCACGATCGGGGTGCTGCTTGGAGCGCGCCTGCCGGACAAAATACGCGATACCGTGATGAGCGGTCTGGGTCTGATGACGCTGGTGTTGGGTAGCAGCATGGCACTTCAGAGTCAGAATGTACTGATTGTAATGGGCAGCGTGCTGCTTGGAGGCGTTCTAGGTGAGTGGTGGCGGATTGAAGAAGGGTTGACAGCAATCGGGCGCTGGCTTGAACGTCGCTTTCAACGCCCTGGCGTGGCTCACGCGGGTCGTTCGATCACCAGGGCGTTTGTCACCACCAGCCTGGTCTTCTGCGTCGGGCCGTTAACGGTCGTTGGTTCGATCCTCGATGGTTTGACCGGCAACTATGAGCCGCTAGCGCTGAAGAGTATGCTCGATGGATTTGCCGCGTTGGCCTTTGGTGCCTCGCTCGGACTGGGGGTTCTCTTTTCAACACTCACGATCCTCGTCTACCAGGGCGGGCTGAGTCTGCTGGCGCACTTTCTGGGTGCCAATCTCATTGCTGTTACGGCTGAGACTCCGGCTGTGATTGAAATGAGTGCGACTGGCGGTGTACTCATTCTAGGTATTGGTCTGCTCTTGCTCGATCTCAAGCATATTCGTGTTGGCAATTTTCTGCCAGCCATTGCTATTGCTCCACTGGTTGTGGTGGTGTTGGAGCAGATTGGGCGTTAACTGCTGCCTTCTTTTGAGGAGTGAAAAACAAGAAACGGGTGAGGGGTTCCTGCGTTATAACCCTCCGCCTGCTCCAGAAGCTCTCGCACCGGATACCAGTATGCCCGCACATCGCCTACCAGATACAGCGAACCTGTTACCAGGATCAGATCATCGGGAGTGGCTTGACTCAGTGCAAACATGAGTGCCTCGAGGGGATCGGCGATGACATGCAACGCGCAGTTGGGGGCCAGCGTTGCTACAGCGATTGCCAACTGCTGAGGATCGGTTGGTGTCCACAGGTCACGTACACGAAAGGTTGTTGCAATCAGCATATCAGTGTCGGCGAGCAGCGTAGGCAGGAGGTCTGCTACCGGCTTACCTGACTTGAGCGCGAATACTACGATGCGCCGCCGACTAACTGGTAGTGCCTGCAATGTAGCTATGGCCGCGTACAGCTTATCGGCATTATGCGCCCCATCCAATACAACAAGCGGGCGTTCTTGCACAACCTCCATTCGCCCGGGTAACTGGACCGTGCTTATTCCTTTTCGTATTGCTGCGGTGTCAGATGTCACGAGGGGCAATGCCGCGACGGCTGCCATAGCACAGGCAGCGTTGGCACCCTGCATCGTGCCCAACATAGTCGGACGTACCTGATAGCAGGTGTGTCCAGGCACGTGCAATGTCAGGCTGCCATCATCTGCCCATAGGTAGCCAAATTCTGCCCCCAGTTGCCAGAGATGGGCACCTTGCGTCTGACAGCGTTGGGCAATAATCTGCTGTGCCTCGATCTGTTGTACACCACTGATCACCTGCTGTCCGGGCTTGATGATTCCCGCCTTTGCCTCGGTAATGGAAGCGATGGTGTGTCCCAGAATGTCAGTGTGATCAAGGCCAATGTTGGTAATCACACTGACCGCTGCTGGTACCACATTCGTTGCATCAGTTGTACCGCCCAATCCCACCTCTATGACAGCTACATCAACTGCTTCCTGCTGAAACAGGTACAGTGCCAGCGCTACCTGCGCCTCAAAGAACGTTGGCGCACCGCAGGGATTGGTAGCCGCGACCTGGGCAATGGCAGGCTGTATCGCGTTCAGGCAGGCTACAAGACGTGAGGTGCTGACAATCTGCTGGTTGATATGATACCCTTCATTCAGAATCTGGATCGGCGGTGAGAGGTGCAAACCCGTCCGGTAGCCAGCGGCTGTCAAGATTGCCGCTGCCATGGCTGCGGTTGAGCCTTTGCCGGCTGTGCCACCGACATGGATGAGCGGGTAGGTTTGCTGAGGATTGTCTAGCAATTCCAACAGATGCGTCATCCGCTCCAGGCGCATGTTGGTCTCGGCACTGAAACGCACCGGGCCGATCAGTTGTGTCAGCGCCTGCTCAAACTCAGCATAGCGTGCCAGGACATCTGGTGATAACATCAGGTGCGACTGCCTTCAGCCTGCGTCTCTCTGGTACGCCATCCACAGGTCGCATTCAGCGTGCGCAGATAGGGATCAGGGTTTAACATCTGGTCAATCATATAGGTTGAGCCGGTCAGGATAATTATGTCTTCGGCGGCACGCATGGTCTGAGCGACGGCCAGCGCCTGCTGTGGTTCGGCAATCACGAGCAGTGGCACAGCGCCATGTAAATCCTCCAGTTCGGCCTGTACCTGCCGGGCAGCCTGGCCCTTGAACGCCGCGCCGGTCACGATCATCATTTTTGCCAGTGGAAGGAGCGGTGACAGAGTGGCCCGTACTGAGCGTTGTCCCGACACACCAACCACAAACAGCTTGCCCACCTGCGGAAATTTCTGTTCGAGTTCGCATGCTAGAGCGCTGATTTTATCTGGATTGTGTGCAATGTCGGCATAGAGCCACTCGCTCACTTGCCAGAAGCGGCCTGGAAAGCGTACTGATACAAATCTTTGCACCACCTGCTGTATATCAATCTCTGGGCACACATGCTGAATAAGCGCCAGTGCCAGTGCTGCGTTCCGCTGCTGATGTGCGGACGAGAGCAAAGATGCGTCTGGTCTGTCGTCTGCACTGATGGTCGCCCGTAGCGTGTTTAGCCGCTCAACATCGTGGTGGTCAACTACATGCAACGGCGCATCTGTGGCGTGACAGGCGGCGGCAATGATCTGGAGCGTTTCTGGCACACACTCGCTGGTAAAAAGCGGCACACCCTGTCGTGCTATGCCCACTTTGTCAAGTGTTCGCTGCCAGGTCATTGCCCCTAGTAGATGTTCATGGTCGCGGCCCACATTCGTCAGCGCCGTAGCTGCTACCGTCAGTGCCGTAGTCTGGTCATAGCGTCCACCAATGCCAGTCTCCATTACCGCCCACTCAACCTGGTGCCAATCAAACAACGTGAGCGCAATCAATATGCCGATCTCGTGGAACGACAGGGTGTGGTGGGGGTTGTTCAGCGTCAGCGTGAGCGCATGTGGTTTCACCACCGTTTCCCATGCAGCGGTGACATCGGCGCGAGCAACAATGCGACCGTCAATACTAAACCGCTCACAATAATCAAACAGGTGTGGCCCGGTAAACGTCCCGGCTTTACTGACCAGTTGCAGACCAGCTTCGAGAAAACGACAGGTGGAGCCTTTACCGCTGGTACCGGCGATCTGGATCAGGCGGGAGGGATGGCCGTGGGGCCAGAGGGTATGGATGGATTGACGTAGCAGTTCCTGTCGGCTAAGTTTCGCCAGAGACCACTGGGCATGATAGATCTGATCGACAGTGTTGTAATATTGGGCATCAAACGCATCGTTCATGAAACCTACCCCGTATTCAACATTCAAGAGGCATGAGGTGTAAGACCAATCTGATTTCAACGCTTTTGTAAATATCAGTTGGGCTTAGTACGAGACATATTGGTATGTAGACAAAGCGCCGAACGTCTACTGTCGTTCAGCGCTTTGCATTCCCGCTCATCATCCACATTGGTGGGCCGTGTAGGACTCGAACCTACAACCAGCTGATTAAGAGTCAGATGCTCTACCGATTGAGCTAACGGCCCGTAGATAGGTAGAGTATAGCATAGAACATATCCTGATGCAATAGTGTGCAGGTGGTCGTTTCATTTGGCGTGTTGAGAATGCCGTGTTACAATGGCAAGAATCGGTATTCACCATGGTATAATAGGCAACATAGAGCCACAACCTGTACGCACTGTGCGAGGAATGAACTATAACTGGAATGAACTATGACCAATGAGCATGGTGTATTGAATGTGCGCAGTAGCGCCATGCCAGGCATGATCCGTGAAGTAGACGTTACGTCTATCCATGTTAATCGCCATCAACCGCGTACCCATTTTGATGCGCAAGCGCTGGATGAACTGGCTGCTTCTATTCGTGAACATGGTCTGATCCAACCGCTGATTGTCACCGCGCATGCGCATGACCGCTATGAGTTAATTGCGGGTGAACGACGCTGGCGGGCTGCCTGTCAGGCTGGCTTACGGTCTGTGCCGGTACTGGTGAAGGATGCGACGCCGCAACAACTGCTGGAACTGGCACTGGTTGAGAATGTCCAACGGGCCGATCTGAATCCGCTCGAAGAGGGTCGCGCCTATCAAACCCTGAAGGATGAGTTTGGGCTGAAGGATGAGGATGTGGCGCAACGGGTTGGCAAGAGTCGCGTGGCAATTGCCAATGCACGACGCCTGATCCGCCTCAGCCCGGTGGCACAACAGGCACTGATTGATGGAACGATCAGCGCCGGGCATGGGCGTGCTTTACTGCGTTTGGAAGATGCTGACGAGCAGGCGCAGGCGCTGGCCCTGGTTGTGCAGCACGATCTTAGTGTGCGCGATATTGAGCGAATTGCGGATCTCGCGCTGAACCGACGTATTATTGCCAGCACTCGGCAGGCGTTGCTGACAGGAACGATCAGCATTGCGCATGCCCAGGCACTGTTATTGTTGGATGGTACGGAGCAAGAGGTTATGCTGAAAGCGGTCATCCAGCACCAGTTTGGTACACGTATAACCGAACAACTATGTCGGCAAGTTGCTCATGGTCTCACTGTTGAGTGTGCCCTGGAACCAATAACTGGACAACGAGCAGATGTTGTGGGTAATCCACCGTCACCACGCGCCCTGCACGATCCAGAACGGCATAACCACGATAAAAGTGCATCCACACAGCCTTCTTCTGCTGAAGATACAGAAGTACAACGGTTGTTTGAGGAGATACTCGGTACACCGGTACAGATCATACGTCATGCTCAAACTATCCGATTAGTTATAACGATGTATAATGATGAGCAGGTTCAGGGATTGTATGACCTGCTGGCGAGTACGGTATAAAATAAAGTAGTGATAGCGTTCCGGGGTTTGTGTAAAACGTGAAACACTGATGGCAGACTTATGGCGTTGATTGTTGCCTTTGGAAATCCGGTCTACGATGACATTACCACGCCCTATGTAACAACAGGCGGGCGTGTCCTTTCGGGATGTTCCACCAATGGCTGTCTGGCACTCACTCACCTCGGTCATCAGACGGCGCTGGTTGGTGGCGTTGGCCCCGACTATCATCAGCGTTTTTTGGAGGATATGCAGCGGTATCAGGTGTCTACCTATTTGCAACCTTCGGTGCAAACGGGTGGGTTTCGTCTGATCTACGATGTATGTGGGGATCGTACGCTTGACTTGCTAGGGCAGGCAGATGTGATAACGCTGGTGCCTGATGTATGTACCAGTGCGGCGGCGATCATTATTGGCCCTATTTTGCAAGAAACACCACTATCTTTGATCGAGCGTATACGGTCAATCAGTGCCGCCCCCTTATTGCTTGATCCGCAGGGCTTGCTACGGTGCATCGGAGCAGATGGGCGGGTGGAACATGTTGCCAACCCGGACATGCACGCAATCGCGTCCTTGTGTACGGTGGTCAAGGCAAATGAAGTTGAGGCGCATGTCATGACTGGTGTCGATCCGCGCCAGGAACCGGGTATAGCAGTACAACGGGTGCGTGCCCTGGGATGCCAGATTGCGATTGTCACCCTGGCCGAACTGGGTTCTGTTATTGATGATGGGGTACGGCAGTATCATATTCCGGCCTATGCGACTTTGGCTCGTGACTCAACCGGAGCGGGTGATACGTATATGGCGGGGTTTCTGCATGCGTATCTCCATAACCCGGACGATCTCTTTGTTGCAGGTTGCACCGGAGCGGCCACTGCGTCAATCTGGATTGAGCATACCGGGCCAGATGCGCCTGTCACGATGGCTGAAGTGCTGCGCCGTACCGCTGTATTGGTGTCTCAATATCGTGATGGTGGGTTAAGATAAGCCAGGAGCAAAAATGCCTCACTTTGCTGGGAGAAAAAACCAATGATGCCAATTCTCGCACGCTTTCGGCAATTCTACGAGCAAGTGTCCCTACCCCTGGGTCGGTTGTGTCTACGTTTCGGACTCACACCCGATATGTTGACCTATACCAGTCTCGGGTTGAGCGCAATCGCGGCGTATAGCATTGCGCAACAGGCATATCTGTGGGGAATAGGGCTGATATTGCTGGTGGGACTGGCCGATATACTGGATGGGGCAACCGCCCGTGCGGGTAACACAGCTAGCGCCTATGGCACTGTGCTGGATCATGTGGTGGATCGCTATGCTGAGTTTTTTATTCTCGGTGGCGTGCTGCTGAGTGGTGCTGTAGCGCCGGTGTGGGTACTGTTTGCGTTGTTTGGGATGATTATGGCCAGTTATGTGCGTGCCCGCGCCGAATCGACAGGTAAGCTTTCCTCCTGTAACGTTGGTTTTGCGGGTCGTCAAGAAAAGCTCGGCATCCTCCTGCTTGGCCTGCTGGCCCAGTCCTGGTATCCGGCTCTGGCGTTATTGCAGTGGTCGGTGATTGTAATCGGGGTTTTTTCACATATTACGGCTATTCAGCGCCTTATCTATACACGCCGCATGCTGATCGGGCCGCGACTACCGCGCAGGCTAGACAAACGTATTGTTTAAGAGATTGTTTGAAATGAGTACGCACCTTCCCGTTGGAAGCGACGAGGGAGCTTTACCTCGCGTGTGCTATCAGCACAGGCTCCGGTTTGGTGCCGCCACTCTACATTGGTACCAGCACGACTGTCTGTGGCGATAATGGTTGAGTAGAAAGAGAGGTATATATGGCTCTAACCCGGGCGGCTGTTGAACATGTGGCGCGGTTGGCACGTCTACAATTGCCAGCCAGCGAGCTTGAACGTATGCGGGAGCAGCTTTCGGCTATTCTGGACTATATGACGATGTTGCAGGAAGTCGATGTGGCAGGTGTACCGCCCACGGCACAGGTAACAGGCCTATCCAGTGTGATGCGCCCTGATGAGATGCAGCCGACCTTATCGCAAGCGCAGGCGCTGCAAAACGCGCCCGATCATGCTGAGGGTATGTTTCGGGTCAAGGCTGTTTTTGAGGATGAGAGTACCGGATGACTGGTTTTGCAACACTCCATCCTGAAAGAGCGTCATACAGATAGTGTTGTACTATGCTATAGCACGACAACGCAGAGAGCGCAGAACATGATCTTCACGCTGTTGTACTCCCTCTGCGAAAGGTTTTGTTGGAGACTATACATGATAGACAAGTTCATGCGAATTGGGTGAATCTGGTAGAGAGGGACATATGCAAAACGGAAATAGTGGCAATAACTACACAACTGAGGATCGGGATACGAACAAACGTGGCTACAATAGCGGAAACTATATTATGATTGCTGGCTTTCAGGTCAAGCCTGTGTATTTCTATATCGCGGTAGCGGCAGCAGTTATGCTCCTGGTGGCGTTTGTGTTGAGTCTGTTGCAGGCAAAGCTCACGTTGCACTTTGGTCTTATTGCGGGCATATTGCTGCTACTGGCTAATGTACGCGAGTTGCTCGGTTACACGTATGGGCAGCATAACAGCACAGCACTGCTGAACTGTATTGTGGGTGCTTCGCTGTTCTTTGCCTGGCTAACAGCTTTCGGTGCGTTATTCTGGTTACCAGCGCTGGCATTGATTGCTGTAGCTATCCCACTGGTGATGGGCCGCACCTCCGTCTACTCAACGTATGTGCAGTTTGGTCGTAGCGCATTCAACAGTATTCGCCGTGCTATTGGCCGCTGAAGGAAAGCGCGGTGTTAAGGGGAGTACCGACGATCCCAGAGGTGCAGAGATACGTCATCCGCTATGCGCTTGCGTTCTCTGCGCCCTCGTTGGTAGTTTCCAATCCGTAGGCCTCGTTTCGAATATCACTTGACTGTGGTGGGTTATGGATACATACGATAGAGCATACGTGGAAATGGAATAGTTTCACGGATGTGCTGCGTACCACCAATCCAGGCTACCACACGTTCAATACCCATACCAAACCCGCTGTGCGGTACGCTTCCATAGCGTCGTAGATCGAGGTACCATTCGTAATCAGCGATATTCAGGCCGGCTGCACGGATACGCTGTTCCAATAAATCGGCATTATGGATACGTTGCGAGCCACCAATAATCTCGCCATAACCTTCGGGTGCGAGTAAATCGGCACAGAGGACAACCTCGGGCCGGGCTGGATCGGGTTCCATATAGAACGCTTTAATCCTACTCGGAAAGCGTTCAACAAAGACTGGTTGGTCAAAATGTTGCACAATCAGCGTTTCGTGTGGTGCCCCGAAATCCTCTCCCCATAGCAAAGGGGTACAACCCTCTACTTCCTGATAATGATCGGCAATTAACGCGAGGGCTTGATCATAGGTGATGCGTGGAAAGGGTGGCACAACCTTTTGGAGGATAGTTGTATCACGCTCCAGCGTTTGTAGCTCATTGGCACAACGTTGAAGCACGCGTTGAACAATGGCGCTGACAAACTGTTCCTGGACGATCAGATTATCAGCATGAGTAGCAAAGGCCATTTCTGGCTCAATCATCCAGAACTCCGTCAAATGGCGACGGGTCTTGCTCTTTTCAGCGCGGAACGTTGGGCCAAAGCAGTATACTTTGCCAAAACTGAGCATGCCCGACTCAACATAGAGTTGCCCTGTCTGCGCTAGATAGGCATTGCCCAGATCAAAATATTGGGTAGCAAACAGATTGGTGGTTCCTTCGGCGGCGGTTGCAGTAAGAATAGGGGTATCAAAACGCACAAAACCCTGAGCATTTAGCCATTCCTGCGCAGCAGCTATGACTTCAGCGCGAATGCGCAGCATTGCATGCTGCTTTGCTGAACGTACCCACAAATGGCGATGCTCCATTAAAAACTCAACCCCATGCTCTTTCGGGCTAATGGGATAGTTCTGAGTCAGGTGGACAATTTCAATCTCGTGTACATCAAGTTCATACCCATTCGGCGCACGGCTGTCGGCACGCACCGTACCTGTTATCCGACATGATGATTCCTGAGTCAGGCACCGGGCTGTGGTAAAAACTGATTCGCTGACGTTCTTTTTAAACACCACACATTGAATCGTACCACTACCGTCGCGCAATTGAAGGAAGACGAGTTTACCCTTCTCTGTTTTATTGTAGATCCAGCCGCTCAGGGTGACGATCTTTCCCGCATGATCGGCGATGTGAGCGATAGTAGCATGTGACAACAATGACATGGTTCACTCCTGCTGTCGATAAAAATGTAAGCTTCAGTATGCCACATATTTATAGCGACGGCAAATCGTATCCTGTTATCCTTGATACATGATGTTTTGTGAGATCGCGGGTTATGGCTGGTTTCGGGCCATCATCTGGCTAAAGCCGGGATGCTGGTTTCTAACCCGCAGAAGATCGGGAGCGCATAGGAGAACGGGTTACTGCTTAGATAATTTTGTTTTAGTACAGGACGTGTGCAATGCGGGTATCCGCCGACCGGTTTCGTCTGCTGCTGCAGGGAAGGAACCATAATTTTGTACCCTATTCTTCCTCTGCCCCAAAAAATAGGGCATAAAAAACAGAGAAGTACCGCTCTGTTAAAGGCGAAAAAGGTGGTTGCTCAAGTGACCACGTAAGTTCTGTAGGACGTTGAGGTAGCAGTGATAAATATACATCATTGGCAACAGCATGCACTAGTAGTGGCCGCGTTGCGTCGGTTGACAGACTATGGCCCGGTTTTAGATACGGCAATGACCATTCAGCAAATTGCCGCACCTACCTTTGCCGAGCAGCGCCGTGGTGATTTTGTGCTGGAATATATGCAAGCGCTTCAGTTGTATGATTTGCAACGTGATACCATTGGTAATATTTATGGTCGGCACCCTGGACGTGTCAGTGGGCCGGCACTACTTGTGACCGCTCATATGGATACGGTTTTTCCTCAGGATACTGATCTCACGCTACGGCAGGTCGGCGAGCAGTTGTATGGCCCTGGTATTGGCGATAACAGCCTGGGTGTGGCAGCGTTGCTGCACCTGGCGCAGGTGATTCAGGAATATGATCTACCGCATATTCACGATATCTGGTTTGTGGCCGATGTGGGCGAAGAAGGACTCGGCGACCTGTGTGGGATGCGGACAGTGATTGAACGCTTACGGGCGCAGATCGGGGCCGTGATTGTTCTGGAAGGTTGTGACTTTGGGAAATTACACCACCAGGCGATAGGGGTGCGGCGCTATCGGATCGATGTGACGGCGCCTGGTGGTCATTCCTGGGGTGATTTTGGCAATGTGAGTGCTGTGCATGTACTTGTACGTATTGCCAGTCGCCTGACCGAGTTGCCCGTCACGTTGGAGCCGCGTAGTACGTTCAATCTCGGTGTGATTAGCGGAGGCACGGCCGTCAATACGATTGCTGAACATGCCAGCCTCTTACTTGATCTACGTTCGGTCGATCCCGCAGCGCTCCTGACTCTGAGTATGCAAGTGGAGACTATTGTTGCCGATGAAGCATCGTTTTATCCAAAAGCACAGGTAACGCTGACGATAGTCGGTGATCGCCCGGCGGGAGCAATTGCCCGCGAGCATCCCTTAATTCGTACGGCTCATGCAGCCTATACCGCCGTCGGTGCAACGGTGTCGTATGTCCAGAGCAGTACCGATGCAAACATTCCGTTGAGCCAGGGCATTCCTGCTGTGTGTGTCGGATTGGCGAATGGCAAGAACGCGCATCGCAGCGATGAATATATTGTACCCACCAATCTAGGTCGGGGTATGCAGGCGCTCTTGCTTTTAGCAATGGCGGCAAGTGATCCAGTGATCGCTGATTGCTGATTGCCTCTTGTTTTGACGCCAGGACGAAGAGGCATAAAGGTATCTCTGTTGGCACGTTAGCACATTAGCACGTTAGCACATGCCAACGGAAAAACGCTGCACGCCCCATCAGTGGTCGTCGTCTGGCGTATAGATCGGGCGGAGCCGGAACGACCGCGCCGTGTCCCGGCGGGACGCGCTCCATGCAGCGTCGGACTTCGCGCCTTTGCGTCTTTGCGTTAAAAAAGAGCATCTTCTCACTCTACCTTTTCCGCTTGAAAATACCTCCTTTGCGTTCCTCTGCGCCCTCTGCGGTAGAAACCCGTGTGCTTGCGTATCGCCTCGCCTCGCAACCCCCACTGTCCGCCAGTCATCGTTAGTGACGAGACGAACGGGAATGTCCGCCCGTGCCCCGGAGGGACGCACTCCGTGCGACTTCGTGTCTTCGCGCCTCACGCCTCACGTCTCAAGGCTCTCTTTTTTTATTCGTGGTATGCGTGATATGCGTGGTTTATTTCTGTTTCCTATTCCCTAAAATGGCCGCGCACCGCATGCTCGCATCCTCGCAGGCGATACATACTTGACAGCAGCCTCGGAACCTTCTATACTTTGCGCGATGCAACTCCAAAGAATGGCTCCGCGTAATGTTTACGCCCCCAGGTATTTCTTTTTCTGATGCGGCAAAGTCTGGTAAGGGCAGGACTGATCGTGAATTGGGTGTTCTCTTGAAGGAAAAGTTGGGATGCATATTTATGCCTTAGCGCTTGAAAAAGGCGGAGTTGGCAAAACCTGTCTGGCGGTCAACTTTGCCGCCGCCTTTAGTCGATTGAACTTGCGTGTCCTGCTAATAGATCTTGATGCACAGGCCCATGCCAGTCAGTGGTTGGGCTGCGATGCAGAACAACTGCGGCCAGAGGATAGTATTATCGGCGTTATAAACGGGCGGAAGGTAACGGAGTGTATTCGCCCGACCGAAGAAGGAGTCGCGCTCATTCCGGCCCACGCAGCGATGGCAAGTCTGCCGATACAGTTGGCAAGTTCTCCTAATAGCGGTATCTTTTCCCTTCAGGATGCGCTGGATCAGATTCGCCAGCCTGCTCCACATTATGATATTGTGGTGTTGGATCTGGCACCCGCACGTGGGCCAGTGCTGGCAACCGCCCTGGCCGCAGCAACCCGCTGTATTGCACCCGTCCAGTCGGAGAATCTTGTTCTGCGAGCCTTACGCGCATTAATTGACTCGGTGGCTCAGGCCCGGCGTATCAACCCGCATTTGCGCGGAGTCAGCATCATCCGTAATCGCTATGCCCCACGCAGTGCCGGAGATATGATCTACGATCATACCCTGCGTCAGTTTTATAGCGAACAGTTAATGCGTACCATTATCCCCATCCGTGCTTCGTTGCGCGACTCAGCCGGATTGCAGCAGAGTGTATTTCGTTATACTGGTTCTGATGCAGGTGAAGTGCGCAATCTGTTTCTGGATCTGGTCGAGGAACTGATTAGCCTGGATGGAGGAGCATAGTGTCGTCAAAAACAACGGATCGACTCAAGGCGTTACAAGAACGAGCAGCTATGCTGGTATCTCCTGCCGCAGAACAGACCGACGCGACCGCTGCGCCTGATGCCCAGGCCGCTGTTTTAGCTGCCAGCATGCATTTTGGCGGCGCACTTGAACAGATGATCCGCGATCGAACTATTCAGGCTATTCCCGTGGCCCATATCGCGCCAGACACACGCCCCGATATGCAGCAACCACGGTTTCTGCCCCTGCCAGAGCAGTTGGTGGTCGATGGTCAGCCAGTCAGTGAGTATCAAGAACTGGTAGCGGAGTTATTGACCCTGGGCGACTCGCTCAAGGAGCGTCAAATCCAACCTATTGTTATTTTCCCTGGAACGAGTAATGATTATCCGCAAGCACGCTATCTCATCCTGGTCGGGCAGCGGCGCTGGACGGCTGCTTATCTGGTCGGAAAGCCCTTGCTTGACGCTGTCGTGGTTGATCCACCCACACCAGCTGAGCGGGTGCATATTCAGTATGTTGAGAACGAGGAGCGCGAAGAGTTTAGTGATATGGAACGGGCATGGTCCTTATATCAGATGAAACAGGCGTTAAATGATGCTCCCTGGGAGGAAGTGGAGACGCGCTTTCAGATGAGTCGCGCTCGCCGCCAGCAGTTGCTACGAATGATGGCTTTTTCGCCAGCTCAGCAGCGCCGAGTGGCTCTGTTACGACTGCAAGAGACCCAGGTGCGTACCCTCCACAGTGCGCTACGATCCGGTGAATTGACATCGATACAGATCGATGGCATCCTGGAACGGTTGCACAGTATTGTGACCGAAAGATCTAGCTCGAAGCCTACTGATGAAGGAACCGAAGAGCAAACAGCGCCGCATTTCTGGCGACGCTCGCCCATTGATGGGCCGACTGTGGCGCGATTGGTGGCGCGTGCCCGCCGTCACGCTATGACTACGGCCACCGTCGCACCACCGCGCTGGTTGCCACCCCTGCACGAACAGATCCAGCGCACATGTCAGTCATTGCAACGCTCGCTGCCGCGCCTGGAAACGTTGAGTGTAGCTGATATTCATAGTCTGGATGCCACATTGTCACAGTTACAGACCCTGACGCAGCAAGCACGGCAACGGCTCCAGCATGTTCAAATCGAGGAGCAGTCCTCAGAATAGTCCCGGTGTTTTTCTCTGGATGATTTCGTTATAGCGAAATTACCCAGAGAAATCAAGCGTTTGTTCGCTATTGCGATAGACAAAAAAGCGACCTGAGCATAGGCAATCCTACTACTCCAATGCGACTTCCCCTGGAACGAACTGTCCAGGGGGCGTAGAAGCGTTGCATGCAACGCCTCTACGCCGAAATCTCCTTGCTGGTGCGGAGGTCGCAGGCCCCCGCACCAGCAAGGAGACGGAGTTTCGTTGGAGTACTACATCAGTCATCAAGAACCGGAGTCCATACTTGAGTCTGGATAGCACTCCGTCGAGGCTCAAGTATGGACTCGGATGTACACTGGTATAGGCTTGCTATATCACCGCGTAACTCTTGTAAGTAAGGATATGTAATGCATGTACAACTGGATATTACGGCTGCTACACAGGATGCGGCCCTGACGATACTTGCTGAACTCAAGGAATGCTTTGGTACTCGCTTAGCCATCATGGAGACTGTAGTGCAACGTGATGATAGACGTTGGATTGCTACCGTCCAACTTGCGAGCCAGTCTCATCAGTCAACTACTCCTGGCAGCGCACCAGCACCAGATCCAGCGATGGTGGTATTCGGACAGGCTACACAGCATCTGGACGATCAGTTACGCCAGGAGCTAAACGCAGACGACTATCTCAGCACCTATGGTTTTGATGTAGTGGGGATGATACTGAGTACAGCCAGCGTAGTCTACAATCAACAGGCACAACGCGCCGAATGTCACATCCCAACCACAGGTGGCACGGTCAGTGTGTGGCATGATGGATATGACTGGATTGTGAGCTATGGCATAAGTAAAACAGAGCGACTGGAAGTCCCACCGGGCAAACTGATATCAACCTTGTACAACACACTGCAACGCTTGCAAGACATATTCTAGTTGCCAGTGTAGTGCCGCAGCCTGTTGGCGCACGAAGCCTACTTGTCAGACAGTCGCTACAAAGCAAGGAACACTCCACAGGTAGTAAATCCTGAACAGTGTTCCTTGCAGATGTTAAGCACGGCCTGCTATTTGGAGTTCATCTGGCCCATAATGTAGGCCACTGCGCCAATAACAAACATCGAGAGAATAACCATCAACCCCGGAATCCACTCTGAAGTAAAACCGACATCAGGCATGACTTAAACCTCCATTATGATATAGTTGAACCCTCGCTATATTTCTTTTATAACATTATTTTGTGAAATATGAAAGGGATCTTAAGGGGAGAAATAGAGGAGATATGGTGGAGGTCAAAAAAACTACAGATTCTAGATTCGACCCCGTGTGACCTGGAAGCCTGACTGTCACCAATCAAACCCTTCACAGTGGGTAGAATAAAAAAATTTCTGGGGCGACTCCTACACATTCATATGAGGGCAGCCGTGTTGCTGTACTGCACAAGACTTTTTCAGACAGGCTCTGCCATGTGCGCAGGAAGCAACAGAAAGCTTAAAAGTCAAACAAGGGGCGATGGATCGAATTTTGTTATGGTCTACTATAGCAATCCTATTCCAATTGTGAACGGTAATCCAGGCGTGACGCTTGTACGGAGTACTCCCAGCGTCACGCCTGGACTCCAGTCTTCACAACGCATGTAGAATTGCTATACTAAAAACACTATGCTCACTGGTTGTAGCAACAGTGAACATACAGCCATACTGTTCCACTCGGACACCAGAGTCCCGGCTTGAGTTGGGTATCACTTGTACAGCGGAGTCTCGGCTTGAGCCAGGGTCGCTCTCCCTGTAACCGTTCACCCTCAAGGGAACATGCCCGCCTGGATATACGCATATCGTGCCCGCATGTGCGTGATGGCGGGCGCGACGCCCGCACTCCTAAGCGCACCATGAACGCTGACGACCGCGCTTCCCCCAGATGGGAATAGGTACCCAGGCTACAGCCGGGACTCTGGTTTTTTACGACTTATACCGTTTCGACGTGACCCTTCCGCATGGTCGTGTCATTCGTCCTCCCAACCAGAAAGGGGATGTCGGCGGAGAGGCGTTGCAGGCAACGCCTCTCCGCCCCGCGACCGCTCGTTCCAGGGGAAGGCTTATGGTCGTATGCGCAAGCGTACGACGAACCAACGGATGCGGAAGGGCTACGTCACATTGGTATTATACCGTCAGATCACTGCAATTTTATCTGCACTGCTCGTTGTTCGTGAAAAAATCACATCAGACAGTATCAACGCTTTTGCACAAGTAAACGAATCGCAGTGCGTTCTTCCTGATCTATTTCAACATCAATAAAAGATGGTACACACATGATGTCGATCCCATCTTCACGTAAGTAGCTACGGGCAATAGCAATCGCCTTGATTGCTTGATTAGCGGCTCCCGCACCAATGGATTGTACCTCGGCTGTACCTGTCTCGCGGATCACCCCCGCAATAGCACCGGCAACGGCACTGGGACGGGAACGAGTGGAGACTTTGAGGACTTCCTCACCATTTTGATGTTGGACAACCTGGACAGACTTTTCACCAACACCGCGCGCCAGTTGCATTGTTCGATCTGATTTCATGGATTCCTCCTCTGCATTGAACCGTGTTGACATGAATGATGAATGATGTTGCAATCAAGCGTCCATCATCTCTCAGTACACGCTACCACCCTTGCTGCTCTCCAGGCTGCCTGAAAAGGGGGAGTGTACGCGGACTTTGCCTCTCACAATCTTCCCTGCCTGCTTGCCAAAGGCAGGCACAGGCAATCGGCGAGCAAAAACAGGGTTTTTGGCAGGCGTAGCCACTCCTAATTGACGCCTCTTTCAGACAGGCTCTAACATAACAGTCCGAACGGTAAAGACTAGACCGATGAATTTGCCATAAGCTGATAGGTCTCCCCACCTCGTAGAGAAAACCCTTTGTGCGCACGCATACGCTCTGGTTCAGGTAGGTCGATACTGGAGCGTGGGAGTCGTGCCTTTGCCCACCACACAGCCAGGATGCTCACACTTGCGGGTTCACCACTACGTGTATATGTTGACAACGCTTTTCGAATTGTTATAGGGATACCTTGCAATAACAACGGTATATTGCGTCTTTAATAGACTACTACCATGATGCCTGATTCCGGTTGTCTTCTTTTTGGAACCGAAACTCAAGTCATTGGGCATGCTTTTGATTGTAGTGCATACTGTATACCACATCTTAATACTGGAGTAGTAGAGTATCTTAGAGGAGATTTAGGGGAGAAAGAGGGGAGAATTTGTGGGGGGCTAATGTTGATTGACCCGGGTGCACCTGTTTTTGAGAAACGGTCGCACCCCAGGCCAGTAATTGGGTTTCTAAACCAGAGGTACGGAGTCGGCGTTTCAATCGGCGTTCTGTTCTGTCTCATCGGGATTCACCAGGATATAGCCTGTACCGCGTACACTTACCAGATATTGAGCGGGGATTTTGCGCCGCAGATTGCGGATATGGGATTTGAGCAACGTCTGAGCTTCCTCTTCATCTGTATCATGACCATGAGTATGGCGCACGATCTCACGATAGGACACTACCCGTTGTCCGGCATCTATCAGACATTCGAGTAAGGCATATTCAATAGGTGTTACATGCAGTAATTTGTTATCGAATAAAACCGTGTGTCGTAAGCGATCAATACAGAGCGCACCGACGTAGGTGTACCGATCAGGTTGTACCGATTCAGGGGGTAGCAGATCAGTGGTACGCTCTTGATCTAGATATTTTATAAATGTATCTTCTTCATTAAACTGGGCGACGATCTGGGCAATGGTCTGCAAAGCATTCACCTGGCGTTGCTCGGCATTCCGTCGTTGTAAAGCGCGATCAACGCATTTGAGCAAGGCTGCTGGTGAACATGGTTTGAGCAAGTAATCATAGGCACCGGCGCGAATAGCTGCAATCGCGGTTTCGAGCGAACCATACCCGGTCAGGAGAATGACAGCCGGTGCAGGTGACTCATTGCGTGCTGCATTCAGAACTTCAATGCCATCAATGTCATTCATACGGATATCGGTGATAATGACATCAAAATGGTGTTCAGCCAGCATTTGCAGCGCGGTCTCACCATCGGCCGCCGGAGTGACACGGTAGCCTGCGTTTTCTAGCATAGCCGTCAGAGCCATGCGAGTTCGCTGATCATCCTCAACCATCATAATATGTATGTCCATTGTCGCCTCTTTGTTGTCAACATTGTCTTATCTATGAGCTTACGATAATTATTTACAGCGTATACGTGATCTCTCAAACAGAGCGTTTTTGGCCTTTGGTAGAGTAGCAAAAACGCCTTTTTTCACTCTGCCGAAAGCGAAAAGTCGAGCGAACCATACCACCACATAACGCGTGTTATGACAGGATGTATGCAGTTATCCCTTACAGAAAGTTTTTCCAATAGTCTCGTATAGCATACCGAAGACATTATTACGTTCATCAAGCTACCTGTATTTCCATGTCTAATGTCTCCTGGTGCAGGGGAAAGACGATCACAAACGTTGTACCGACACCAGGGATACTCTCAACATTGATCGTTCCGCCATGCTGTGCAATGATGCGGCGACTGATGGTTAAGCCCAGTCCTGATCCATCAGAGCGGGTGGTAAAAAATGGCTCGAAAATATGCGGGAGAATGTCGGGCGGAATACCACATCCGGTATCACTGATATGGATCACTACGAATTTTGGTGATTCAGTACAACTGATTCCTGGTAGGGGTAGAAACGATGCCGGTGCCAACTGGTCAATGTCTGGCCGGGTACGAAACCGTAATTGCCCACCATTGGGCATTGCAGCAACTGCGTTCAGTACCAGGTTGAGCAGTACCTGAGTCAGATGATCGGGATCGCCCCAGAACAATGGCAGATCGGGTGTCAGGTCATATTCAACATCAATGCCATGGCGGGTCAGGGTACTGCCTGTCAATAGCAGGACACGCTCGATCAAGGCGTTGATGTCTAATGAACACAATGTCTCTTGCGGAGGGCGGTAGAGATCGAGCAACTGCTGCACAATCCGACTAATACGCTCAATTTCTTCCCCTGCCAGTTCCAGGTAGCGCTGGCGTTGTTGCTTATCTTCTTGATCCGCGAGATAGAGAAAAGTTTGAATCGCTTGCAATGGAGTGTTGACCTCGTGAGCTACTGTAGCCGCTAATTTACCACTGGCGGCAAAGCGTTCATTTTCGATCTGCAATGTTTCGAGGTGAACTCGTTCGGTGACATCAACAACATGCAGGATAACCTGATCGACGGACTGATCGGCATTCAGCAGTGGAAGTGTCTGGACATCAAGGATATATGTCCGACCATCAGGAGTGGTATATCCTTCACGCTGGCGGCGGGCGCGGCCATCGCACAGTGTCAGTAATGCCTGTTCGCCGGGAAAGAGAACAGTATGATTTGCGTTATAACACATGTCAGCCCAGTAGCGTCCCACTAATCTGGCAGGCGTGGAACTAAACATAGCTGCCAGTGACTGATTCACCGTCAAAATACAACCTGTACTATCAAGCAATACCAGGCCATCGTTTAACCCCTCTAACAAAGCCTGTACCATGTCATGACTGCGACGTAGCTGTTGATTCATATCTTCCAGCCGAGCAAAAGCGCGGGTGAGCGCTTGTTCAGCATGTTTCCGCTCGGTAATATTCTTATGCGCCCCGGTCATACGAGTGGGATTACCGTTGGTATCACGGGCCACGACCTTACCTTGATCGAGAATCCAGATCCAGTCCCCGGATTTTGTGCAGAGCCGTCGCTCCATTGTATAGACTGGTGTGCGTCCTTCAAGATGATCATAGAGCGCTTGCAATACCTGGGATATATCATCAGGATGCACCAGTTTGTTCCAGACATCGGTGTGGCTTTTGAGTTCATCGGGATGATACCCCAGGATCTCGGCCCAGCGTGGGCTGAAGTAGATCTCATCCTTCACTATATCCCAATCCCACAACCCATCGTCAAGGGCATAGAGCGCCAGTTTCAGACGCTCCTCACTAATACGCAGTGTTTCTTCCGTTTGTTTGCGCTGCGTAATATCTATATGCGAAATAACGGCTCCACCATGTTCTCCCTGTAAAGGTGTCACATACATCATAAACCAGCGCTCGGTCGTTGGGGTCGAGCATGGATACTCAAGCGTAAAGTGAGCCATGGTGCGATTGAGTACGGCTTGAATGCCAGCGAGTGCCATGTCCGCCTGTTCATCAAATGGCCCGGACGCCTGACGGTAGACGTCCAGGTAGTTACGGCCCAGACCGGTGCATTCATCGTCAGGTAGACCATTTTCCTCGGCAAAGCGCTTCCAGGCTGCATTGACCGCAATAATCGTTCCTTGTTGGTCAAGGACGGCAATATGTTCGGGGAGTGAGTCGAGAATGCCGCGCAATAAGACATCACGTTCACGCAGCGTTTCGGCAAAATGCTGAATACACTGCTGGCTTTCGCGGAGGCTCTGTTCTGTACGGCAGTGCTCCTGAATTTCTTGCTGCAACTGGGCATTGGCAATGGTTAACTCATCTGTACGTTCAGCAACACGCTGCTCCAATTCTGCGGCCTGGTTTTGCGTCTGCTGCAACAGGCGGGCATGCTGAATAGCAATCGCCAACTGGTTGGCAACTTCACGTCCAATTTGTACCTGTTCAGAACTAAAGGCCTGCGGTGTATCATTTTCTAATGAGAGCAAGCCTATCAGTTTGCCATGGGCGATCAGCGGAATATTCAGGTTGGCTCGTGTACTATCAGTATCAACATGACAGCCATTCTGTAAGCTGTTCGTAAGCGCTGAAACCTGGTCTGATAGTCCTTGATTACCGGTGGCCGTTTGAACCATGGTTTCGTCATTGTGTGCCAACACAACGGTTGTTTGCGTTGCGTGATCAAACATAAGAATACTGGCACATGTATAAGGTATCAAATAACATAAGCGGCTCAAGGTGGCATGGGCAATTTCTTCTAATGACTGGGCATTGAGAATAGCATGGTCGATCTGATGCAAAATTTCCAGGCGATGGGCATACTGTTGCAGCTCTTCTTCAGCTCGCTTACGCTCAGTAATGTCTCGAAAAACAAACACGGTGCCAGTGGTAACGCCCTGGTCATTACGAATAGGTGCAGCACTGCGCAGAATAGTCAATACCTGCCCATCTCGAGTACGGCATAACAGATGATCGTTGGTATTCTTGCTGCTATGCACTCCAGATTCAAGCTTCATCGGTACAGTATTGTTTGTAATCCTCAGCACATCGGTCAATGTACGGCCAATCGCCTCAGTTTGCGTCCAACCTGTCAGTATTTCGGCGAAGGGATTCATCAAAGTAATATGATCGTGAATATCGGTTGTAATAACCGCATCACTGATGCTGTGCAAGATAGTAGTAAGCCACTGTTCACGCTCTTTTATTTTCTTTTCACTTTGTTGTTTGTATAATGCCAACTCAATAACAGAAGAAAGTTCATGAAGATTAAAGGGCTTCAGAATATAGCCAGATGGTTCGCTTACTTTGATACGCTGCAAGGTTTCAGCATCAGCATGAGCGGTGATAAAAATAATAGGAATATCAAAGTAAGTATGAATATATCTGGCTGCCTCAGTACCATCTATCGCCCCTTCGAGTTGTACATCCATCAACACCAGATCAGGTCGGAGTGCTGCGGTTTGTTGGATAGCTTCTTCTCCTGACGCCACAATACCCGATACGCTATACCCCAACGTTTCTAATTTTTTGCGCATATCGTGGGCGACGATCGCCTGATCTTCGACAATCAAGATCTGTGTAGATGCCATGATCTTTATCTTCGCTCCCGCGCCGATATGGCGCACAATCTGCCCAATGCCTGTGCCTGACTGTATGCTGTTTGCATTACGTCTACTCTACCACCGTCGTTAAGGGATGGTCAAGAGCAGGTTTATCAAATTGTACGTGTTCACTTTTTTTACTTTTCTGCTGGGAGTGGGGGCATCTTCCCCACGCATAGGCGACGGAGAGCGGAACGCCTGCGCTCCCTGGGGTGCGCGTTCCCCCCGCGTGTGACTAGTTACATCAAATTATTGGCTACCCTGTGCAAAAGAATTCAGGTATAATGCTTTTCAGGCTCATCAAAAAACAGAGCTTTCGCACGTCTTCAGCAAATCCAATACGCTGAGCAGCGAGTGTATCAATACCGATTGCCTGATGGGCCGTATAAGATTTGTGAAAGCGGTCGCTATCTGCGGCAACATGGTTGTATAGCAAATCTATCCCAATGGTTAACTGCGATCCAGGCTTTAGCCTGCGTGGAGGGTTACTCAGACTAAAGCCTGGACTCCGACTCTTGTACGAGTCACTTGCAGGATGTACGCCGTGGGTTATTCACCGCCCATTTATGCCTGCGGCGGCGTGGAAGAAACATCAGGCAATGCAACCGTGTGTGTGTACATATATTTCTTTAAATTGATTATACCCTGGAAGGAGGACAGGCAACGGCGCAGGCTCCTGTTAAACAACTGCCCACCGTGCCTATGGTTTATGGTGTATGCAACTCGGCGTTTTGAATTTTCGGCAGCGCATCGCTACTGGCGTACAGAGTGGAGTGCCGAACAGAACAAGCGCGTCTTTGGCAAGTGTACCAGTCCTTATGGTCATGGTCACAATTATACGCTTGATGTCACTATTACCGGGCCTATCGATCCGATAACTGGCATGGCGATGAATATGACCGATCTGAAAGCACTGGTAAACACTGTGCTGGAAGAATTTGACCATGCCTATCTAAATGAAGATACGCCCTATTTTCATGAACAGATACCAACGACGGAGAATATTGTACGCGTGTTGTGGCGATTGATTGCTCCACGCTTGCCAACCGGGGTGGTGCTTGCACGGCTGCGGCTGTATGAAATGCAGGATCTGTGGGCCGAGTATGATGGTACGGAAGAAGCGAGCTTTACCCGCTCCTATGTCTTCTCGGCTGCTCATCGGTTGCATGCACCCGCCCTTTCTGATGCTGAAAATCTGGAGGTGTACGGCAAGTGCAATAATCCCCGTGGGCACGGTCACAACTATACATTGGAAGTGACAGTCAAGGGAACGATTGATCCTTTAACCGGCATGGTTATGGATCTTCCAGATATGGATCGTATTGTGCATAGCGTTCTGGATCAGATCGATCATAAGCATCTAGATCGCGAGATCAGTGCCTTTCACAGCCAGGTTTCGACGGCTGAAAATATCGTGGTGTACTTATGGAATGAACTGGCTCCCCGGTTTGAAGGCCGTCTGGCACATCTCAAACTCTGGGAGACAAAGAAAAACGTGTTTGAATACACAGGTGAATGATTTGGTGATCTTTCTATACAACTGCGGTCATTGGGCCACACATTGGCTCCTTACTTCTGAATTCTTTATGAATGGATACATGTATGACAATCAATGGTAATGGACAACATAGTTACACCAGTCCGGTCACGATGGATTTTGATCACTCAGAATATACAAGTTTGATAATGCCTGGCCGGGGCAAGATCGAGGGACTTACCTTTGATACCAATTCCCAGATCGAGGCGGCAGTGCATACGATTTTGCATGCGATTGGTGAGCAACCTGAACGTGAGGGGTTACTCAAAACACCGGCTCGCGTGGCGCGTATGTATGCCGAGGTAACCGCAGGCTATCATATCGATCCCGAAGCGCTGATCAATGACGCAGTGTTCAGTGTGGACTATGACGAGATGGTGCTGGTGAAGGATATTGACTTTTATAGCATGTGCGAACATCATATGTTGCCGTTTATGGGCAAGGTACATGTGGCTTATATTCCTGATGGTAAGGTGATTGGCTTGAGTAAGATTCCGCGCATTGTCGAGATGTATGCGCGTCGATTGCAGGTTCAGGAGCGCATGACCGTGCAGATTGCGGATTTTCTTGACCATGCCTTGCATCCGCAGGGGGTGGCAGTGGTATCGGAAGGGTTGCATATGTGTGCGGTGATGCGCGGTGTGAAAAAGGCCAATGCGCGGATGACAACCTCCGCGATGCGCGGTGTGTTTCGCAATGATGCGACAACGCGGGCCGAGTTTATGAGCCACGTTAATCGTGATTGAGATACGTGGTCAGGCACAGAGGCTTTTTCTTTAACGCAAAGGAGTAAAGACGCAGAGGTTTTTATGTGGTGTATGGCGTGACAGCAAAGGGTGACTGAACGGCAGTGCCTGTGCTTCTGCGAACGTGATCCCTTTATGCCTTTGCTGCCTTGCGTCTTTGTGTTAAAGAAAGAGGCAATGATGTGTTTCAATGCTGATACTCCATTCGACTACGCTCAGGGTGCGTTGCGTTAGAGGAAGGAGGGCGTGGGGGTGGCGATGAAGCGCATAGTGTGAGGCAGGTGCAGCAGCAAAAAAGGAGAGGAATGCATGGCTCAGAGGCAGGAACAGGTTATTGTGGTGGTTGGTGCATCGCGGGGCATCGGGCGGGCAACGGCGCTGGCGCTGGCGGATACTGGCAAACGGCTGTTTCTGGCTGCACGCTCGATCACTGATCTGGATCAGGTTGCTACGCTTGCCCAGGAGTTAGGGGCCAGAGTGACGCCGGTCGCATGTGATGTGACCAGCGAGGTGCAGGTACACCAGTTGCTTGAAACTGCTGCTACCACCACCGGACAGATCGATGTGCTGGTGAACAGCGCTGGTGGTGCCATCGTTGCGCCGTGCCACGAATTGACGCTGGCCGATTGGGAACGGACGCTCCAGGTCGGGTTGACAGGCACGTTTTTAACGTGCAAGTATGCGCTTGCCCATATGCCCACGGGTGCGCTGATTGTCAATGTGGCTTCAGTTGCCTCACGTCAAGCCTTCCCCAACTGGTCGGCGTATGCGGCGGCCAAGTATGGTGTATTGGGATTCTCCAACGCGCTGCGCGAGGAGTTACGACCACGCGGCATTCGGGTCACGGTAGTATTCCCGGCTGCCACTGATACGGCACTGTGGGATGCGATTCCGGGGACGTGGAATCGGGCCAATATGCTCCAACCGGAAGATGTGGCGCAGGCTATTGCCGGTCTGATCGGCCAACCTGCATATGTAATGACCGAGGAACTGGTGATCGGGCATGTGATCGGGCGTTTGTAGGTGTTTGTGCATGAAGGGGTAAGGTATGACTACGCTGACCAGGCGTATCCAGACGCACTATAATCTGCTGGCACCGTTTTACTATGGGTTGTGGGGCCGCCATGTTCATCATGGCTACTGGACGGATGCGGTCGATACAAGTGATCAGGCGGCTGCGCAGGAACGACTGATCGTGGAGTTGCACAGCCTGGCAGGACGACCGCAGCCCGGGCGTATGCTCGATGTGGGCTGTGGGTATGGTGGCTCGTTGCAGTGGTTTGCCAAAAATACCGCAGCACAGGGTCTGGGCATTACGCTGAGTCCAGTGCAGCGACTGATCGGTCAGTTCAACCTGCGGCGAGCGGGGTTGCACAACCGGGTGCAGATCCAGGTGGCCGACGCACAGCAGGCCTGGCCGCTCCCAGCACAGAGCGTGGATCTGGTGTGGTGTGTGGAGTGCAGTGAGCATCTGGCAGATCGGCTGCATTTTGCGCGGGAAGCCTGGCGCGTATTGCGACCTGGTGGTACCTTGTGTGTGGCGGCCTGGCTGGCCGGTACACACATTTCGGCAGCAGCGGTAGCGTTGCGGCAAAAAGTAGAGCAAGGCATGTTGTGCCATCCCTTTGGTACGCTAGCCGATTACCAGCAGTGGTTTGAGAGCGCCGGTTTGCAGCCGACACAGACGCGCATTATTACGCCACACGTAACGCGCACGTGGGACATCTGCATTGCGTTGCGCGATCAACCGCTGTTGCGCTGGATTGCCCCGCTCTTTGGGCGTGATGTCCAGGCGTTTACCGACTCGTTTACCGCGCTGCGGCGGGCTTATGAAGAGGGGGCCATGGAGTATGGTCTGCTGGTGGCGACGAGGATGTGATGAGGCGAGGATGCGACGAGGCGAGGATGCGACGAGGCGACGAGGCGACAGGCGAGGAGGCGACGAGGCGAGGATGTGGCGACGTAGCATGTTCCTCTGGGGCGCGGGGTGGGCGAGCCACTTGCGCTAACGGCAGCCAGGGCAGCTTCACATCCCAACTTCGGCACGAGCCTGATCGAGTAAGGTGGTAAGTCCCAGGATTGCGGCCCAATGTTGGAGATATGCCCAGTCCAGGCAATCATACTGGCTCTGGAGAATACCTAAGACATCCGGCCATTGATGCAGCGACATCCGATTCGTTTGCACAAACCAATCGAGCTTCAGGAGAATGATGTCTTCGGGCGACGGCAGCGCAAACGGACGTGGAGTACCCACATCAAGCTCAACGTAACGCACACGATTAAAAAGCGCATGATCAAATGGCCGCCCCTTAGAAATAAACACATCGATTTTGGCTGGCCCCTGTAATGGAATGATGTTAAAAGAACTGCGGGCGGTAATAGCTTCATACATCGATCCAGGATCAATATAGCCGAGCGGCGCAAGCCGGACAACGAGTGGTTGTACATGGCTGTGCTGAATTTCAGCAGCTATATCGACATCCATCGTTGAACGCGGCATACCATAGGTAATGCTGGCAACTGAGCCACCAATATAGTAGCCAATGTTCAACTCCTCGAATGCCTCTGCCACCACACTGAGGACACGATAAAACGTCTCATTCATACTGCTGCATCCAGGCCTGACGCCAACGGCGGGCACGTTCGGCCAGTTCCTTGCCATAGAGCCGTTCCAATAAAATCAGGCGCGCCTCCTGTTCGTCAATGCCTGGATGCTGCTGCTGGATCACCATCAGCGCCCGCTGCATAGCCCAGGCGCTGAGATCAAACGCCGCCGCAACCCGTTCAGCCGGCGTCATGGCCCGCACATTCTCTACATGGCGGCGGTGGGCCTCGGCACTCGTATCGGCGGTATAAGGTTTCATTCTTCCTCATTCTCGCTGTGATTGATCTGTACACATGCTGTGTCACTGTCCAATACGGACAGCACGGCATGGTGCTGGCCCGATAACTGTAGCATACGCATGCGGTTGCGTCAACGCACTCCAGGGTTAGCGCCTTACCCCAGTTCTAGCTTCCCGCGCAGCCACGGGTAGACAACAGCAATGAAAGCCAGGCTCAACGCCAGATTGACCCCCAGCGGCAGCCACAGTTCTGACCACAGCGCCCCCTCCACCAGAATGGCGCGGAAGCTGACGAACGCCCAATAGGTTGGTAGCCAGGCCAGCGCCAGCCAGAAGCGCTCCGGCAGCAGCAGCGTCAGGATGGCGGGTAGCAGAAACAGCAGCACGCTGAACTTAATATTGGCAATGGCTGCAATCTGGTTGCCACTGATCACGCCGATCACAAAGCCGATCAGCACCGCAAACAGGGCGGCAATCAGCACCGCCAGCAGCATGTGCAAATGCTGAAAGGCGACGATTCCCAACAGCCATAGTGCGCTAAAAACAATCACCAGCGTCACCATGAACGCCAGCAGGCTACGCGCCACCACATACTCGCCCCGGCTCAGTGGGCTAACGCCCAGCGCTTGCATCACGCGACACTCCTTGTCCTCAACAATATTCAGGCTCATGACCATGCTGCCAATGCACAACATACTCAAGGCCATAAAAGCCCCGATCATCTCACGGAAGGGAAACGGCGCTTCAGCCACATCGACCGTGTGCAGCGTCAGGGGGGCATCATCCGCGCTCAACACCTTGCGCAGCACCATCTCCGGCAGCACTTCGGTGTCATGCGTTTCGTTACCCTCCAGCAGTATCGTGTACGATCCATCGGCCTGCATTATGATGCCCGCCGTATCGTCAAAAGCCAGCACACGCTGCTCCAGCGTGGATTGATCGGCCACGACCTCGACATGCACATAGTCCGCCAGCCGTTCGATTAACCCTGGTGGCATATCCTCGGTCACAACCACGTTGATCGTCGCCTGGCCGACCGCTGGCAGAAAAAGGCGTGCGCCAAACGCCAGCAGTAGCGGTGCAACAACGGTATAGATCAGCAGCGCGTCCTTGCTGGTTGCCAGCACATCGCGCCGTAACAGCGCCAGTATTCGTTTCATAGTAGTACCTCTTTATTACTCATCACGACTAATACCAATTTGACTTCGACCTTCCGCATCCGTTGGTCAGTCTTACGCTTTCTCATATTACAATGAGACTTCCCCTGGAACGAGATGTCGCGGGGCAGAGAGGCGTTGCATGCAACGCCTCTCCGTCAAAATCCCCTGTCTGGTGCGGCGCGGCGAAGCCGCGCC
>CALANA010000033.1 GCA_937925925.1 uncultured Chloroflexales bacterium | reverse complement strand
TCTTGCGGTGGAACGCTGTACATGTCTGAGTGTGGACACATTCTTGCGGTGGAACGCTCCAACGTTTTCGCACGCTTGAACGTTAGAACGCTTGAACGCTCGAACGCTCGAACGCCTGGCCACTTGAACGCTCGAACGCTCCCCCGCTTGAACGCTCGAACGCTCCCCCGCTTGAACGCTCGAACGCTCCCCCGCTTGAACGCTTGAACGCTCCCCCGCTTGCACGCTCCCCGCTTGCACGCTCCCCGCTTGCACGCTTCCCCGCTTGAACGCTCGAACGATCTACGTCAGATGCGCCCGCGCTGATGGTGTCAAGCAAACAGGGGCAACAAAGGTGCCTGAGCGTGGCACGCGTAACTCTGGTCAGTTATAGGACTTACGCGGTGGGATGGTCAACTCGCCTTTTCGCCTTCGGCAAAGCGGTACCTTTGTCTTTTCCACGCTGCCGCAGGGCTGCCGCAGGCGACAATAGTCGGTGAATGACCCACCGCATAACTCCTGTCAGGTATCCCTGTTAACGCACACTCACCTGCTGTGCCATCTGTCGCCCGGCGTCAGTTAGCAGTAGCAACTCGCCCTGGCGCTGGATCAGGCCGCGTTGCTCGGCGCGACGTACCACCCGGATGGCAAAAGCGGGTGCCCAGCGCATATGTCGGTTCAGGTGTTCCACCCGCGCCTCGCTCACCGCTTCGGGTGTGCCTTCGTGGTGCAGCAGGTGCAGCGCCAGCATCTGCTGCGCAAACTCCCAGCGCTGGCGCATGCGACGGTACGCCACGGCCAGCAAGCCCCGCTGCGGCGCAAAGCACAGCGCCAGCGTAAACGCTACCCCGGTCATCGTCGCCATCGAGCCAGCAATCGAGACATCCAGGTACCGCGCCAGCCAGTAGCCGCTAATCGCGCTGGCGATGCCGATCAGCATGCTCAGGCCGATCATGCGTGGCAGGTGGTCGGTCAGCAGATAGGCCGCTGCCGGTGGCGCAATCATCAAGGCTACCACCAGAATCGCACCCACTGCATCGAATGCCGCCACTGCCGTGACCGAAACCAGCGTCATCAGCGCGTAGTGCAGCAAACCGGGCGCAAAGCCGAGCGTAGCCGCCAGTCCAATGTCGAAGGTTGCCAGCTTCAGTTCTTTGTAGAAAACAATGATAAACAGCAGGTTGAGCAGCAAGATGGCTGAACCGACGACCAGACCTCGCGGCAGGCTGAGACCAGCGACAAGCATACGATCAAAAGGCGCGAAAGCCAGTTCGCCCAGCAATACGGCGTCAATGTCCAGATGCACATTGCCCGCATAGCGCGAAATCATAATCACCGCAATGCTAAACAGGGCCGGAAAGACCAGGCCAATCGCGGTATCTTCTTTGACCAGGCGTGTGCGCTGCAACAGTTCCACCAGGCTCACCGTGAGTACCCCGGTGAGCGCCGCGCCAAGAAACAGCAACGGCGAATCCAGGCTACGCGCCACAAAAAAACCGATCACAATTCCCAGCAAAACCGTATGACTGATCGCATCACTTATCATCGCTTGCCGGCGCAACACCAGGAACACGCCCGGCAGCGCACATGCAGCCGCAATAATGGTTGCGATCAGTTGTACTTCAAGTTGTGGAGTCATAAGCGTGATACCTTTCGCATGACAAGAGTTACGCAGTCGCGTTTGCCCGGACGCTGAATCGTCGAGCTACGGCGGGGCAAAGACTACCGGTGCGGTCGGTGCGTCAGCCCGCGCAGGCGGGCTTCGCTCAGGAGTAGCCCGCCCGTTTACGGGCCGGGCGATCCCATTGCGGGCTGTTTAGCTGCCGAATGTGCATGCTGTGCGCGGTACTGGTCATAGACGATTTCATTCCGGTTCCAACACCAGTTCGCGGTCAACTCTGCGCAGCAGATGCTGCCGGTTGCGTTGCTGGCGTACCATATTCCACACCAATCCCCGGTTGGGCGCGAAGAAGATCGAGAACACCACGATCGCGCTGATGCACAGCACCACGGTCGGGCCAGTCGACATCCCACGGGCGGTGGCACTGATCATCGCACCAACCACCCCCGCCAGCGCCCCAAAAAATGCCGCCAGCGCAACCATCACTCCCAGCCGATCCGTCCACTGTCGGGCGGCGGCGGCAGGGGCCACCAGCATGGCACTCATCAACACTACGCCGACCGTTTGCAGCCCCACCACGATGGCGACGACGATCAGCGCCGTTAAGCCGATGTCGAGCAGCCGGATGGGAAAGCCCTGGGTAGTCCCAAAATCGGGATCGAAGCTCAACAACTTGAACTCCTTCCAGAACAACAGCATCAGCAGCAGCGCCACAGTACCCAATCCCACCATCGTAACCACATCACGCACGACCAGCGATGCCGCCTGTCCAAACAGGAACTTGCTCAACCCGGCCTGGGCTGCATTGGGTTGCTTCTGTGCCAGAGCCAGCAGCACCATGCCAAAGCCAAAAAAGACCGAGAGCAGGATGCCCAGCGCACTGTCTTCTTTGATGCGCGTAGTGCGCACAATGCCGATCAGCGCCAGCGTTGCCAGCCAGCCGGCAACCATGGCTCCCAGCATCAGCACCAGCGGCTGGCGTGTACCGGTCAGCAAAAAGGCCAGGACGATTCCCGGCAACGCCGCGTGCGACATCGCATCGCCCAGCAGCGCCTGCCGCCGCAACACGGCATAGCAGCCGAGCGCCCCGCTAACGATGCCCAGTGTGGCCGCGCCTAGCGCCACCGTGCGCAGCGTGTAGTTAAACAGAACGGCCTGGAGCATAGACATCAGATCCATATATTTCTATCCTTTGTTATGATCGGCGGCTGACAGCGGCTCAGACAGCATGGATGATGCTGAATTGTGACCGATGAGCGTAACCCGGCCACCGTATGTCAGACGTAAATTTTCCTCGGTAAAGACTTCGGACACCATGCCGCTGGCAATGCGCCGCACATTCAGCAGCGTCACCCAGTCGAAATACTGCGGCACGGTCTGCAGATCGTGATGCACCACCACCACTGTCTTGCCAGCGGAACGCAACTCTTGCAGCAAGGTGACAATTGTGCGCTCGGTGGTAGCATCGACGCCCTGGAACGGCTCGTCCATAAAGTATACCTGTGCATCCTGCACCAGCGCCCGCGCCAGAAAGACGCGCTGCTGCTGTCCACCCGAAAGCTGGCTGATCTGCCGGTCGGCAAAGTTGTGCATCTTCACCTTCTCTAGCGCCTCGTATGCCAGGTCGCGCTCCCGCCGACCGGGACGCCGAATCCAGCCCAGTGCGCCGTAGCGCCCCATCATCACCACGTCGAGGACGCTGGTGGGGAAATCCCAGTCCACGCTGCCCCGTTGTGGTACATAGCCAACCAGTCGCCGTTGTACCGCGTAGGGCTTGCCATAGATCAGCGTCTGGCCGGCGGCGATGGGTACCAGACCCAGGATGGCTTTGATCAACGTGGTCTTACCGGCCCCGTTCGGGCCGACGATCGCCATAAGTATACCAGCCGGCACGGCGAGATCAACATCCCACAGAACCGGATTATCGCGGTAGGCCACGGTCAGGTCGGTGACTTCGATTGCGAGGGTATTGGTATGCATCTATACGTTCTCTCATTTCTATTGCTCTGCCTCGGTAGGAGCCGAGACTCCGGGTTGCCCAGATTCCCGGCTTCAGCCGGGGTATCAGCGCAGCGCCGCGACAATCGTGTCGGTATTATGGCGCATCATGCCGATATAGGTACCGGCGGGCGTACCCGGCTCGCCCAGCGCGTCCGAAAACAGTTCGCCACCCAGCTTGACTTCGTGTCCCGCCGCCTGCACGGCCGCCTGTACCGCCTCAATCGTGCGCGGCGAAATGGTGGTCTCGATAAAAATGGCCGGAACTTGTCGTTCTACCACCAGACTGGCCAGGGCCTGAATGTCGGCGGTACTGGCTTCCGTCTCAGTGCTGATACCCTGCACGGCTTCGACCGCAAAGCCATAGGCCCGTCCAAAGTACCCAAAAGCGTCGTGCGCGGTCACCAGCACGCGCCGCTCTTGCGGAATCTGGCTCACGGCTGCCTGAATGTCGTTGTGTAGCGTTTGCAACTCCTCAATATAGGCCGCAGTATTGGTGGTGTAGATCTCGGCATGCGCTGGATCGGCGGCGCTTAGCGTATCGCGGATGGTTTCGGTGACCTGCATCCAGAGCCGCACATCGTTCCAGACGTGCGGATCGTAGGGCTTGCCCGCTTCTGGCTCCCAGCCTAATAGCGACAACTCCGGCAATGTCTCGGCCACGGCCACGACGGTGACGTTGCCATTCTGTGCGATCTGTTGCAAAACCCGATCCATACGGGCTTCAAGATACAGGCCGTTATAAAAGATAACCTGTGCGTTCTGCAGCGTAGTCATATTGCCCTCGGTGGGCACATACGAATGCGGATCGATCCCGGGGCCGAGCAAGGTGGTCAATTCTATGTGATCACCACCCACATTGGCAACCGTATCTGCAATCTGTCCCGTGGTTGCCACCACGTTGAGACGCTGCTGGCCTGCATCGGAGGTGCTGGTTGCTGCGCCGCAGGCCGTGAGCATGGTCAGCAGCAGGATCGGCATGAGCAAGATGGTAAGACAGCGGTTCATGAGAATACTGTTCCTCTCTTCATACCATTGGTTCTATACATTCATACTTTGTTTTAACAAAAAGATAATTTAGTTGTACCTAAATTATAGCAATCTGCTGGAGCGATGTCAAGAGACATGCTCTGGAGGCAGGCGAAAAGGCTATCTGACTATAGCACCGCGTCACTCGTGTAATGTATACGAGTGACGCGGTGTCCGTGACATTAGCGCTGTGCTGCTGCGACTATCCATGTCATGCTGACGATCGGAAGCATCTCACCGCATCGCACGGCGGAGTCAATGAGATGGTTCGCTTCGCTCACCATGACATGGATCAACAGAGAAGCTTCACCGCGTACCTCGTGTCATTTACATGAGGTACGCGATGGTTCAGTCCACAGGCCTGCTTCGCCTGTGGCAATGAAGCATGTTTTCTGGAAATAGCGTAGCGGCGGCCCGCTCAATTGCCGGTAATTCGGCAACATGCTCTCGATGCGCTAACTCAATGCGATACTGTTCCATCACGAAACCTGTACTGTTCAGATGATTCAGAGGGGGCAGAGCCGTGTGTTCAACGTATCATGACGGCATGGGAAACAGGCGCTGCGGAACCCACCATAGATAGACGGCCATACCGCATAATTCTACCAGGGACTGGAAGACGATGACGACCACTGCCAGTTCATAGGCAGCCGGTAACGCGAGTACAAGTGGCAGGAGAACGAATGAATTGCGCGTTCCAAAACTGAACGCCAGGACACGGCCTTGTTCTGCCGGAAGTCGGAAGAGGATGGCGAATACCTTGGCAATCCCACCGGAAAGAACCAGAAAGAGCGTGAACAAAACGAGCAGGTAGCTCAACAACGAAACAGAGCCTACGACCAGGCTCACTTGCGAAACCGCAATACTAAAGACGACGATGGCAAGCAAAGGCACTGGCAACCATCCTAAACGATGCAGTAATGATGTGCGGTTGCCGCCCCCTTCAGCCCATTTCACAGTTAGATATGCTGCCAGGAGTGGCAGCAGGATCACGCCCACAAATGCCATCAGCATGTTACGATGGACGAGGGTGACGGCCAGACCTTCACCGTAGAATATCCACACATACACCGGAAGCAGCAGCATTTGCAGCACGAGGCTGATCGGCGCAAAGGCGATGGCCCGCTTTGTGTCACCACCGCCGAGTTGGGTGAATGTGATAAACCAGTCTGTGCATGGAACCAGCAGTACCAATAACACCCCCAGGCGCACCGCCGGATCGGTGGGAGCAAGCAGCATCAGCCCCCAGGCCACCAGCGGTAGTACGCCAAAATTGCCCACGCTGGCCGCGATCAGTAAGCGCGGTGCGACAAATGCATCACGCAGATGATGCAGGGGTACCTGCGTAAACGTTGTGTAGAGCAACAATCCGAGTACCGGCCACACGGCATCTTCCAATACCGTGCCTATGCCGGGTGCCGAAAGGCCCACAATCAGTCCGCTGCTGATTGCCGCAAGATAGATGAAGACCTGGTTTCGTTCTAAAGTCTGGCGAGTCATGATATTGATGGTTCCTCCAGGCACCTTAGCGATGAGACGTGCAGCACCGGAGTCCCGGCGTCAGCCGGGGAGAACCCGGAGTCCCGGCGTCAGCCGGGAGAGTCCCGGAGTCCCGGCGTCAGCCGGGGAGAACCCGGAGTCCTGGCTTGCGCCGGGATAGCAGCGTAGCACTTCAACAATGGTGTCGAGGTTGTGGCGCATCATGCCGATATAGGTATCGGCGGGCGTGCCTGGCTCATCCATCGTATCCGAAAACAGTTCGCCACCCGATTTAACCTCATGCCCCGCCGCTCGTATTGCCGCCTGCACCGCCTCAATCGTGCGCGACGAGGTTGAGCAGTTGTGAACGGTATATGCGATATTGCTCGGCGGTGAGCTTGATCGTTTGTTACGCAATGTCCATTCTTTTACATGGGTCATACGTAACCTTTTCTGTGGCTTAGAATATGTGTTCAACTCCTGTGCTGGTGCAGTATACCGCATCACCCGGCGGTGTGTCAAAATGGTTTACCACCCAGGATTAATGATGCGGCGTACCAGATCTTACGCTATAATCAAGCAGTCGGGTTTCGTTCAATCTGTCGTGACTCCTGGCGCTGGTCAATCCGATCCGGTTATGCGGTTCGATATAAGAGATGAATGTGT
Organism: uncultured Chloroflexales bacterium; assembly: GCA_937925925.1. Classification (GTDB taxonomy): domain Bacteria; phylum Chloroflexota; class Chloroflexia; order Chloroflexales; family Chloroflexaceae; genus CAKZQX01. The sequence goes on along the minus strand of CALANA010000033.1, from coordinate 10,005 downwards.
CCATGTTCTACTTCCGTATGCTGGGCGGATACACCGTCACCGTTGACGATGAGCCGCTCGATCCGTTGCCGACCGAGAAGAGCCGTACGCTGCTGGCGTATCTGGCGCTGCATCCGCTTCCCCACACGCGCGGGCAACTGGTGGGCCTCTTCTGGCCCGATTTGCCCGAACCTCAGGCGCGTCGCCGTCTTACCCAGGAAGTCTGGCGCATCAACAGCGCGGTCGGCAAAATTGGCGTGGATCGAGTGGTGATCACCGCTGGTAACACGGTGGCGCTCAACCGTGTATTGCCGATAGACGGCGATGTGCTGCGGTTGCGCACGGCTTTAGCCCGGCTCTCTGCCGCTGATCGCCACGACTGGCCCAACCTGAGCGAGTTGACCGACCTGTATCAGGGTGAGTTGTTGCCAGGCTATTTTGATGACTGGGTGCTGGTGGAGCGCGAGCAGCTCTTCCAGGCCTATGCCAACGGGTTGACCCGGTTGTTGGATGCCCAGAAGCGACTGGGCGACTGGGCCGAAGCCGAGCGCGTGGTACTGACCTTGCGGCAGCACGATCCCTTCACTGAGGAGTGGGTGGCCGAAGCCATGCAAATCGCGCTTGTTCTGCGGCGACCCGAAACCGGACTGCGCCACTACGAGCGGTATGTGGCCTGGTTACAGGCAGAGTTGGCGGCAACGCCCGGTGCTGCGCTTACTCGCCTGGCACAACGTCTGGTTGCCAGCAGCCAGCCAGTGGCTGCCCTATCCGCGCCTGCTGCCTTTGTTGACCCGGCCTATCAGCCGCCGCTGATCGGGCGCGACGCCGAGCGGGCACGGCTGCTGCACGTGCTGGAGCAGGTGCAGACGGGCCGTGGACAACTATGCTTGATTGAGGGTGAGGCCGGGATGGGCAAGAGCCGCCTCCTGGAGACGCTGGTTGCGGACGCACGCTGGCGCAGCCTGCTCACTGGCTGGGGCGCGGCGCAGGAAATCCGCCGCCACGAACCATACCACCCGCTGCTTCAGGCACTGGGTGCTGTGTTGTCGCCCTTGCGTGCCCAACAGTTGTATGTACAGGTCGATCCGATCTGGCTGACCACCGCTGTCCGCCTGCTGCCCGATCTGGCGGAATGGCTGCCCGATCTGCCGCCGTTGCCACCGCTTGATCCAGAGCCAGAGCGTATTCGGCTGCTTGAAGCGCTCACCCGCATAGTGCTGGCACTGGGCGATCTGACACCGATTATACTGGTGCTGGATGATATGCAGTGGGCCGATAGCGACACGCTCGACGCGCTGATCTACCTGTCCCGGCGGGTGGCGCATAGCTCGCTGCTCTTGCTCTTGAGCTATCGCAGCACCGAAGCCCGTCTCGATCCGACCATCTGGACAGCGCTGGCTGAGATTGATCGTGGGAGCCAGCCGCAACGCCTGGAGTTGAGCGGTATCTCGGACGAGGCGACGGCGTTGCTGGTGCGCACGGTATTGGATTTGAAACGCGCTGCGCCGCTGTTTGAGCAGCGTATCTACACCCAGAGTCAGGGCAACCCTTTTTTTGTCCTCGAAACGCTACGCACGCTCTACCAGGAAGGCAATCTTACCCGCAGCGCCGATGGTGACTGGCAGACGCCGTGGGATACTCAGACCGTGGATTATCGCGAGGCGTCGATTGTACCGCAGGTCGAGTCCATGATCGAACGGCGTCTGGCGCAATTATTGCCCGAAGAGCGCCAGGTACTGAATGCCGCCGCCGTGTTTGGCACGACCTTCGATCTGCACCTGCTGACAAGCTTCTTTCCAGAAATGCCGCGCCAGGTGCTGGCGGCAACCGCGACGCTTGTGCAGCGGCGCTTTTTGCAAGAAACACCCACGGCATACTGCTTTGAGCATGACCAGATTCGGCAGGCGGTCTATGGGAGCCTGACTGCCGATGAACGACGCGTGCTGCATAGCCGGGCGGGTGAGACGTTGGTGCGGCTACAGCCGGATGCGGCTGCTCGCCTGGCGCATCATTTTGAACAGGCGGGGATACTTGAGCGTGCCTTCAGCTATCATTGCCAGGCTGGTGACCGCGCCCGTTGCGCCGGTAGCTTTCTGCTGGCCCGCCGCCACTATGCCCGGCTGGTCGCCTGGCGCGACAGGCTGCAACTACCACTGGCAACGCGTATCGAGGTATTGCTGACCTGGGAACGCCTGCTCGATTTTCTCGGTGAGCGCGAGGTGCAGGCCGAGGTATTGTCCATGCTTACGCAGGCGTCTGGTCTGGATCAACGGCAACAGGGTATCCTGGCACTGCGGCGGGCACACTTTGAGGGCAGCGCCGGTCGCTTCGCGGCTGCCATTGCCGCCACTGCTGACGGCTTTGCGCTGGCCGAGGCGATTGCCGATCAACGTCTGCAGGTGGAGGCACTCATCACCTGGGGCCGCCTGTTGCACGAACAGGGCGACCCTGCCGCAGCAGTGCCGCAGCTACAGCGGGCGGTGATGATCGCTACCGCCGTAGACGATGCGCATGTGCAGGCCGAGGCGCTGATCGCCCTGGCTGATGTGTTGCCGGCCTGCAATGCCTATACCGAAGCGTTGCACTCCGCCGAATCAGCTCTGGAGCGCTATCGGGCGCTGCACGATCTGGCGGGTGAAGCCCATGCCAATCTCATCCTGGCCGTTATTCAGGTTGAGCAAGGCGATGTGGCCGGGGCGGTTGAGCGGTATACCCAGGCACTGGCGTTGACCGAACAGTGTGGATATCGGTTGCAAGAGGTGCGAATTGCCAACAATATGGCAAACGCACTCTGCATCCTGGGGCGGATTGGTGAGGCGCTGGCGCTGTATGAGCGTGGGATGACCATCAGCCGCGACGTTGGCGATGTGCGCCGCGAGCAGCTGATCGCCATCAACTACGGCTCCACCTATCTATCGTTTGTCGGGCCAGATATAACGGTGGTCGAGCGCATCCGGCGGGCGCTGACCTGGGGTGAGACATCCGGTGACGCGATCAGCATTGGTCAGGCGTGGAATTTGCTGGCAATGGATGCCTACTACCGGGGTGATCTGGCCGAGGCGCGCCAGTATCTCGATCAATCAAGCGCCGCCTTCACCGGGGTAGAGTATGCCTACATCAAGGCTCAGGCGTTGCGAGCGCAGTCCACGCTGTGCCGGGCCGAGGGTCAGCTCGACGCAGCATTGGCGCTGATTGAGCAGGCACTGGCAGTCAGTCGCCAGATTGAAGCTTCCCATCTGATCACAGAGATGCGTTCCATCGCTGGCGAGATTTTGCTGGGCCTGGGGCGCACGGAAGCGGCACTGGTTGCCACGTCCGAGAGCGCTGCCGGTGCTGATCCCAACGTGTTCCAATCCTATCTTGTGCATTACCGTCACTTCAAAGCGCTCGCTGCTGCCGGTTGCCAGGCAGAGGCGCAATCGGCGCTGGCACGGGCCTGGCAAGAGTTCAACGCCCTGCTCGATAGTCTCACGCCAGCGCAACGGGAGCGCAGCCGCACCGCCATCCCGGCTCACCGCGAGCTACTGGCTGACGCCGCCGGCCAGTTGCAAGGCACTCCGCTTTGCGTTGACACGTTCTGAGCGGCGCGATACCTCCGCGCATCGGTACCATAGCAAGTTGCTCTTCATTGTAACCGGGAGTCCAGGCTTTAGCCTGGCCGAAGTTAGACTCCAGGCTAAAGCCTGGACTCCCGTGCTTCACAACTGATTTACGATTGCTACAGCACAGTCTGTTCGTTTATGCGTTGCCTATTCGTTCACAGAGACGATGGGCGATTGATCAACTGACAGCTCCTGAGACATTTCTGAGACACCACTATGGTTTACTAAGAGCGCAAGGAGCGATGGGAAAGGCTACATCGTTCTTTGGATGCTGGCAGCATAGTCTGGTTGCCACACACGACCAGGAATGCCTAATAGGGTGCATCGCGCTCAACAGGAATGTATCGTTTCAGGAGGAACAGCATGAACACAAGACCCAACGTTAAACAGTTGATCACACTGATCACCGTGGCGCTACTGACAAGCATCGGGCCAGGTAGCTGGCAGGCGTCGGCCCAGTTGTATCTGACCGAGACAGTTCCCATCACCGATCAGGAATTGATCCGCAACGGTGCCTTCGACATTGCTACCAGCAGCGGCATTGACGGCTGGTTCCGTCGTGGTGGTGATACCAACAACGCCGAAATCGTGCCAACCGGCGATGCCCAGGGTGGCCCGGCAGCCAGAATATATGGCGGCTTCCAGGAGCCGGATAAGGTGCCCGCCATCTATCAAGAGTTGCACCTCCCTACCAGTGTCACCGCCGCCACGATCAGCTTCGATGTGCGCGTCATTCAGACCGACGCTAACACGCCGCCTCAGGGTGAAGTGCTGCAAGGCTGGCTCGGTGTCATCCCGGTGAGCGGCGATACACCGCCCGATCCGAACAATGCGATTGTCAGCGGGTTTGTATTCGACAACCCTATGGCTATGCCTACCCCCTGGCAGCCCTTCTCCGTTACACTCGACCAGAACCTGCTAAACGAACTGAACACTGCCCGCAGTAACAACCAGCGGCTGGTTGTTATGCTTGCTACCTTCTCCAATGGCTTTAATCTCAGCCTGCTCGTAGACAACATCTCCTTCAAGGTAAACGGTAGCCAGTCTGTGCCAGCCTTCACGGGTGAGATTGTCTATGTGGATGGCAAGAGTATCAAGCGCATCAATCCTGCCGGAGGCACACCCCAGACCATCTGGACGCATCCGGACGATGCGGGCGAAATCAAGCGTGTGCGCTGGAACCCGACTGCTACCGAACTGGCGTTTAGCAGTGATCACGAGCGTTTCTTCTCGCCGTTAGAAGTTGACATCTACGGCATCCGTGCTGATGGCAGCCGACTGCGACGCATCACCAACGCACCTGCGCAGACCGAGATCACCAGCGGTCATTATCGGCAGGGCAACGTCCGGCTGAATATCTTCAACAACGCCTCGGCATTGCAGACCTTTGCCCCCTTCGTGATCTCGATCCGCGGGGCATCTGAACTGAAATCTTTCGTTCTGCCGTCCTATCAGCAGTCCAGCCAGATTCTGATCGAAAATGTTGCAGATCTGGGTGGCGAACAAGCGGTCATTTTCATCTACAGTTCTGCTGGTTGCGGTGCCAACAGGCGCGATGCAGGTGGTTTTGTAACCATTATACCCGACCAGACGGTCGATCTCGATGTTACCTTCAATGCCACCAATTGTGCTGGTTTTGTTGGTGCGGCCAGCGATATGACCTGGAAGCGCGATGGCACCGAAATTGGGTACGTTTTGACCAACGGGGCGTACCGGGTAGCCGCGGCTGGCAGTACTGGTCCCGGTACGCCCTGGTTCGACGCTGGTGGGCTGATCGAGACCGTGGCCTGGTCACCTGGTGACGATACGGTACTCTACGATCCGATCGGGCCGGGAGGCGGTATCTACAAGCGCAATCTTGCCAGCACCGAAGCCGGCCAGCAAATTGTCAACCGTACGGTTCTGGCCGATCCACAAAAACCCGCCTGGCTGCCCGACGGCTCCGGCTTTCTCTATATCTTTGGCAATGACATCTACAGCGCCGATGCCCAGGGAGAGAATCGCCAGTTGATCATGTCATTCCCGGTTGGTGAGCGGGCGCTGTGGGCCAGTCCTGCGCCAGATGGCACATACCTGGTCTTTGAGCGGCAACTGGGGAATGTATCGACGCTGTGGATCATGGAACGGACGAATCCGGCGAACATGTGGCAACTGACCAGCGGCACAAAGCCGGACTGGAGCCGGGTCAATCCCAGCGTACCTGACGACCAGCCGACACCACCGCCAGGCGCGACGGCCACGGCCACGGTGCCACCAGGCGCGACGGCCACGGCCACGGCCACGGTGCCACCAGGAGCGACGGCCACGGCCACGGTGCCGCCAGGAGCCACGCCTACGGCCACGGTGCCGCCGTCCGAACTGACCAAACGAACGTATTTACCTCTGGTGGTGTGATAGTGATGGTTGCCAGGCGTACATAGTTGTATCTCTCTATGGTCTTTCAACCGACCCTATGGTGCGCATGGTGCGTCAGGGCAATGATGAATAGGAGGTACGCGGTCGCTCGAACCAAACATTTTTGCACCGGCGGTAGCGTAGAAGAACCGATCGTTTCGCTCCAAAAGTACCGCTCTGCCGCAGGCGAAAAAGAGAGGAGCGACGACCATGTACGTCGTGTGATTGATAGGATCACAAGAACAAGCTGTGCATGCGAAAACTATTGTATACAACCCTTACATATGGATCACATTTTACTGGTTAGTGGACTGTGGCCCATCAGGAGCTTTGCTGTGTCTGAGGAATGGTTCGATCCAGCGCTACCGGCGGCAGATCCAACGGCTCCGCTGTCGCATACTGCCGCCGAGCGACAGCGTGCCTCGTTTGTTGTGCGTGTTTGGCGCTCGACCGAGAATGATGTATGGCGCTGTCACCTGATCCATGTCGAGTCGGGCCGCCATCTAGTGTGCGACCAGATCAGCATGGTGGGTGCGCGCATTACTGATTGGCTTCAGCGCATGCCTCAATCTGATCGGGGTGGGTTGCGTTAAACATGTGTAAAGATAAGGAACGGTACATGATGAAACAACTGGGGATGATCGTGGGATTGGTGGTGGTATTACTGATGACGGCCTGTAGTTTCAGCGTGGCACACAAATATCGGTGAAGGGTTGATAGCGAAGGATTCAGATGCTACAATGGTGGGTGCGCGCATTATCGATTGGCTTCGATGCATGCCTTGACTGATCGATTTGGATCAGGTTAAACATATGTAAAGAAAAGGACGGTACATGATGAAACAGCTAGGGATGATCGCGGGATGGCTGGTAGTGTTGCTGATGACGGCCTGTAGTATCAGCACGGCAAACATCGGTGAGGCGTTACTGGCAAAGGATGATGAAGGGAAAGAGGTGACGACCACCTTTAACCCGGATGACACCTTCTATCTGCTGGTAACGTTGCGCAATGCGCCCGATGATACGCGCGTAAAAGCAGTGTGGATCGCCGCCAATGTGAATGTGCCTGATGTTGAACCGAATACCCGGCTGCAAGACTACGAACTTGTCTCTGGCAGCGGTAAGCTTACGTTCAATCTGTCAAACGACAATCTCTGGCCAGCAGGGGCATATAAAGTTGACATTTATCTGAACGACAAATTGGATCGCAGCCTTGATTTTAGTGTGGTAAACACATCTGGTACCAACACCGCCCCTCCCGCATCTGCGCCTACGACTGACACAGCGCAAGGGACGACGGCACAACCTGGCCGGCAAGCGGTGGTGGAAGGGCAGCGCAACGAAAGTAACCTGGCCCAATCCGACTCTTTTGTCGAGCAACTCGACCGTGAGACAGACAGCGAGCCGGTTGCTCCCGGCGATGCTTACGACAGCTATGTTACCGTGATCGATGATTCGGGGTTGCTGCAAATGAACGTGCCGGTGGAGTGGGCGCAAGTTGATGGTTCCCCATGGGAATTAGAAGGCGCGGTGATCGGCGAGTCACTCACGGCAGCGCCTGATATTGACGGCCTCTTCAATCGCTGGGACACACCTGGTGTCTTTTTCGGTACCACGGAGCAGTTTAACAGCAATATCGATGAATTGCTGGATAGCCTGGATTACCGTGAGAACTGTACCTATGAAGGCCGCTCGCCCTACGAGGATGGAATATATACAGGCCAATACGATCTCTGGTCGGACTGTGGTAACGTAAACACCAGGGTGCTGGTCATGGCAGCACAGCCAGCCGATAACAGCCATGTGGCTCTCGTGCTGGTGCAAATGGTTTCTGAGGCCGATCTGGCAGCGACTGACCAGGTTCTGGCAACGTTTATGCGTAAGAGCTAGTACACGATGACGGAAATCGCTCGAGGGTTTTGTCATGCTGAGCGGAGCGAAGCATCTTGCGGAGCGCAGCATCGTGCGCAGTGCGTTGTCATGCTGAGCGGAGCGAAGCATCTTGCGGAGCGAAGCATCTTGCGGAGCGAAGCAGCGTGCGGAGCGAAGCAGCGTGCGGAGCGAAGCAGCGTGCGGAGCGAAGCAGCTTCCTTCTGATGGGATACGATCCTTCGCGTCGCTCAGGATGCCATGCGCGTCGCTCACGATGCCATGCGCGTCGCTCAGGATGCCATGCGCGTCGCTCAGGATGCTATGCGCGTCGCTCACGATGCTATGCGCGTCGCTCAGGATGCCATGCGCGCCGGCTACGCCTCCGCTCAGAATGCCAGACAACGTATGGCGGTCGTTAGGCCCTCTGGTACTAGCGCCTACCAGTTGCGGTCGCGTTTGTGGAGTGCATCAGCCATATGGCCGTTCGGAGTGTGCTTGCCAGAAACCCTTTTGCTGCTCACCGTGAAGTAGCAGGGGAAGAACGTGCGGGGCTTCGTCCCGCGCATAGAGCAAGCCTATCCCAATGGTACATCGGAATCCAGGTTTGAGCCTGCATGGAGCCGTACCAGGCTGAAGCCTGAACTCCGGTGCTGACGTACCAGGCTGAAGCCTGGACTCCGGTGCTGACGTACCAGGCTGAAGCCTGGACTCCGGTGCTGACGTACCAGGCTGAAGCCTGGACTCCGGTACTGCTAATGTACAGTGCCTGAAGGCGATCTGCTGTAAATATCACCTGAATTTCAGTTGTCTACCATACCGCATAATTCCTGTTATTCCGTCTTGCTCTACGCCTGTTACAGACAAGTTCTGAGCAAAACCCACAACTATCCACGTAACCTCGGCAATGCGAATGCCTATGCTGCATCATCCTCGAAGAGAGAAGGGTTACTGACTCGGAGTGAGGTATAACCATGTCTAGTGTAAATCAGATGATCAATGACCTCAATATCGACGACGCTGCCAGCAAGAACAACCTTGCGGGTCATGTCTACATCATAGACCGATGGCTCAAGATTCCCGCCGGGGTGATTGTGAGCGAGAATAATACCGCTGGCACCCAGCAGGAGCGCATTGCGAAAGACAATTTTGCAATCAATCAGCGCGTGTCCTTGTCCACCAGAAGCGATCAGCTTGTAGCCCGTAACTTCGTGCGCGAGATTCAGAACCAGGATGATCAAATGCTCCTGGTCATCGTCTAGCGTGGCGAAGATGGCTTGCAGGATGGCGTATACATCGTCGGGTTGACGAATCGTGTCCAGTCTGGTGTCAGGCGAGGCAATGTAATCGCGGCGAACCTTGATTCGCACGGTTCTGATGCTTGTCTGGTAAATTGTGTCAATGCTGGTAAAGTCACGTATGCTCTGCATGTGATATGTACCTCGTGCCGGGCATCAACTTATGCCAATGTTCCTGCTGAACACTATTGCTGCTCTATTATGCACCAGAATGATCGGTTGTCAACCCGGAAAATAGCGGGTAAGCGCTCAAGCGTTCAAGCGTTCAAGCGGAGAGTGCAAAGCGGCGTGTAGCCTGTAGCGCGTCCCTCCGGGGGTGCGGCGCAGTCGTTCCGTGGGGATGGGCGTGCCGTTGCTCGTCGATGATAGAGATGGCCCGGCGCCGCAGGTAGGCGACGGCCCATGGCAGGCGGCCCACCGATCCGGGAGTGAACCCGGCCCACCCGCTGGCACGCCGGAGTTGTGCCCTACGCTCGCTGACCCGCGACGCTCCGCATCGTCCCGCATCGCCTCGCGTCGCCCCTCCAATGTCTCCGCAATGCCGGGCATTGGCCCGCATTGCCCGGCGGCGATCAATGCGAAACAATGCGATCATTTGTAGGGGCACCGCCTGTGGGTGCCCGCAATGTCCGCGCAATGCCGCGCAACGATGGGCATCGATCCACAATGTCAGGCATTGTGTGGTCATGGTGGATCAACGCCCTGCAATGCCCCTGCATCGTGTGCAATACTTCCGCAACGCCCCCGCAACGCCCCCGCAATACCCCGCAACGCCCGGCAATGCCCCGCAATGTCCGCGTTGCATTACGATGCAGGCGACCCTTGTGGTCGCTCCTACGCACGGGGCCACATTGCCACCATTGC
>CALANA010000032.1 GCA_937925925.1 uncultured Chloroflexales bacterium | reverse complement strand
CCGTTATCCCCCACACCCGGGCAGATCACCCACGTGTTCCTCAGCCGTCCGCCACTCAGAGTGCCGAAGCGCTCTGCGTACGACTTGCATGCATTAGGCACGCCGCCAGCGTTCATCCTGAGCCAGGATCAAACTCTGCGTTGCTTGATTTTGGAAGCCCACTGTACTGCTCTATCAGATTGGTAACGTGCAGAGGGAATAAAAAACTAGCGCTACATTTGTAGCCCTAGCGTGATGAAAGCAAGTCATTGCTTCCGTCATCTGGTTTTTTGGTCTACTACATTTGTTGTAGTTAAACGCCCCAGTTTCCCTCAACACCGTTGAGTATAGCACAGTGGCAGAGCATTGTCAAGGACTTTTTTGCACAGTTTGCGCGAATTTTACGTGCATCATATGGAGAGTGACCCTTTTCTATGTATGACATCGTGTGGTATAGTTTTGAAGCGAAAGCGCCGGGTATCCAATGATCTAGCTATCGATAGATATGGAGTGCGGCCGCCATACTGCCGCATGCGCTATAGGTGTCCGGCCGCCATGCTGCCGCATGCGCTATAGGTGTCCGGCCGCTATGCTGCCGCTTACGACGGTATAGATAGGGACACATGCAAATGATCGATGTGATTGCTTTCGATGCGGATGATACGCTGTGGCACAACGAGACCCTGTTTTCCTTAACGCAGGAGAAGTTTGTACGTCTGCTGGCGAACTACCATAGCCCGGAGTGGATTGAACAACGGTTGTACGCTACTGAACTGCGCAATCTGCAGTATTTCGGCTATGGTATCAAGGGCTTTACGCTCTCGATGATTGAAACGGCAATTGAGTTGACCGATGGTCAGATCCAGGGCCGCCAGATTCAGATTATTATTGATGCAGCACGTGAGATGCTACAAACGCCGGTGCAGTTATTGGAGCATGTGGGAGAGGTTATCCCCAGATTAGCCGCTGCCTACCCTCTTATGCTCATTACCAAGGGCGATCTCTTTGATCAGGAAACAAAGATCGCCCAGTCTGGCCTGGCCGACTATTTTACGCATATTGAGATTCTGCGTGAGAAATCGGAGGCGACGTACCAGGCGCTCTTTAAGAAATACCGGATTGATCCGCAACGCTTCATGATGGTTGGTAACTCGTTGAAATCGGACATTCTACCCGTGCTGGCATTGGGTGGACGCGCAGTGCATATTCCGTATCATATTACGTGGATGCACGAGACGGTTGCAACTGACGCTGCTGCACCAGCACCGTATGTTACGCTGGAGCATATCGGTTTTTTACCGGCACTGCTTGCGCAATGAACTGGATACAGGGGCAAAAGGGGTACGTGATATGCAACAACTGACGAATGCCCAGCGCAAATATCTGCGCAAACTGGCGCATCACCTGCATCCGGTGACACAGGTGGGCAAACATGGTGTAACGGAGCACGTTATAGCGAAGATGAACCAGGAACTTGACGCTCACGAACTGATTAAGATCCGGTTTATCGACTTTCAGGATCAGAAACATGAGTTGGCAGGTGATCTGGCAGAACGACTCGACGCGGTGCTGGTGGGGTTGATTGGCAATACTGCTATGCTGTATCGCCAGCATCCCGATCACGAACGACGCCAGATCCGGTTGCCAGCTCGATAGACTACGGAGCATACGCATGATGAATCATAGGGTCTGTGTGGTAGTCGGTGTGGGGCCAGGCATCGGGCTGGCCGTTGCCCGGCGCTTTGCCCGCGAGGGTTTGCGGATCGCGTTGCTGGCTCGCCGCGAGGCTGCGCTGGCAGCGTATGCAGCGGAACTGGGTGCCGGTGGCGCGGAGGTGCATACCTTCGCGGTCGATGTTGCCGACAGAGCGGCGCTGATCCAGGCTTTTCAGCACGAGATCACTCAGATTGGCACGCCTGATGTGCTGGTCTATAATGCTTCGGCGATGGCGCAGGGTACCCCATCAGTGCTGGATGCGGAAGACCTGCTGGCTGCTTTCCGCGTGAACGTGGCGGCGGCGCTGGTATGCGTGCAGCAGGTGTTGCCGCCGATGCGTGCGCAGCAGCGCGGCACGATTTTGCTGACCGGTGGTGGATTGGCGTTGCATCCAGTGCCCGAACTGGCAGGCCTGGCGATTGGCAAAGCCGGGTTACGCAGTCTCAGTCACAGTCTGGCAGCAGAACTGGCCGGTGATGGTATTCATGTTGCCACGGTGACCATTTGCGGTTATGTGCAACCGGGGACATATTTTGACCCGGATCGGATTGCGGAGATCTACTGGGGATTGCACTGTCAGGAGCGGGAACAGTGGGAGCATGAGGTGGTGTATGGCCCGTAGGTCAGCCGCAATACAAGGGGTACCAGAGCAGGCGCGCCCGGCGATCCCGGCCGCGAAGAATCGCCTGGGTGATGCTGTGACCTACTGGTTGCTCGTGCGTCGGGCTATATGGAATACCTTTGATCGGGTCTGGTTGCAGGTGTGCGGGTCGTTACCCTGTCCGGCAGATGGCCCGCTGATTGTGTATCTCAACCACCCCTCGTGGTGGGATGGCTATATGGCGGCGGTGATCAACCGCGAGGTGTTACGGCAACAGTTTGCGGGCTATGTGATGATGGAAGAGCATCAATTACGGATGTATCGCTTTATGACCTGGAGCGGTGCGTTCTCGGTGGATCGCCATGATCGGCGTGAAGCGGCACGCTCGGTGGCATATATCAGCCAGCTCCTGCGCGAACGGCGCGATCGAGTCCTCTACATGTTTCCCCAGGGTGCGCTCACTCCCAATGATCAGCGGCCCCTGGTGACCTATGCCGGTGTGGCACGGGTAGCCAGACAGGTAGGCCGTGCGACCCTTTGCCCGGTGGCGCTGCGCTATGAATTTCGTGGTGAGCAGCGCCCGGAGGCATTTATTCGCTTTGGCCCGTGTCACCAGGTCATGTCGCCCATCGATGTGCAGGAATGTACGACCGAGGTGAATCAGCGCCTTACCGCCAGCGTCGATGCGTTACGCGATGCGTTTATTGCCGATGATCTCCGTTCTTTTCGCGTGCTGTTGCGCGGACGACCGGGTATTGATCGTGTGTTTGAGCCGCTAATGCGGCTCTGGGCCGGTCACGGGCGGGAAAGAAAATAATACACATGTTTGTTCTGGGGAAGGAAGGTTATGGAAGATGAAACAGCGATCCTGGCCCGCTATCGTGCGTTGGTGGCGGAACTGAATATCACGCAGCAACTGGGGTTGGATACAAATACACAGGCGGCATATGCAGCAGCGTTGTTGTCCCACTACCAGCCGCACACCTCTGATCAGCAACTGCTATCCCAGCTACGCTACTATCACGAGGAGCATGGCCGCGTGGCAGCGCTGGCAGACTCGGCCCATCCTCACCATGAAGCGGAATGGCGCGAGATCACAGATTATAGTATGCGCATTATTCACGCCCGGCAACTGGTGCGTCAGCACCAGCTTCTGCTGACCGACGAAGATCTATTGCAGATCGCCATAGAAGCCCTCACCCGATCACTGGCCAGTTATCATTATCATGCGCGCTTTACTACCTGGCTGTACAATATAGTCACCAGAAGTGCGCACAAGGCCAACCGCGACCAGCAGGCAGGCAAGCGCGCTGGGAAGCCGGCTTCGCTTGATGCGCACCCGACGTGGGATCAGCCTGACCGTGTACCTCATCAGGCTGCGACCCTCGCCCACGCGCACGAACTGGCGCAGTTGGTACACGCCGCGCTTGGTCATGATCAGCGCCTGCTCACGATCTTCTGGTTGAGGCACAACGGCTGGAAACTGGTGGAGATTGGGCAGCGGGTGCAACTCTCGACCTCACAGGTGGATGTGCTGCTGGGCAAAGCCCGCATGCTGGTGCAGCAACAGCCGGGGTTACGTGCAGGATGGCCCGAACGCTTCAAGCCAGCAGCGGCAACGGATGATGAGAACTCGGCAACGCAGGATCGTGACGATTGACGACTGACCACCGACTGCCGCCGCAACCATGGTGACCGCAGGACGTCAACCGTATGGCTGCAAGACGATAGCCGGAGATACACTGCAAAAAAAGTGTCTGGTCGGTACTCACATGCCAGAGGCGATCGGTGACCAGACCATCGCAGAACGTAGTTTAGCGACGCGGTACATCCGCGCAAAGAGGTTCGCATGGAAAACATAGATAACCTTCCACCTGAATTTGAGCAGGTGATCCAGCAGCTTTATGAGATTGTGTATCAACAGTCAGACCAGCCTATCAGCAGCCAGATATCAAAATTGATTGCCGAGCATGCAGCCTATCGGGGGGCACTGGTACTGTTGATGGCGCAGATGCTCGATCAACCGCCGGTACCAGCGATGATCAATTGTGAGGACTGCCTGGAACAGTTGCCAGCCTTTGTTGACTATGAAATTGACTATGGCACGCGGGCTGCGGCGCATGCCTATGCGCCTGTCTGGTGGTCACTGTGGACATGTGCAGAGTGCCTGACGCAGTATCTCGAATTGATCGCCCTGCATACGGCTATCGAGACCGGTGAACTGCGCCCGTTAGCACCACCTCAATTCACCACACCCACTCCCGTCACTAGCGATGCTTCGTCCCCCGACACGGTCTCACCGCCCACGCTGACGCAACGCCTGCAAGCGCCACTGGTGGTGCTGCTCAGGTTATCGCGCCAGTTGCTGCAAGCCACGCTATCGGTGCGCATGCAACTGGGCACGGCTATGGGTGACGAGGCACGCGAAGAAATGGTGCTATCGACCCGCGAGATAACGACGGCAGCCGCGAGCGTGTATACACTGACGGTCAGCCTGCTGCTCCTACCAAACAACACCGCTTGCCAGATCGTGATTACGGTGGTACCACCACCGCAGGGATTGGCGACGATCAAGCTGGACGATATGGTCTTCACCATTCCGCTTGACCAGGACGGCCAGGCAATAACACCAACGCTGCCAGTTACGTCACTGACGGCAGGGGAAGGCCCGGATCTTGAGGTTGAGGTGACGATCCCTGGGTAAGCCATGCTGGACGTTCTCCAACAACGAGCATTATGCACAGCCGCCCAACGGGAATGTTCCCGAACCTTGTCAAAGGCACAAAGACCTGGCAGAGACATGCTTTTAACGTGCGATCGCAATTGCTAAATGATAAGGCGTTGAGGCACAATACATGAACTCAGCGCCTGACATTCTCGTTCCTTCCGCCGCAATCGGCCCCAAAAGCCGACACCCGTGACCGGTCACTGGTCATTTACCTCCATAAAACTGCTCATCACAATCAGCAATAAGCGCAGATCAGGCCATTTCGGTACATGTATAGTAGGAGCAAGCATTTTCAGCAATTCGGACAATTTGGAAAATGCCCTCCAGTCGTGTTTATCAATGCAGTGGCATTGGATACGAACAGCCTGTCTTTGATTAGACACAAGTACTATCCAGAGTCAGGAAAGGGCAGACATTCAACGGGCATTTCGGTACATATACAAGGGGCTTCGGTTTCATTGGCACACGACGTTATGGTTGATGCAACACACACAGCGAGGTCACAGATGACAGAAATCACAATACGCCAGCAAAGGCGGGCGATAACGCTCACGCCACAGGAGCAGCAGGTAGTCAAACTGGTGGCAGAGGGCAAGACCGATCACGAAATTGCCAACGAATTAGTACTGAAGTATGCAACCGTCAAAACGTATCTCCGCAGTATCCGCCAGAAACTCCAGGCCCGCAATCGGGTGGAGATAGTCAGATGGTACTATGGTTGATTGACGTATGACGGGTGGCACGGGTGGAAGCGCCCGGCCCGTGAACGGGCGGGCGACTCCTGAGCGAAGCCCGCCTGCGCGGGCTGACACAGGACACACCTATGACAGGCGGTACGCGGTGGAAGCGCCCGGCCCGTGAACGGGCGGGCGACTCCTGAGCGAAGCCCGCCTGCGCGGGCTGACACACAGGACACACCTATGACAGGCGGTACGCGGTGGAAGCGCCCGGCCCGTGAACGGGCGGGCGACTCCTGAGCGAAGCCCGCCTGCGCGGGCTGACACATCGGATGGCCGCCGCCGCGCCCTGGCGGAACGCGTTACCTGACGTGCCACTATCCAGAATGCAATGCCATATGCTGGCGTCGGCGATTTTCTGTGGGGGGTACTATAGTTGACCAGTACTATTTTCTCAATCCAAAAGAAGGTATTGAAATTGTAAAAGATTTATGGTATTGTGAGTAAGAAAAAGCGTTGAGTCTATAATTACGGACAATTTTAACGAGATCATGAAATAAATGATTGACCTGGTGTCTTGACTATACACCACTAATGTAACTTAGAAATCGTAATTTTCCTCAATTGCTTTCTGATGCCAGATGGTTTGAAGGAGTTCTACTATGGCCCAGACTGTTGGCGACCCCACTGAGATTCGGAAATTCGCGCAGATGTTGCAACGTTTCAACCGTGATCTTGCCAATAATACCCGCATTTTACAGGGACAGTTTCGTACCCTGGGTGAGACGAAGTCCAGCGGCGGCTAGATGCCGATGAAACGGGCACTCGACCGATCTTCTTTATGCTGTACGGCCTGCACCGCGCCCGCGATCTACGGCTGGATGCGCCATCTGCCGGATCGCTGCCAGGCATGGCCGGGAGTATCGGTGCCAGTCTGGATGCACTCGATAATCCCCCAGCAACCAATAGTGACGAACTGGGTTTATCGAATGCGTTCGGCTCGATGTTCGATGGTACAAATTATGCGACGCCAGCCATGCCTGCGAACCCGGTGCAGCAACTGGGGTTAATCCTGCGCGAAGGCCCAGAAGTCGGGGTGCATACCATTATCTGGTGCGATAGCATGACCAACCTGAATCGTAGCCTTGATCGCTATACCCTGCGAGAGTTTGTCCTGCGTGTGGCTTTCCAGATGAGCGAGAGTGACTCGCACAATCTGGTGGAGTCAGCAGCAGCCAACAAATTAGGCCAGCACCGGGCGCTCCTGTACAACGATGAAGCGGGCACAGTGGAGAAGTTCCGGCCCTACGCCGTTCCCAATGCTTCGTGGCGCACATGGGCGTTTCAGTGCTTGTCGTCCGGTGTGCAGGTGTCAGGCTGATATCAATACGGGTTCAGTTGGACACCAACGTCGGTTTTGCGATTTCTGCTAATCCGTGGTAACTGTTCACGCAGCGTCTTTACCAAAACCAACCATGTATATCCCTGGCACAATCCTGATAGAACGAACTAAATGGTTGACCACCATGATGTTGAGGGATACGGAGGAACGACTTTAATCGTTCCTCCGGCTTCAGGAACGACTTTAGTCGTTACTACATGCTCCGCATACGCATATTCCGTGTGGCTGACCAGGAATCAAACATATGCAACTCCTTTGTCCCGCTTGCAAGACACCATGTACACCGCAGGACGTCTTTTGTCCGAACTGTGGCTATAAATTGCCCGCTCAACCCGCGGCGGCGGTTGGGCCAACGACGTCATTAGCGCCGGGCAGTGCGGGTTCTCCGCAACCTGCGGCGGTTGGGCCAACGATGTCACTGGCGCAGGGCAGTGCTGGTTATCACCCGCTGCAAGCGGGAGAGCTGCTCGCCGGGCGCTATCGCATTGATCTTCGGTTAGGGAAGGGTGGGTTTGGGGCGACCTATCGGGCCTTCGATACAAGTCTTAATGATCGTCCGTGTGTCGTCAAGCAACTGACGATTGACCCTACATGGAACGCAGCGCAGCAGCAAGCGGCCCGGGCGACCTTCAAACGCGAAGCGCAGATGCTGATTGAATTGAACGATCCCGGTCATCCGAGCATCCCTGAGATTTATGCCTATCTTGAGCAGGATGCCTGCCTGGTGATGAAGTATATTGAGGGTCAGTCGCTAGAAAACGTATGCCACCGGCGCGGTGGACGGTTACCGCTAGCCGAAGCCCTGCGCTACGTCCGCGATGTCTGCTCGGCGCTGGTCTATATGCATGGTCATCATTCTGGCCCGGTACTCCATCGTGACATCAAGCCCGACAACATTATGCTGGGCAAGGATCAACGGGTCTGGCTGATTGACTTTGGCCTCTCAAAAACAGGTATGATCCAGTCGGTACCGGGGCAGGCTGTCGGTACGGGTGCAGCGGGGACGATTGGCTATGCGCCGCCAGAACAGTGGCAGCAGCAAGCTGAACCGCGTTCCGATGTCTATGCTCTGGCAGCCACGTTACATACCCTCCTCACCGGCTATCATCCCCCCTGGACAGAAACCGATATTTATGACATTGTGCTGGGACACAAGGGGGCGTTTCCGCCCGCCAGAACCATGAACCCCGCGATTAGCCCGGCATTGGAGACGCTGTTGCAGCGGGCGATGTCGTTCTCAGTGCAGGCCCGCCCGACGGCGAGTGAACTACTGCGCGAACTGGAGCAACTGCTGCAACCCCAACACACCATCCAGGCTCCGGATGGCATGGAGATCAGAGATGAGCAAGAACTGGTCAACTGGTGTGAACAGCACTGGTCGCAGGCCGTGCGGTGGCTCTACGACCGCGACGTTTTCCCGTCGCAAATCGAGCAACGGTGGGGCAAAAACAAACTGGCGCACGATCTGCGGGCGATCAAGCAACAGCAGCAGAATAATCAAGATGCCGGTCTGGATACCGCCCTGGCACTGCTCGACCCGACTGGATTTGGCGCTCAACAGCCGACGTTCCAGATTGACCGCTCAATGCTCGATTTTGGAGATCTGGCGGTGGGAGCAAAGCGCAGCGATACGGTCACGGTGATCAATACCGGCAGGCGGTATATGTGCGTGACCTTGCACCCCCATCACGAATGGCTGTCGGCTGACCCTGGGCTAGTGGCGTTGTCACCGGGTCAAAGCGGTACCGTCACCCTCACAGCCGATATGTCGAAGGCGCAGGTAGGGGGCCGGCTGCGTACTGATATGCAATTTGATAATACCGGCATGACTGACACCATGCTGGTGCAGGCAACGGTCTCACCCTGGCGTACCGCGCTGATCGGTCATAGTAAATTGCTGGCGTCATTGGTTGGCGTTACCAGTGCCTCGGTAGTCTTAGTGGCCCTGTTTTATTTTCTACTATATATCGACGCAGCAGCTTCAGATGATGCCAGCACTTCTGGATGTTTGTTAGTTTTGTATATCCTAGTTTTTTTACCAGCTTTATCATCATTTGCATTTAAATTTATAAAAGAAGAAACGGGTAACGATAGCTACCGTATGTTACTTCTGTTATCTGCAATTTTTTCTCTTGTTATTCCATTAAGAGTGATTCTATTTCCTTTCGGTTTTATTTTAACTCTTCCACCAATGTTTGTCTTTTCTATTCCCGGATATATACTGACATTGTCGCTGATAAAAAAGATAGTAGGTATGTAGCCACTACGCACTTGTCAGGATTTCGTTCTGAATGGCGACTGTGCATCCTGATGACGGGCGCAGCCGCGGGGTGCCAGGTCACGTCCGCCGGTATCCATCTGCCGCGGCTGCGCTCCTACTGGCGTCGTGCCCTTCGTGGTTCACCCCCTCACGGTCTTTGCGCCTTTGCGTTACAAAAGAGCGTCGCCGTGTCATCAACGGACTTCTCCGCATTTGCCGCAATCACCCGACAGCAGTAGAATAGATCAAGATCGCTAGGGCAATGCTCATCAGGGAGATCGCTCATGGCTGCAAGCGTAGAGTAGGTATTGCAGGCAGCGCAACGCCTGACGCTCGCAGAACAGGACGATTTCTGTTCGCAGGATGGATAGTTCACACTATTAAGACATCTATCGCGTAACAACGAGGTTTATGATCGAACCCACGAAGCAAGGCATGGTGTGCGAAGAGCGACACCAACTACAGAGCGAAGCCGCTGTATTACCAGTGGGTTTCGAGATCCCTCTGCCGGCCTCGGTTTTGAATATCGAGACCAGGTCTCGTAGCAACCTGTTCCCATGGTGGGGGCAGTTCTCGCCGCAACTCGTTGAATCGCCGCTGCGTGCGTATGCCCCGCCGCACGCGACTGTCCTTGATCCTTTCATGGGTAGCGGGACAGTTCTGGTAGAAGCAGCCCGACTAGGACTGGCAGCGTATGGATACGAAGTCAATCCAGCCGCTTACCTGCTAGGGCGAGTCTATGAACTGTGTGGCCTGGCTCAGGCTGAGCGACGTGCCTTGCTCGACAACGCCGAGTGCGTGCTGACGCGAGCGCTACCCTCTGCGTTTGAACTGCCCCTGTTCTGTTCCGAGCCGCCGAGTGTCGCTCCTGTCGGCGGAAACTTGACCTGGATTCCAAACACCCTCGATCCGCACGTGCGCATGCTGCTGGAGGTACTTGTGGTTCTGGTTGATGATGCGTCACCGAATGATGATGCCTATGCTCCAAAGTGGGCAATGATTCGAAAAGTGGTCGCCAATTTACCACACTCAACGTATCCTATCCAGGCTGCACTCGGCGATGCACGCGCTATGCGACTCCCAGATCACACCGTGGACTTTGTACTATCTTCGCCACCTTACATTAATGTCTTTAACTATCACCACAACTTCAGAACAGGCATCGAATTTCTAGGCTGGAAGCCACTTATTGTGGCTCGCTCTGAGATCGGATCGAATCGCAAGTTCCGCCAGAATCGCTTCCTGACGGTGGTTCAATACTGCATTGACATGGCACTTGCCCTTGCGGAGATTTGCCGCGTCTGTAGTCACGAAGCGCGCATTGTCTTAGTGCTTGGGCGCGAGTCAAATGTGCATAAGACAGCCTTCTTCAACGCAAGCATTGTTAAGCGTCTTGCGACTGATGTCGTTGGTATGTGCTTTTACCAACAACAGGAACGGGTATTTCTCAACAGGTTTGGGCAGCGTATTTATGAAGATCTGTTGCATATGACTCCTGGCCGTGATCACGACCGAGTCACGCAGAATATCGTGGAGCAGGCACGGAGTATGGGCAACGAAGTTCTCATAGAGGCACTGGATCGCACGCCATCTGATCGCCGACACTACCTGCACGATGCAATCGCCGAGTCTGTCAGGGTCGAAGCATCACCGATCCTGGAGCCTTCGGCAGCCAGTGGAGAATGCTGATGACGCTACCCACACCCCACGGTGACTAGCTGCAAGCGTTGTTACAAAATGAAAAGCTTCCTCACGGCGATCGCCAACGGTTGATGGAGGCACGCAGCCGCTATAAGGACTGGCTGGAGAAGTTGACGCAAGTACCAGGAGATGATAGCTGTGTCACCGAGGCCGTTGGTCTGCTGAACGAGTATCGAAGCTTTCTTGATCTTGAGGTTGTCTTCGACAGTGATGCTGACTTTCTCTACCGGCAGAAGGGTCAGCTAAAGCTCGATAACACGGTCATCGAGGAGTTTCTGCCCCATCTCGTAGCGCGGAAGTTTCCCCAGATCTCCGAGAAGTTCTCAATCGGCCCACACTCATGCTTCGCAGCGCTCTATTTTACCTCGACCATGGGTACGGCAATCGCTACTCCCGGTACGCTGGTACGCACCAAGGCTCAGGACTTCACAATATCGAAGCGCCTGTATTTGAGAGCCTCGTTTGATCGAGAACATGCCACGGATGTAGACCGGCTTGAGGTCAATCTTGGGTACCTATGTGCCGAATGCAAGACGAATCTTGATAAAACTATGTTTCAGGAGGCATGTGCGACGGCGCATGACGTCAAGACTGCCGTTCCTGGTGCCAGGTATCTGCTACTCTGTGAGTGGCTCGACATGACCCCAATTAGTACGGTTGGCACCGACATTGATGAGGTACTGATATTGAGGAAGGCCAGGCGGCTCGGATCACAGATTCGTAGCACATTTGCGACGCGGGCCGGACGACTATCGAGACGGAATGACTATGCTACCTACTTATTAGCACACCCATTTGCTTCTGCGGTGTTTGAGCGCTTCCTTACGCACATTAGCGCATCGCTAGAGAACCAGAACCCGGATGAAGCAGATACACTGGCACGAGGGTACTTTTGAAATGTCCCTGGTTTGAACCATCCGCACGTCCGTGGAGACAGGAATTTGTTGTTAGTCATGGTTCCAGATGCCACATTTTGGCGTGACACATGTAGTAACGACTTTAGTCGTTCTACAGCTTTACAAACGACGAACGTTGTTACGACGTGCTACCCAACCGTAAAGTATCGACGAACCTTGTCTAAGCGTGAATAAGGTCTGTGTCAAGTGATCTAGTGTCGGGAGGGACGGCAAGACGCCCTCGCCACACCACGGGGGCGTCCCGTCCTCGCTTCCAGGTTGACCCTAACCCACCGCTTATTCGCGCTAACAAAAGACTTTGAACCACGAAGTCTACAAAGGGGGATGACGTGCTGCCCATCCGGGACATCTTTGTGCCCTTCGTGGTTCACCCCCTCACCGTCTTTGCACCTTTGCCACTTTGCGCTTTTGCGTTGGCAGGTTAGAACGTTCTAACCTGCCAACGCAGATGCCTGTGCGCCTGTGCGCTAAACCAGGAGCGTGCCCCTCGTCGCCTCGCGTCTCGTCGCCTCGTCCCACATCAACCGGAACCAAAGTACTATCTCACTTCAGGACTGAAGTCCTGCTAAATTCACCCGAAACCGCAAACGCTGCAGGGGGTGTTTCGGTACATAGAGAGTAGGCGGGGAAATGGTTGGACAAAACTGGCATGTCTGGTTGGAAACGGGTTGTTTTTGGGGTTTATTGAGATCAGTTAGATTGCTCTGGCGTCAATGCCTCATACGATGCCATGATCAACCGCCGCCGTGATGGATTGCACGAGCATACGACATAGGTATGGTATTGGGTTGATGGCACGAGAAGTACCATTGTGAACCAGGACTATTTTACCACTCAGAAAGAGGTGATGAAAGTGAAATAAATGGCATAGTTTATGGTATCAATCGCGGTCTTAATGATTAACGAAATTACTATTAAAGCAAAGGGGGTAGCACACTATGGAAAACTCTGATACTCCCGTACCACCCACCAGCACATCAACGCTTGCCGATCGGCAGGCCCGGCAACGCCAGGGTAGCCATGTCGTTACGATTATGGGTATCTTTCTCATCTTGCTCTTCTTTTCACCATTCGTTTCGTGTGGTGATAGCACATTTACCGGTGCGGAAGCCTTTCAAGAGACGCTCGAGATACAAATGAACATGATCGAAGAAGGCGAAGCTGCCTATGTCTCCGGGCCGTCGCTGATTTTGTTTCCCCTGGCAGGGTTCATCGGTATGGTACTGGGCCTGGCAGCTCTGCCGCGTATTTTTAACGGATTGTCCGCCCGTGGATATGCAGACAAGGTGGTGCTTGTAGGGTTGCTAACAATCTGGCCCATTTTCGATGCTGTGCGCGTGGTCACAGACTCCGACGGAATGTATGAACTGGAATGGGGCTTTTACGGCAGTGTTGTCGCCACCGTGTTGATGATCCTGGGTGCGTTGCAGATGCGCCAGGAACCGCCTGGATCGACCTGATGGTGGTGTGCCAGCCGTCATATGTACCCTGTAGTGCCCATTTGCGTCGAGACGCGCCTGTAACCTATAACGCATGTGCTGGGTCAAACTGGTTCTTTTATCCGAATGATACAGTGCGAATAGTTGAGGTGTACGAAACGGGGGACGAAACCTTTGATGCATTCTATAAGTTCGTAAGCGACACACAGATACAAATATTTTCCGATGATCAAGAAGTAGTTTTAGATGCGCAGGTTACCATATCCGGCGACCGAATGATCTTGATAGATGAATATGGAATTGAAGTCGAACTCAAGCGCATCGGCCCGGCGAACTGATATTCGCTCATGTAGGCAGGTAGACAAACACATAAGGAAAGGAACCGTATCATGCAACAACTCAACGAACTACAGTCCAGACTCCGCACAGGGATTGATGTTGGCAAGTGGCGTGCCCGTGTCCTCAAGCTGGGCTATGACCGCTCAACCCGCGTGGAGAAACAGTGGCAGGCCATTGCTGCCCTGGGGACGCTAACCTGGGAACAGCGCATTGAACACCCATCCTATGCTGATCTCTTTGCGCAACTGCTTGATTTGGAACAGCAGCGTACCGCAACGCAGGCCAGCATCGTCACGCTGGAAACCACTATCGAGCAGGAAGAGACCCGCAAGCGCCAGCTTACCGCCGAGGGTGCCGCCCGCTTGCACGAAGCGGAACAGCACAACCGCGCCGCCGATCCCCAGCTTGCGCAACCCGTTGGGGAACAACCGGGCGACGCAGCGTCCACGCACCCGCCCGCTACGTCCACCCCACCATCAGCGCATCCTGATACGTCCTATGCAACCAGACGACTCGATAACACCGATCTCCCAGACACGGTTGATGGTGAGCCAGCCGTTCCGACAGACACCGACCTGCCCGAACGCCAGACCGAGCAGCAGCAGGCACTGACGCGAACGAACGAAACCCTGGTGGAGTTGCGCCAGGAAATGCAGCGCAAACGCAGCCAGCTTGCCGACATAGAGCGGCAGTTCCCCGCTTTGCAGCAACGTCTGGGCGAAGCGGTCAACCGCGCTCGTCCGCAACACGACAGTCTGATCGAACACTACGCACGCCTGGATACGCTCGATCAAGAGATTGGGCACCTTTCCAACGAAATCGACACCCTCAACCAGCAGATCGCCGCTGCCGGTACCAGCGCGACAAAGACGTTGTACTGGCTTGCGGGTGGCACCGTGGTAGCCGTGGTAGCGCTGCTGCTCCTGGTGAGTAACGGACTGAACGGACTGAACGGTCTGGGCCTGTCTGGGAGCGGGGGTGGCGTCTCGGAGCGGCAGATCCGCGCCGATCTGGTTGGTGCATTCGTTGCTACCCCTCTTTTGTATATTGACCCGATCTGGGAGATAGCGTCCAATGATATCCAGTCGTTGAAGATTCTTGAACGCAGAACCGATCGTGATGCTAAAACCGAATATATCAAAGCCCAGATGACTCTGGCAAATGATATACTGACCGTCAACGCCCAGGCTGAGCTTACTTATAAGCAGTATGAGCAAGGATGGCGCGTTACCAATATCCATGTGCCCGAATCGGAGAGGCAACTGACGCTTATCCGTAATACCCACGAACCATCACTCGACCGGATGGGCAATGATATCAAGCGCGTCATGCATGGACAGGTGCTTGGGGGATGTAATCACCCGGTAAATCTCCGTCACAGTAAGGCATATGGTGGTATTTCAGACGACGGTGTGCCTGAAGTATGGTATGAACTGACCGGCAATGCCTGCCGTATTCGTGGAACCTGGGTGTTACACTATCTCTGGAACGGTAGGAACTGGGAGTCGAATAGGGCAGTATGTCTGGAAGGAAACTCCGCATCCTGTATTTATCGGTAAGCATTCAGCATTTAGTGAGTAGCCATTAGCACTATGCACCTGGAACGTTCGTACCGGCAAACGTTTCATCTGCAGAACACCTGGCCGCTTTTCGGCGACAGATGGCGCAATGCTGCGTGCTGATGGCTGAACACTTCAGGATCATAAACTCTCACACACGTATAGAATCAGGAGACACTACCATGGGCCATCCGCGCCGTTCGTTTTGTAGGCTACTGTTGGGCTGGCTACGCTGGCTGCCCGTGCTACTGCTGCTGCTGCTGCCCGGCTTGCCGCTGCCCGAGGTGGCGGCGCAGGCGGGCGGCGCAGAGCCTGGCACCATGAGCCGGGGCGCGGCCCATGGCGAGCATCTCCTGTCCGCCCCCCTCCCACAACCCGACGGCGGGGCCGCGGCGGTTGTGGCTGGATTGCGGCACACCTGCGTGCTGCTGCGCAACGGCGAGGTACTCTGCCAGGGAGACGACGCGCAGGGGCAGAGTACGGTGCCCGCCGACCTCGGCCCGGTCAGCCAGATCAGCGCCGGGTTCGACCACACTTGTGCACTCACCAGATCGGGCACGGTGCGCTGCTGGGGGGCCAATGGCTATGGGGAGGCCGATATACCGCCCGACCTCGGCCCGGTCAGCCAGGTTAGCGCGGGCACGCAAGGTACCTGCGTGCTGCTGACGGACGGCACGGTGCGCTGCTGGGGCATTCCCGTCACCTATCAGCCCAATGTGCCCCCCGACCTCGGCCCGGTCATCCAGATCAGTGCCAACGTGACGATCAACGAGTCTGGGGCGACGTGTGTGGTGACCAATGCGGGAACGGTGCGCTGTTGGGGCAATATTCTCGAACTGGAAGAAATGTTCATCCCCACCGATCTCGGCCCGGTCAGCCAGATCAGCGTCGGGGGCAAACACGCCTGCACGGTCAATGCGCGGGGCCAGGTGCGCTGCTGGGGGGGCAATAGCTCTGGGCAGTCGGATGTACCGCCCGACCTCGGCCCGGTCAGCCAGGTCAGCGCTGGCTTCTGGCATACCTGTGCGGTGACAACAGACGCGGCGGTGCGCTGTTGGGGCAACGACGCGGACGGGCAGAGCCGTGTGCCCCCCGATCTCGGCCCGGTCAGCCAGGTCAGCGCCGGCTTTCAGCATACCTGTGCGGTGACGACGAACGGGGCGGTGCGCTGTTGGGGCGACAATGACCATGGGCAACTGGTGTCTGGTATCGCGGGTGGACAGTCGGTTGGGGGCAGCGACAGTGACGGGGCGGTGCCGACGCTCCCCATCCCCGACACACCATCGGCCATCGTACCGAGCGG
>CALANA010000031.1 GCA_937925925.1 uncultured Chloroflexales bacterium | reverse complement strand
TTCGCAACCGCGACTCGCAGATCCAGCAGCGTATGCATGAGGAGTATGTGATTGGGTTTTATAAGTTTAGTTCAGCATTAACGGCAGTTCAGCAGTAAATGATATATTTTTATTGGTCTTGCAGAACTTTCGCGCTGATGTTCGCTCATCCACTCATAGGGAAAGTTGGAAACAGTAACAATGTCGATCTGTGGCGGTATCAGGTACAGATCGGGATCATTGTCTATCGCCAACTTTAGCCGCTTACACCATTGCTCAGGTGTATCACTCAAAACATAACCCAGCATTCCTACCTCTGGATACCGGGCAGTAAACTCCGCATACTCGCCGCGGATAAATCTTTGCAAAGCATCCTTATTTATGTAATTGTTCTCTCGCTGGTAAAGCTTTGGATAGTTCAGAGGTTTGGCCTCAAAAACATATTCTGGTTTGTAGCGATGTGTTACAAATTTAATAAGCAGATCAATTTCTCGGCGCGAGTTTCCGGCTCGCTCCCGGCTAGATATGGGATGCTCGTTATGCACATCATAATGTTTGCACCACGGCTCGCGATAGGTATCGAGTATCTTGTTCATCGCATCAGACAAAAAACCAGTAATATCCTCTTCTTTATCTGTTTGACGAATGCTGTCGATTGCTAATTCAAGTCCCCAGGCGATGAGCAAGCGCACATGGTGTCTGAAACTGGCCGAAAACACCTCGACTACAGCGCGGCCAGGCTGCGGTGATTTCATTGGTATTCAAGCTCCGTAGCAAGTGCCTGACCAATCATACTGTTCGCATCACAGATGGCCTGCGTCCGTGTCCAGTTCATAAATCGCGCCGGCTTGTAGAGATAGATGCGTGTGTCCTCAAACAGACGCAGACCACGCTGGACGTAAGCCCACTGGCTAAACTGATAACCCGCCGCCGCCCACAGTTCCTGATAAAGTTGCGACGACGGTATAGCACTCTGCGTGATGTTCTTCTGGCTTATCGGATACAATTCTCCGTCTTTAACGACATCAATAATACATTCGATGAAGTCATCATGGACAACAATATCCACTGTATGTGATGCCATACCCAGTGCATAACTATTCAACTCATCACGCAAATCTCTCGCATACTGGATTAACTCTTCCGTGGTTGGCCTGCGCCCAATTACACGCCTGGATTGACGCTGATTATCCAGCGGAAGACGTACCTGCACAAAATCATCAACCACCACCTGGATAAGCACGGGAATGTCGAGAATCCTATAGACTTCGGCGTCGAGCCATGCCTGTAGCTCATGCTGAATCGAATGCGCATGATACGGTTGGGCAGTCACACGCACCATTTCCTGGCTGGCGATGGATTCCTGTAGCGCAGCCAGAGCCTGGATTTGCGACGAAGTAAACTGAGGGGTCGGTATCTTACGAACCTCAGATACAACAACGCTATCACGCTGGCGGAAAACACCCCACTCAGGAACCTGGAAGAATAAATAATAACGCACCAGACTGGAGGCAAGATAGGCGGCTAACGCCTTTAACTTCAAAATATCTTCTACCGGTGCCGCGATACCCATTTGCTGCGGTGGAATAATAAAATCTTGATCACTGTAAATGATAAAGTCCCAGCCTTTAGAAAGAATAATATGCGGGGCATAGTTAATCCGTAGACCAGCTGTTCCACCCCGCTTGCGAAGATACGGCTTATCATTCCTGCCTAAAGCTCGTGCGAGCAGCGAGAAACGGTGACGAGGTTGCTGATTGAACAGGTCTGTCTGGAAAACCATCAATTCAGCTAATTCGGGCCGATACTCAACCTTCTCATTCTTTAGCTCCGCTCGAAACTCGGCCCCTTGTTGCGGATACCTGGCTCCCCACCCCCAGTCCATACAGCACTCTTCTAGAGTTTTGGGGAAGAGCCGTTGAATGCTCTCCAATATTCGTCGATCAAGGAATGTGCCCCAGAGCGCCAGTTTCCAGGTAGCTGTATCACCTGTCTGGGCTGCTATGGAGGATACATATTGGATCTCATCCTCGTATACCGTTAAAGCCCAGAGTTTCTGACTTGTACCGGGCACCTGATTGATCAGCCGTGGCGCAACATGCACGATGTCGTAAGATTCAACTTCATTTTCACCAGGCCGATACACAACCGTTGCAGCCGGCAGAGCCGAGCGTTTCCCAAACAACACCTCGCGCAGATGCGCAAAGTTGGTTATGCGCAAGACGTGAAAAGCTTGAAAAAAATGCTTGCGATATTCTGCAGAGTTGAGATTTACAAAACTGGTAGCCGGCATGACCAGACCAACCAGCCCTCTCTTCGCCAGCAGATCAACAACACGCCAGCTAAATGCCTCAGCAACACAGAGATTACCCACTGGTTGCGGCTTGTTATGCTGCGCTAGCCATTCCCGAACGTGTACCTGGTCAGAGGAGGCTTTGACCCAGGGTGGATTGCCAATAATCCAGTCAAAGCTTTCGGTCTGGTGCCAGATGGGTAGCAAGGGATCAAAAAAGTCCCCATGAAAAATTTGCTGATTATGCAAATCCGGAAAGCGGAAATCTGTGTTGAGATGCAACTGTCGCGGCTCAATGTAATGCAGAAGGGTCAATATAAGGCTAAATTCGGCTACATAACAGGCATCTAACTCGCGTTCTACACCGTGAATATTTTCCAATAGAGTTTTCAGCCGCTCCGGATCAGGTGGCTTACCCTCACTACGCAACCATTCTTGTTCAATCAAGCGCCTATAGGTCAAGACAAGAAAGATACCCGAACCACAGGCCGGGTCTAATACCCTGGTAGCTGGCGTCAAATCGTTTATTGAATGCACCTCTGACAAAAGATAGTCTGCTAGTATTTCGGGTGTATACACTGCACCCTTGCGTTTTCGATCATCAATAAACTGCTCATAAACAGCGGATAGCGTTTCTATGGGAATGTACTTAAAGTCGTATGCCTGAAAATCTAGATGTAACTGCTGCACTATGGCAGATACTGAGGAGGTTACGGTGTCTCCCATAAATATCGAGGCCGTCAACGCCACATGCCTATCGGTTGGTGCCGTATCTGTTCCAAATTCAATTGGAAAGACACGTCCGTTAAACCGCAACTCCAGAGCCGACGACAATGTTGCTAACTCGGCAACGGTGGCGTTACGACCGAGTATGTATTCTGGGCGAATACCTTGATGAGCAAGCCACTCCTCGGTCAGGATGCCTCTATCCCACAGATAGCGAATGTAGACATATTTTCCAATCAGAGCATGGATAACGTCAGGCGACAAATCACCAGATTCTATTAAAGCCTGATCAAGTTCCTGAAGATTCTTTAACAGGCGCACATCAACTTTTTGACGCAGATCGAGGCCGTTCTGGTAGTTGGCGTAAGACCAGATTCGTCCGCTATCGATCGAGTGGGCGGTAAAGGCTTCCAGCGCGTCACGAACCAGACGAAGCGTTCCATTCAAAGCAACTGTCGTTAACAAGCCTCGCTCAGGCAGTGCTTCGGGGGCATAATCAAACCCTGTATAAACACGTACCTCGTCTGGCAATACGATAATCAGGAAGGGAGCCTTCCCAAGATTCCAGACACTGCGATGAATAGCTCTGGCTTGAGTTACGTCTTGCGCCTCGGCCAGATACACCAGCAGGTTATCTGACAGGGTTTTCCGTTCCTCAGCGGGACTAGCTTGAAAGACATAGATGCCTTTCACCCCCAGATCTGCAACAGCACGAAAAACGTGCGCTGTTTCTGGCTCGAACATGCGCACGTTGGTCTTGTAATGGGGAGAGTCGCTGTACCCCAGCGCCGTGATTAGCTCTTGAGCCATCGACATGGGTAACCTTCAATCTGGACAAGGCGCTCAATCTGGACAAGGCGCTCACATTTTCTATTATACCATGCGATCAGCTTCTGTAGCCCAGGAAGCGCATTATTATTATGTCAACGCTTATGGTTCAGCAGCAGCGTGGCGCATTTCTCACCACTGATCATGGCTGCATTGATACTGCTGGCTTCGGTGAATTCGGCGGCGAAGTACAGGCCGGGCACACCACTGTCGTTGTTGGGCAGATGGACATGGATCCCCGGCGGTTGGGCAAACTGGGCATAGGCGATGCGATAGACTCGCAGTGGGGTGTAGGTTGTCAGGGCATCCAGTGCTGCCGCGTCACCGCAGAACATCAGCCGCAGATCGTCCAGCGCCCGCGCACATAGCTCATCGTCGGGTAGTGCAGGCTGCCCCAGGATGGTCGCGCTGAGGAGATGACGACCCGGCGGCGCATATTCCGGCGCTACGTTAGTGAGCAACTGTGCATTATTGACCAGGGCATCGGCAGCGGCATTGAGCAAGATTTTGCGGCTGTGATAGAACGGTCGGCTGCCGCTGAAGTAGAGCGTTACCGTCTGTAGCGATTTGCTTGGCAGCGAAGCGGTGAGTGGTTTCGGCAGGTTCTGGCATAACCGGGTCGCATCTGGTGCAGGAACTGCCAGCACTACTGCATCGGCGGATAGATCGGTACCGTCGGCGAGGCGGGCACCCACCACCCGTTCGTCAGATGTGAGCAGCGTTTGCACGGAGGTGTTCAGCTTGATGCAGCCGTGGGCCACAAGCGACTGCGCCAGTTGCTGGCTGATTGCGCCCATGCCTTGCGCCGGGAGGCACGCGGCACCAGTACTGAGCATCTTGAAGGTAAACTTAAAACATTTCGCGCTGGTTTCTAAGGAACGATCCAGAAAGATGCCACCATAGAAAGGCTGAAAGAAGTTCGTTATGGCACGTTGACTAAACCCTTGCTTGATCAGGTATTTCCGCGTAGACATGTCTGGCCCGGCCAGCACCTCGTCGATGGTCTGTTGCGCCAGTTGGCGTGATAGCAGAAGTGTGCGCAGCTTGTCGAGGGGTGTCACGGCAGAGGTCAGCGCCGCTGCCGCAACCGCGCCAACATCATGATCGCGCCGTGGATCGGTCAGCACCTTGCGCTGCCCATCGACGCAGATAATGGCTCCCGGATCAAAGCAGCGCAACTGGAGCGCATCTAGATTAAGCTGGCGTTGTGCTGCCGGGTAGTTCTCGAACAGCACCTGAAAGCCACGATCAAGCGTGTAGCCATCGACTTTGTCAGAGCGCACGCGCCCCCCTATGTCATCGCTGGCTTCCAGCAGGGTTACCGTGTGACCGGCATGGTCAAGCATTCGCGCACAGGTTAAACCAGCCACACCTCCACCCACAACAAGAATATTCATCGTTGTCCATCCTTAGAGACTGGCTAAAAACTCTCTGATCGAGATGCTATGCTTCCGAGCCAGAGAGTCAGCATGACATGGAATGAGCATGAGAGACACACGGTATTGACAGCCCCAAAAAACCACACGTATACAGTAGTGGTTGACCACCGTGATGTTAAGGGATACGTAGGAACGACTGAAGTCGTTACTCTATGCTCCGCATATTTCGTGTGGCTGACCAGTAGTACGATAATAATATTATATACCATCTGAGCAGCTTTTCCGATAGCTTCTCATGATTTTCCGCTATCATGACTCGTGTCCAACCAGTCTGCAATCGTGCTACAATAGCGCGATGAACGCCGAATATGACTTCGTTAGAACTTACGTGGTGGTATGGTCAGCTCGCCTTTTCGCCTTCGGCAGCGTAGAAGCGTTGGAACGTTGGAACGTTCCAACGTTCCAACGCTGGAAGGTACCACGCTGTCACAGGCGAAAAAGCTTGTCCCGTTCGACTGCGCTCAGGGCAAGCTCTGAGTGTAGTCGAAGGAACATTTTTTGGAGCCACCGCATAACTCGTGGCATTTAGAAAAAGAGGGGCAGTTGACCGAACCATATTCTCAACATGTAGCGGCGGATGATCAGCGTTCAGGCCGATTGCCATACTCCCTGGGTGAGGAGGCTATCATGGTTGTGCGCATCGGGTTGGTGCGCTACGATCCGCACAGCATACGTTCTGCTGGTGGCCCGGTCTTTCAGGAATGTGTGATATGTGGGATTGGCTTTCCGTTGCGTGCGATTTGCGGCGTGGCGTCCGATGCGGAATATACGTTTCTGGGTAATATTTGCCCGGACTGTCTACTATTGACCGTGCCGCAATTACGCCAGACACTACGCCGAACAGCAGCCCGCCTGCGCACCGACGCAGTCAAGGCCAGCGCCGAAGATTACTCGGTACTCACAGCCCGATTGTTGAGCGAGGCGGCGATGCGTGAACACTGGGCCACCGGGAAGTTGCTGACACCAGGCGCTCAAGCGCTGACACTGGCGCTGTCACACAAGATTCCGGTTGAGTGGCAGCCCTATCCCTTAATTCGTACGTCAACGGCACTCTATTATGATGCGTGGTTTGGCACTGCCGGGCCGAATAATCCGATCTGATCTACCGCAGGCGAAAAGACTGACGGGTAACTGTTCAGGTGGGTTGGTTTGGAGGGGCAGTACCCTCCAGGAGGTTCTTGTTCGGCCCCCGCAACCCCCGCTGGCGAACGTTCCCCTGAACGGTTACGACTGACGGAACTACTACGTAAGTTCTGAAAAATAAATACACTCTCGATTATGCCTTCCCAACACAGAATCTCTGTTGTCAGGGCACCAGCGTTGAAACATGCCAACGTGCCAATGTGCTAATGCGAAGACGCCTCACGTCTCTGCGATTGATAGTACGCACACACTAAGCGCAACGGACAGCCATCATGACGATCCTGATACGACTCACGTCCTTCCTGTACGCTGTAAACTCGGCGTGCTGGCGGCCCGTCGCAGCGTGGATTGCGCGCCAGGCAATAGCGGACACACTGCTCGTTGATCAGTGCATGATAGTCGCCAAACAGCGCTGACAGGTCTTCGTCGTCTGGTTGAGCCAGGTGCGGCAGCGCCTCCATCTCTGACGTCAGGGTGGTGACAAGCAACTGCTGTACATCAGCATAGCGGGTGCGTTGCCAATCAAACGAGCGTTGGGTGGCACCAGGTGCCGTCCGTGATGCCGATGGGCTGGATTGAAGATAGGGATCGGGTAGCTGCGGATCAATCCGGCCCAACAGTCGCCGCGTATAATCGTCTACCACAAACTGGGGATGCCCACCCGCATAGAGCATAATCACATCCGCTGTCTCCGGGCCAATTCGCGGCAAACTCAACAGTT
>CALANA010000030.1 GCA_937925925.1 uncultured Chloroflexales bacterium | reverse complement strand
GCGGCGAAGCCGCGCCGCACCAGAAAAGGAACATGGGCGGGGGCGCAGGCCCCCGCACCCCCGCCGCGACGCAGTCTCGTTGGAGGACGAATGGCAAGAACATGCGGAATATGCAATTCGAAACGGTATTAGATGTGATTTCCGTGTATCTCATAGTATGGCAGATCCCTCTCGTATGACTCTCGCAGCCGGTGCAAAACGGTCGTGTGCTTCTGCTATAATAGGCTTGTGAGCCAGAGCGCCAGGAGAAGGTACCATGCCTGACCCCCATCGTGCAGCGGATGGCCCGCTGAGCATTCGGGTACTGGGGCCATTGACACTCCTACACAACGATCTGCCGATGTCACTGGCACCACGTTCACGCCCCCATGCGCTGCTGGCCTATTTGCTGTTACACCACCAGCGCCCGCTCGATCGTGCCTACCTGGCCGGTCAATTTGACTCCGAACTGCCCGATGTAGTCGCCCGGCGGCGGCTTTCGGACGCGCTATATCTGCTGCGACGTTATATTCCGGGCGATCGCTTACGTATCACGCCGACCACGCTGGCGCTGGCACTGGCGGCTGACGATGTATGCGATCTGCTGCAACTCGAGCAGCAGTTGTGCGCTCCAATGACGATGACTTCCGGCAGCGAATTGCTCCAGCTACCAGAACCGATCTTCTGTCCCGAACTTGACCAGGAATGGGTGTTGATTGCTCGTGAGGCGCTCCGCCTACGCTTTCTGAATCACCTGGAGCAAGTGGCCGCGTTTGTTACTGAAGGGGGCGATTTGTCTCTGGCACGGGTGTTGTTGCTGCGCTTGCTGCAGTTTGAGCCAATGCGCGAAACGGCGCAGGTGGCCTTGCTGAACGTGTTTGCTCGGCTCGGCAGCATGGCGGAAGCGGCGCACCAGTATGATCAGTGGAAACAACGCTTGCAACGCGAGTCTGGTTTTAGCCCGGAGCCTGAAACGGAACGCTGCTATCAGCGCCTGTTACAGCAGGCCGTGGGTCTCAGGCCACGCCATCAGCGGTTGTTGCCCGATAAGCTGCCCCTTATCGGGCGCGACGCAGAGCGCCGACAACTCCTGGGTTGGATGGATCAGGCTGGATCGCCAGCCACACTGGTGCTACTGGAAGGAATGGCCGGGATTGGCAAAAGCCATCTGCTGGAACAACTGGCTGAGAATGCCACCTGGCGTGACTGGCACGTGGGGAGCGGAACCGCCAGTGGGATGGGCAGTGCTATTGAAGAGGCGCTGGCCGGGTTGCTGACGCCGCTCCAACGTGCCCAGGTGCAGGCGCGGATCGCCCCGGTCTGGTGGCAACGCCTGGTGGCGCTCTTTCCCGAAACGTCTACACCTGTCTTTGCCACCGAGGGCAAGCGGTCACCGCCGCCTTCCCCCGCACAGGCGGGGCAGCCCTTATCCTTTGACAGTAGTGCCGATCCTGAGCGCTATCACGAGACGCTGCTGCGACTCCTTGAGGCTTTGACTATCCACGCGCCATTGTTGCTGATCCTCGACGATATGCATGTCGCAACTGATACCGATCTGGCGCTCTTGCCAAAGATCGCTGCGCTTATGACCAGTCATCCGCTGCTGGTTATCATCAGCTACCGCCCGTCGGTGCGCGAAGAACCGGATCGCTGGCGTAGCTTTCAACGCCTGGATACGCTCGCGGCTGGCCGACGACTGGTACTCGGCCCGTTGACGTCCGGCCAGTGTGCGCTGTTGCTGAGTCGGACGTTGGGGCGGTTTGATCAAGCAGCGTTGACCCAACTGATGCGCTTTACCGACGGCCATCCGCTTTTCTTGCGCGAAACACTAAACTTTCTGCTGGAAAGCGAATCCTTGCAGTGTCGGGACGATGGCATCTGGACGTTTGACCCACACGATCTTGATCGGGCACAGCTACCGAATATCGGTCGCACGATTGCGAGCCGTGTATCATGTCTGTCACGACCAGATTTTGATCTGCTCGCTACGCTGGCGATCCACAACGATACGCTCACGCCCGCACATCTGGCAGCGATTAGTGGACGGTCTGCGGCAGAGATCATCGAGCGGGCGCAGGGGTTGATCCAACGGCACCTGGTACGGGCAACGGCGGTTGGCTATCGTTGTGCGCATGCGCTGATCGGCCAGGCGGTACGCGAGATGATCCCGCCCGACGAGCGCCGCCAGCGTCATGGACAACTGTTTGACGTATCAGGCCCACAGTCTGATATTCCGCCCCAGCAGCGCGGGCAGCATGCGCTGGCGGCTGAACGTTGGGCCGAGGCGCTGCCGTTGCTGATGCAGGCCAGTGTTGAAGCACGGGCGCGTGCCGATTATCGGGCGGCGCTGCAGGTGCTAGATCAGGCGTTGCAGGCACTGGAGCAGGCAGATTTAAGTGCAGAACAGCAGGTGGCCTGGCAGATTGACCTGCTGCTGGAACGTCAGCAAATCTGGAGTTGGCACCCGCCCGCCGAACCGGGGCAACGCGCTTATGATCTGGCACTGCTGGAAAGGCTTATTGCCCCCGATCATCCGCTGCGTATACGCTGGCAGATCGCTCAGATTGACGATCTGCTCGATCGCGGTGAGAACCAGGCCGCGCTTGCCAGTGCGCAGCAGGCACTGGCAGTAGCCACCAATACCACCGACCGGCATACGTTCATGCGCCTGCATATGCAGGCGAGTAAAGCTGCGCAGCGTCTGGATGTACGGGACGATGGCATAACGCATTTGAGCCATGCCCGCGAACTGGCCGAGGCGCTGGGTGACATTGAGGCTCAGGTGGCCGTACTGGGGAATCTGGCGATCTACGAACATTTTTGTGGCAACTTTGCTGCTGCCCGTGCGGGGTATATGCATGTCAGTCAGCTCTGTGAACAGCACGGATTGATTATGGCTGGCCTGGTGGCGACGGCGAATCTTGCGGCCCTGGATCAATCACAGGGAAACCTCGCAGCAGCCATTGCGGGCTATGAACGGTCGATTGCGGGCTGTGAGCGGTATGCCAGCGCCGATCCACCCGACCTGGAGAATCTGGCTGAGATTTATATCCAGACTGGTGCCTTTGAACGGGCCGAGACGTTGCTGGCACGGGCCGAGGCACTGTGGCGCGAGCGTAACGGTAACCTGGCGTTTACGCGCTGTCGGCAGGCGACACTGGCAATTGCCCGTCAGCACTACGATCGGGCACGGCAGTGGTTGCAGGAGGCGCTCCAACTTAGTTTGACCAGCGGCGATAGCCGTGTGATGGGGGAAGTCTATCTCTGGTGTGGGCTGATCGCCATGGAAGAGGGCCAGTTTGAGGCCGCCGAGCAATCACTGGCGGAAGCCAGCACGATCTATGGGCGGATGGGTGTGTCGTTTTATGATGCGCTGATTGAAGCACTACGAGCAGTTTGTGCAGTACGACATGGGCAGCCCGAACAGGCTCGGCAGTGCATGGCGCGGGCGACGGCGGCGGTTGAGCAGCACACTGGCACCTTTATCCAGCCGCACTACTATCTGGGTGTCGTTAGCGAGACTCTGGGGGCAGACCTGGATGCAGCTACAGCCTATCGTGCTGCCTGGCACTGCCTGCAAACCCAGGCGGCAACGCTCCCGTCTGAACTGGCAGAACGGTTGCTGGCGGCCCCTTTCAACCAGCGGGTCGTCTGGGCCATGCGTCGTCAGGAGTACCGGCAGCGCAACCAGCAGCACGATCGAGACTCGGCGCTGCTGGTGATACTGCCACTCAAGAGCGCACCGACGGGCCGGGCGCTACATCCCTGGGAGGAAACGCCTGTGCTGTGGGATCTGGCAGCAATCGACGCCGCGCCTCGCAGCCGTGCCGCACGGCACGCTGCGCTACGTACCCTGATTAACCAGACGCACTATCAGGAAGCTGCACCCACCCTGACGGCGCTGGCACAGGCGCTTCAGGTAAGTGTTGCCACCATTAGCCGCGACCTGCACGAACTGCGCAGCGCTGGCGAACGGCTTTTAAGCGCAAAGCGCAAAGCGTAAAGCGCAAAACAGCGACGTAGCGCGTCCCTCCGGGGCACGACTGATGGAGCGCGTCCCTCCGGGGTGTGGCTGGGCGCTTCGAAGCGGCAAACGCAAAGTGTAAAGCGCACAATAGGGGAATGGTGAGACGGGATATGGTTTCAAGCAGCAAGGAAACATGCAGGGCGAGAATGGCGACATGTTTTCCGCTCAGGCCGCTTTGCGCTTTGTGCTTAAAAGGCGGCTCCCACCAGGTTTACAGAATACGACCATAGGGAGTACAATACGAGTGACGATGACATCTATGGAGTCACTCTATGCTGATTTGTTGTGATCAACGCACGGGCACCGGCTGTGGTGCCGAAAATCCCGACAGTGCCACACGCTGTCAGGTCTGTGGACGCAGCCTGCGCTTTGCGCTCCCCTTGCAAAACCCTGGTGTCCGGATCCGTGGCTATCAGATTGTACGCATCATTGGGTACGGTGGCTTTGGTGCGGTCTATCAGGCCGAGGTCAGCCGTCAACCCGGCACATTTGTGGCGCTTAAGGAGAGTTTCGACTCGGCTGAGATTGAAAATTTTGCCGGCGAGTTTGCTGTGCTGCACACCTTGAATCATCCCAACCTGCCACGCTACATAGAAATCTTTGAGGAGCAGGGCAACGGCTATCTGGTTATGGAGTTTGTGCCGGGACAGAGCCTGGCCGAGGTGTTACAAGCTGAGGGCGGCCCGCTGCTCGAGTCGCAGGTGCTGGGCTTCGCGCTCCAGTTGTGCGATGTGCTGGATTATCTGCACCACCAGAATCCACCCATCCTGCACCGTGACATCAAGCCCGCCAATATCCGCCTGACGCCGGGTGGGCGCATCAAGCTGGTAGACTTCGGGCTGTTTAAGCAGGGTACCCATTCGATTATGACCTCACGCATTGGCCTGTCGCCAGCCTATGCGCCACTCGAGCAGCATCCGCTGACACGCGGTCATACCGACGAGCGGAGCGATATCTATGCGCTGGGAGCCACTCTCTATCACTTGCTGACCGGACAGGTACCACCGCCGGCAGCCGATCGTATCAAAGTTGACAGTGATCCACTAAGCCCACCGCAGGAAATCAACCCGCATCTCTCGCCCGGAGTTGCCTCCGCGCTACTGACGGCGCTGAGTCCGATGCAGGCCGATCGCTATCCCACTGTGGCCACCTTCAAACAGGCGCTGATTGGAGCGCGAACACAAGCCGAGGCAACACCCACAGCAGTGGCTGCCGTTCCGCCGTCCAAAAAGCCAGATCCACCTGGCAATCCGCAACCCGCCGCCGGCCAGCGTCAGCCGGCGGTTGGCGGCAGCCAACCAACCACAGCCAGCCAGCGGCGGTGGTGGCTACCGCTGCTGATCGTGCTGTTGCTGGTGAGTGGGGGTGGCCTGCTGGCGACGCGGAACGATGTACTCTTCCTGAATAACCGTGATCAGCCGCTGCCAACCGTGTTCGCAGAAACATTATCCTTACCAACAGGTACCGCCGATCCGACCGCTGATCCGACTGGTTTGTTGGAGGTAGTAACACCAGGTTCGCTGCCTGTATCGGACGGAATCACCCGCGACAATGCCAGCCAGATGCACCAGCTACGAGCGTTAATCGGCGATCCCGGCTGGGTGATGAGCGTGGCCTGGGCACCGGATGGGCAAACATTGGCCTCGGCGTCGAGCGATTATAGCATCAGGGTCTGGAACGCTGCCGATGGCCGGTTGCTGCGCACGCTAGAGGGGCACACCGCCAGTGTGTGGAGCGTGGCCTGGTCTCCCGACGGTCAGACGCTGGCCTCGGCCTCCCGAGATATGACGATCAAGCTGTGGAATGCGGCCGATGGCCGGTTGCTGCGCACCCTGGAGGGCCATACTGCGATTGTGCGCAGTGTCGTCTGGACACCCGACGAGCAATGGCTGGCCTCAGCTTCGTGTGGGACGCTTGATGGCGAGCAGTGTATCGCGGGCACGATCGCTATCTGGAATGCGACCGATGGTATGCGATTGCGCACCCTGGAGGGCCATCGTGATACCGTGTGGAGCGTGGCCTGGTCTCCCGACGGTCAGACACTGGCTTCGGCGTCGAGTGATCGTACCATCGGGCTGTGGAATGCTATGGACGGGACGTTGCTGCGACAACTGGAGGGCCATCGTGCCATTGTCCGCAGTGTCACCTGGGCACCCGATAGTCAGACGCTGGCCTCGGCGTCTGAGGATGGGACGATCAAGCTCTGGAATGTGACTGATGGTACACTGCTGCGCACGCTGCAAGGGCACAGTGCAACGGTGCGCAGCGTAGCATGGAACCCGAACGGTCAGACGCTGGCCTCAGCGTCGGATGATCTTACTATCAAGCTGTGGGATACTGTCGATGGTTCACTCCTGCACACGCTGACCGGTCATAGTGCAACTATGCGCAGCCTGGCCTGGACAGCAGACGGCCAGACGCTGGCTTCGGCCTCCGATGATCGCACGGTCAGGCTCTGGGCGGTGCGTTGAGGTCACAGAGCCTTTGCGGGCTGCTTCCTCTATGTGCCAGCGTTTGACCAGTTCGATCTGCTCCTGCATCTCAGGCGATAGCCGTCTGGCCTTGCGGCTGGCATCGATCTGTTCCTGGATATGCGCCAGCGCCTGTGCGGCTGTCCAGCCGTGACGCACGAGGTAACATCCGGCCACCGTGCCTGAGCGCTCGATACCACCGAGGCAGTGGATCAATATATGATGGTCGGCGGCACGCGCTGCATCAATGGCATCGAGAATAGACTACATGACCGCTGCCGTCGGTGCGGTCACGTCGCGCACCGCAAAACGGTGATAGACCACCGTCAGGCCGCGTTGCGCGGCCAGTTGAGAGAGCAACTGTTCATAGGGCGGCAGGGGTTGCCGGGTACCCCAGGGTATCTCTGCGGGTTCGGTCAGGTCGATAAAGGCAGTATGGCTGTGTTCCAGGGCGGCTTCCAGCCGATGTGGATCATTGCCAGAGCGGTCGGATGGATACTCACTGATAGTAACGCCGTCGTTCAGAGTATACCAGAATGGCTGATGGGACAAAGCGAGAGTACCTCCTCTTCAGATAGGTTCTCAGACGAGCATGATCATCCAGGTGACGGGTGATAAATGCTCAGGCTGGTTGGCGCGAATCCCTGTAGTCTGTGCCCTGTTCCCTCGTCTTGCATGAAGCACAGCATACCGATCAAGCTGCGAGTACTGCGACGGCAACTGCATCCAGTGCGCCTAGCAGTAATTCCAGGTTGTCAACATAGTAACGGGCGCTATCAATCGTGAACCGATCGGCTTCCAGCTTCAGAAACTGCCAGATTTCTCCCGTGGTCACTCCGCCAAAGATCGTGTCTACCGTGCTTCCCTCGCGCTCATTGAACATGCGTGCCCCGACCATCTGGGCAGCACATTGGCCCAGGCCAGCATCAATGTCGTGCCTCTTTGCTTCGACCACTGTGACCACGGGCACACGCAAAATGGGCAGTGGTGGGGTGCGAGTCAACAGAAAATCGCATTCCCCAATAAGTCCCTGGTCAGGGGCAGCATCCAGGCGTTGTCCAGAATAGATGGAAAGTCGGTACGCGTGGCGTTCAATGCTCGTCATCAGGATTGGCACCACCAGAAATTCAGAACGAGCCTTTTCGCTCCCAAAGGCAAAGGGGCGCGTGCGGGCCAGCCAGTCGTTCAGCCAGGGTGGTACTGCAACCGGTTCGACAGTGTCAAATAGGGGTTCCTGACGTACATCTAACCCGAAGGTTTTACAGACTCTTTCCAATGTAAAATCACTATAGGTCATATAGCAACACTATTGTCATTGTAAACCTGGAGTCCAGGTTTCAGCCTGAACGGAGCTAGACCAGCGTCAAGCCGTGACTCCCGTTCTTCACAACTGATTTACGATTGCTATAGTTTATAGATGTTTCCAGATAAGACGGTCATGCAACGTCTCATCTGCACAGGCACCGTTGCTATGCCGATACACATCACAGATACTACCACGATTCGACAGCGCAGATGAGTACACCGTTCTGGCACGTCAGGTCGAGCGACTGCCTATCAGCAGATACATAGGCATCATGGCTACATAGAAATAATCCCTGGTTAGAATTGGAATAAAAACATGCAATATTACCAGCATGATCGTAATCAAGAACAGGATAGCCGCCGCAATCGCCAGGCCCCAGATCATTCCTTCCAGGATCGCATTCATAGCGTTCCTATCTCCGCTCTTGACCAGCGCATGTTACATCGGTGTTTCCTGGGGTAATGACACCGGCTCAGGATGTCCAAACCAGATTTCAAGCACACCCTTGCGAAATACCGCCCGTCGTGCGGGACGTTCTGCCAGCACTGTGGGCAGAATCATATCGCGGCGGAAATTACCAATCTCGATAAACAACTCATCGCCGCGCTTGGTCATCGTCACCTTGCCAATTTCCACGTGCGGCAGGGGCAACCGCATCACATACTCGTCGCCCTCGCGAATGATCTCCTGGGTGGTGCCGCGAAACTGTACTTTGACCGGGTCAACATCTTTGAAAAGCGCATTACCAATCAGCGAGAGATCTTCCAGACCACGCAGGTCGCGCGCATAGTGCGGCGACTCCCAGATAGGTAACGGGGCGAACAGGTCATAGACCTGCTGGCGATAGGTTTGCTGGATTCGCGCCAGTTCTTGCATGAACGCGCCCTCAGCCGCATCGGGTGGGAGGACACGATTCAAAACCACGCCATCAATGGGATAGCCAAAGAGCGCCAGATAGGTTGCTGCGCGCTGAGCCTCTTTAATCACCATGCGTTCCGGGTTGACCACTAGACGATAGGAACTCACATCGGCATCGAGCAATGTTTCGCGCAGCGCCTCAACGCCTTTGGTCAATCGTTCAAGCGTCTCAAACATATCGGCGGCTGGTACCAGTGCCTTGACCAGCGGGCGTGCTACCTTGAGCGTGTTTGGCTCCCAGTCCATCACGCGTGCGGCATACCACTGAAATGTTTCGGGCATCGTGAGCAAGCGCACCGTCTCGCCGGTTGGGGCCGCATCGACCACAACCACATCAAAGTTTCCGTCACGTGCCTGGCGCCGAATATGGAGCAGGCTCACCACCTCTTCCATACCGGGGATGATTGCCAGTTCCTCGGCGGCAACCTCGTCCATCCCCCGACGACGCAGCAGGGTAGCCAGGTAGGTGCGGAGTTGCCCCCAATGCTGGCGCACTTCGTCCAACACATTGATTTCCTGGCCCCACAATCGTTCAGTGAGTTGGATCGGCATTGGCTCCAATGGTTGATCCAGCGCATCGGCCAGACTATGAGCCACATCGGTACTCACCACCAGAGTACGGTATCCCAACTCGGCCGCTCGTACCGCTGTCGCGGCGGCGGTCGTTGTTTTGCCAACACCACCTTTACCTAGATAGAGGATGAGACGCATTCCAGCACATTCCTTTACTAGCGATCAGCAGTCACCCGCTTATCTGCGGATTGGCCTGCACACTTTAGATGTATATGCAAGCGACGTGCCTGCATCGCCATGGTTTCATTTTCAATAGAGCAAGCCTCTACCAATGGCATATCGGAGTTCGGTCTTTTGCCTGGATCTCGCTCCGTTCAGGCGAAAGACCGGACTCCGGTGCTTCACCACTGATGGAGGATTGCTATCGCAGCGAACCAGTTCTATAACGGACGAGGCTTGCCTCCGTCGTTATGCCACTAGCGTAGCGTGTTTCCATTTATATAGACGCTGTTATTATTGTAATTGTTGCCGTTCAGTGCGTCAAACATCAGGTCAGAGGTACCTGTTCACACTGCTCCTGGGAGCGCGGGCATCTTGCCCTCGTGTGCCCGATGGAATGCACCCCGCTCTCGCGCCGAGGGGTGCGTGTTCCCCCACGTGTGAACAGGTACGGTCAGAGCCGTTGACACCTATCGCTGGTTATGCTACGGTAGATAGGTACTACCAGATAAGGAGCAACCCCATGCT
Organism: uncultured Chloroflexales bacterium; assembly: GCA_937925925.1. GTDB lineage: Bacteria > Chloroflexota > Chloroflexia > Chloroflexales > Chloroflexaceae > CAKZQX01. Next base: position 3,363 of record CALANA010000030.1, on the reverse strand, counting down.
AACCGACTTGTTCCTGATTCGGCATGCGGCCCCGGAATGGCATGGAGGGCCAGCCTATCGCACCGCGCCTGGCCCCGATCTTTCGGTGGGCGGCCAGCGTGAGGCGCAACAACTGGCCCACTTTCTGGCCGATAAAGCGCTTGAACACCTGTTTGTGTCGCCTTTTGCCCGTACCACCCAGACTGCCGCCCATATCGTGGATCGACTGGATGTGCCGGTCACATATACGCGGTTCGTTGAGGAACATAGTGCTACCGAAAGTGCCGAGCAGGTGCATGTGCGCATCCGCGATTTTCTGTTGAGCCTGACCGATAGCCCGTTCCAGCGCGTGGGGATCGTCAGCCACGGCTTCCCCATACGGGTGATGTTGGAGGAACTAAGTAGCGGTCGCCTCGATCTGCGAGCGTATGTTTTTGGTGGTAATAATCATGCGCCGACAGCAGGCGTCTGGCATGCGCACCGTGTTGAAGATAGGTGGCGGTTGGATCTTGTTTTTCAGCCCGATGGTTGATAACGCCAGCACGCGATTGGAAAGGAAACCCGGTTATGGAAGATGATATGCCGATGGTGGCGGCGATTAAAGCCCGCACGGCCACACGGGCCGAGACGGAAGCAATGCTACGGCTTATTGCGCAGGATACGGCTCAGGGAGCCGCACGGATGAACGCGGCCTGCATTGCCTTGAGCCACCTGATGTTGATGCAAGAAGTGGGGATTGACCGCACCCCGTTGTATCCCCACTTTGAAGCGCTGATGACGGCGCGCGACACACTGGTGCAGGCGGTGGTGCAATTCCAGTCAGCGCTGGAGGAGCTAGAACTGGTGGTCTGAGGTGCTTTCAGGGGATAGGTGAATATGCTAATGTAATCTCGTGTGCTTTCTCTTTGTCTCTCACGTGCAGGTTCTTTTATAGGCTTACCCCGCGTATCCTGCTCCCCGTTCCTTTCAAGATATTGCTGGTTTTTGCTAAATGACAGGAGTTACGCGGTCGTTCCAACAAAACGTCTTTTTCGCCTGCGGTAGCGTGGAAGCGGCGGTGACGACTTCATTGATCGGCTCAGGATGCACGTGACACGGTTTTTGGGACACCGAACGACCGGAAACGCACCACACGCCGCTGAATGAAAATAAACCAGCAGTATCTTTCAAGTGAGCGTGTTTTGTTGGGGACATACGCTATGCATGCTCTGCGATACGTCATACCAATTTGAATGAGACACTCTGCATACGTTAGTCAGGCTTACGCTCGCTCATATGACAACGAGCCTGCCCCTGGAACGGAGCGGCGTTGCATGCAACGCCGCTCCTGTGGCGGGGCGTAGGGGCGTTGTATACAACGCTCCTACGCCGACATCCCCTTTCTGGTGCGGCGCGGCGAAGCCGCGCCGCACCAGAAGAAGAACATGGCTGGGGGCCGCAGGCCCCCGCCCCCCCACTGCGACGCAGGCGCGTGGGAGGACACATGGCACGACCATGCGGAAGGGTCACGTCGAAACGGTATAAGCGTTCAAAACACGAACATGCGGAATGGTCACGTCGAAATGGTATCATCACTCGCTGTTTCCTTGTCCAATCCAGGAGGCAGATTGCTACGGATTGTGTTATAATGCATTGCGTTAGACGCACTGCGTTATAAATGCAACTTCTGACTGCCAGGATGTTGATCTTTCTCTATTCTGGTCAGGTACGTCCTCGACAACCTGAAAATCTCCCGAAACACTGTTCGATTGTTATTATTCTGCGTATCAACGCGAGCGTACAATCGACGTAGCAACATTCGTCGGCACATACATAACTTGCTCAGAACACATGCTCACAGCCTTCTGGCGGGCATGGTTTAACTGGTATGGAATAGTTGGCGTACAGATTATGTTGGCAAAACATTGTTGTCGGAGTAACCAATAAAGTACTGGCTATACGTCTCCTGACCTGTGGCTCAATCCTATCTGCGTTATGACGCTATGGCGTCCCGGATTTCATCTGGCAAGGCAAGCGATCTGGCTGAAGCCGGGGCGCGTGTGTATCACAAATGGAGGATTGCTAGAGATCAGGTTTATTGATAAATATGCTGCTTCATAGAGAGGAGCCTGGTATGCCCGCTGTAATTGTCAATGAAGACCGCTGTCAGTGCAGCCAGGTCTGTGTCACTGCCTGTCCCTATGATGCCATCGGGTTGATCTCCAACGACCGGGGTCGGGCCGTCGCCCATATTTACGAGAACTGCATTGACTGTTTGTTATGTATTTCTGCCTGTCCACAACAGGCGATTATGCTGGTATCTACGTATGGTCTGTCAGCGGAATTAGAGGTGTATAATGGGGTCTGGGTAGTCGTTGCGGATACAAGCGTTAAAGCGCAACAATTGGTGACACAGGCGACGAAACTGGCGCAAACGCTGCATGCGCCGACAGGGGTTATTCTGCTGGGGGCCGATTCGCAATGCGAGGTGCTGATGACTGCGGGTGCAACGACGGTGGTACCGCTGGCTGCCGTAGCCAGTGATCGCCAGGCGTACCTGGCTGACGATCTGCTGCAATTCGTGGACGAGCGCCAGCCGGAGGCGCTCCTGTTTGCGGATCAGGCTCTCGTACGCGATCTGGCATGCCAGCTTGCCTTTCGGTTGCAGATAGATGTGCTAACAAGTATCCGTGACGTTGCCAGCGAGTTGAGCGAGCGTCGTCTGTGGTTTCAGCGCTCGGTGCTTGACCAGCGGGTACATACAGCGATCGCGATTGACACGCGCCCCCTGCTGGCGGTGGTGTAATACAGTGGACGGCAGACGGCTGACCGCAACGTAATCCCGTGCAGTGCACCTTTTCAGACAGGCTCTTAGAGCAATAGTGAACAGGATCGCACCGCAGGGAGTGTAGAGAACGACCGGGCAAGAAAACCGGTCGGTGTCTCAGTACTCTCTGCGTTCCTCTGTGTTCTCTGTGGTAAGAAGATCGCGTTGTTGTTGTCATCCTAGTACAAGCGGGCCTACATCCGGCCGTAGTTGTCTGTCATCCTGAGCGGAGGCGTCGCCGGAGTGTATGGCATCCTGAGCGAAGCGAAGGATCTTGCGAAGCGCATGGCATCCTGAGCGGAGCGAAGGATCGTATCCCATCAGAAGGAAGATGCTGCGCGGCGCTCAGCATGACCACACGCAGCGCACGATGCTGCGCGGCGCTCAGCATGACAACGCGCTGCGTACGATGCTTCGCTCCGCAAGATGCTTCGCTTCGCTCAGCATGACAAAATCCTGGAGCTATTTCCGTCATCGTGTACTAGAGCTATTTGCGCCGCAGTGTACTAGTCTACCATCATACTGATTTCCAGAGCATCAACATCGGCATTCGCTAGCCCCTGTCCACGTCCGATATG
>CALANA010000029.1 GCA_937925925.1 uncultured Chloroflexales bacterium | reverse complement strand
CCGGGCGGGGCGCTGGCGCTCGCTCAGGATGACCGGGCGGGGCGCTGGCGCTCGCTCAGGATGACCGGGCGGGGCGCTGGCGCTCGCTCAGGATGACCGGGCGGGGGCGCTGATGCTCGGTCAGGATGACCCGGGGGTGCTGGCGCTCGCTCAGGATGACCCGGGGGCGCTGACGCTCGCTCAGCATGACCGGGCGGGGCACTGGCGCAGCGATGCTTCCTGCATTCGTATGCTATGGGTGTATGGCGCGGCACCCTGCTAAGTGGCACGGGTCTATTCGTGCATTCGTGGCCCTATTCGTGGACGGCTTCGCAGCGTATATCTGGCTGGACATAGTGCAGCAGTGCGAGGCGGGCACGCTGGCTGCGTGCGAGGGCATCCGCCTGGTGCGAGAACAACCGGGTGATGTGGTGGGGCGGCAAGGAGGCGAGGATGTGAGAACGCGAGACGGCGAACGAGGTATACTACTGGTGCATTGAAGTCCCGGCTAATGGAGTTTGCATCATGAATCCGGTATGCCCCGCTCCAGCCCGCGCAGGCGGGCTTCGCATCCCATAGCCCGCGGCTTCAGCCGCCGGGCGGGGAGGCGCAGAGCGGAATATGTAGACAAAACCCATCAGCCGGGACGGAACGCTGCCCAGGCTTTAGCCTGGACTTCGATTCTTCATAACTGTTTCAGGATTGCTCTGTAACCACAGAGACATGCATGCTACAGGCGACATCATGCGTAGACACGGGTCGTATGGGTGGCGATAGGAAGCATACGTGCCGGTTTGCTCGACAAGGTACTCTGGCAGTTCGCTCCCTCGTATCTTCCAGAGCGATCCATAAAGCGAGGAGCAGAGAAACCAGTCTGGCAAGCGCCAATTGGAACGCTTTTTTGTGAATGGGACATCGGATTGGATGAATTGCACGGGCACCCTATCCAGGCTATTAATGCAGGGGCTTCGCCAGGAGTATTGGCACAAATACACGATACACTGCTGAATGCGGTGCTGGAAGAGAAGCCGGATGATCTCGCGCACCAGGTTGGCGAGATGTTCCTACGAGCCAGAGGAAACTGGAAGCATATTAAGCGGCTGGTCAGGAGGCGTCCTGGCGACCTCGGCGGGTCTCGAACCCACAACCTTCAGCTCCGGAGGCTGACGCTCTATCCAATTGAGCTACGAGGTCACGCTCAGGCAAAGTATACACGATGCACCGGGCAATGTCAACGGTTTGTACGGGTGTGACGTAAAGTTCTGCATGCACGATCCACTGGCCCGCCGGGGCCTGAAGGCTCCAGTTCGTGTTCCAAAGGCTGCTTGCGCGGCCTGTTGGAGCCAGCGCAGGCTGGCTTCGCCGATGGTAGCCCGCGTCTTCAGTCGCCGGGCGTAGGAGAGCATGCAAGAATATACGGCACATCCCAACGGAGAGGATCGTCCCACCCCCGCGAGCGCGAGAGTCTCGTTTTGCAGCAACGAAGGGCACAGCGGGCAGCGCTACCCACTCCTGGCCACGTGGAAGCTGGGCCGGTGGGCACGCCCCGGCCTATCAGCCCACCGACAGGCGGTGTGCGAACGCACAGGCTACTGGCTCAAGGCGCGCACGGCTCGCAGGCTGGCCGCCGCATCCACCAGCGGCACATACTCCAACCCGACATAGCCTCGGTACTTGCACTCGCGTAACAGGCCAAAGATATGCTCATAGTTAATTTCGCCCGTGCCTGGCTCGTGGCGGCCAGGCACATCGGCCACATGGATGTGCCCGATCAAATCCAGGTTGTTGCTGAGACGCATGCTCAGGTTGCCCTCGTTGATTTGCTGGTGGTAGATGTTAAAGAGCAAGCGCACATTCGGATGATCGACAGCGCGAATAATATCAAACCCTTCGTCCGATGAGACCAGAAAGGTTTGCGGATGGTCGAGCCGGTTGAGTGGTTCCAGGACAATCTGTACATCGGCATCGGCGGCGATGGGCGCGGCTGCACGCAACCCCTCAATAATGCTCTCGCGTTGCCGTGTACGGGGCATATTGGGGATGGACGTACCCGCATAGACGATCAGGTTGGCACACGACAGGTCAACGGCCAGACCCGCTGCACGGGTGATGTCGTCAATAAACAGCGAACGCTGGTTCGGGTCAACCAGCGAAGCCTTGCTACCAATAAACGCGCACACATCCAACTGGAGCGCCGTCTTCAGCGCCAGCGTGATATTCATGTCTTTTCCATCACGATGCCAGAATTCAAATGCTGAAAAGCCCTGATCCATGACATGTTCCAGGCGTTGCTCAAAAGGAATGTGGCTAAAGATGGTTTCGACACAAACAGAGAAGCGGAGCGGCGGGAGAACAGTCATTACTACACCTGCTTCTACTAGGTTCTATTTTTTGCTTTGATTCAAATTACTGATGCGTACTACGAACATTTCCAACGATACCCTTATGGCGGTGCTTCTTCCCAACGAAATGAACGAGCCAGAACACCTTCAGCTACTCTCGGCAAGAGCGTGGACAGCAGCACCAGTATCCGATCTTGCACGGTGACATAGGCAGTGTGTGGCTCACGATAGGCGGCTCGCAGCAGCACCTGCGCCACAGCAGCGGGAGGCACACCCCGTGGCGCAACACGACGCTGTTCCTGGCCCCGACCCAGACGCCGCTGGCGAAACTCGGTTCGGGTGGTGCCGGGACGCACCAGTGTTACCACAATGCCCGTACCACGCAACTCCATCCGTAACGCCTCGGTCAAACGATCCAGAGCCGCTTTGGAAGCCGCATACCCGCCGAGGTAGGGCAATGCCTGTCGCCCTACCACCGAGGAGACGTTGATGATCTGCCCCTGGCCGCGCTGACACATATGTGGAACGGCAGCCTGAATGGTATGCAACGATCCCAGCAGGTTAACGGCCAGTACATGTTCGAGATCGGCAGCATCCAACGTTGCCACCGGCCCGGCCAGACCAATGCCCGCATTGTTGATCAGAATGTCAACCTGGCCTCGTTCAGCGATCACCCGCTCCACCAGGGCACGTGCAGCGCTGGCGCTGCGCACATCGGTCGGCACCACCAGCGGGTGTTCCGGCAACTCGGCGGCAAGGCGTTCCAGTTCTGCGCCAGAACGGGCGGCCAGCGCCACCGATGCACCAGCGGCAGCAAATGCGCGTGCCGCTGCCGCCCCGATCCCACTTGATGCCCCGGTAATAATAACGATCTTGCCCCGTGGATCCATAACTCTTGCCCGTTCTTGCCAGCCCGAAAAAGGAAGATTTGGCTGCGTTCTTTTTACTCTTCTTAACCGCATCATGGTAAAACTACCAGCAATGGTTGTCAACTGACAAGCGATATGTATATGGTTCCATGTAGTGAGATAAGCCGTAACCGTTCAGGGGAACGTTCGCCAGCGGGGGTTGGGGGGGGGGGGGGG
>CALANA010000028.1 GCA_937925925.1 uncultured Chloroflexales bacterium | reverse complement strand
ACACGATTGAGACCGCCCCCGGCTGGCCGCTCATGGATGTCCTCCAGGATACCGAGAACGAATGGGTGGCCCGGTTACGGCAACGATCGGAGAATGCAGATTTAATGTAAGTACGATTGGGCCACGACAGCTACGGCCTGGTCACTGCGATGACGGCGGGGGACGAAGTCCGGGTGCAGGCCTGCGCCCACGCATGGGGCGCAACCGCTTCAGTCCAGACACGCCCGTCTGGACAACGGACGGGTTGGTGCCCATCGGGGAACTGGTGGTAGGCGACACGGATCTCTTTGGTAATCACTGGCAGCAGATCCACTTTGGCCTGCCTGTTCAGGGTGCCGTCTTTGAGATTCGCGTGACCGCTGCACCTGAAAAGATCAGCATGCTGGATGGCTACCTGACTGTTGATTTTGGTACGTGGCATTTTCATATCTGTATTGGCGAGCATAAGGGCAGCCGCAACCATCCAGTTGACCCGGAACTGGCCTACCATCGGCGCACCGCCCGCGCCGAGCTGTATCGTCGGATGAACCAGGAGGGTACGCTGGATAGCTGGGGTTTACGTCTGTTCATTGGTTGCGTATCCAGCGTATATTTTCAAAGTTCATATGTCGTTACGACAAATAGACACGTACTCCAATGGCTAACCGCCATAACTTGCAATTTACGACCAGGGCCGGTATAATGCACCGTCAGCAAAACATAGGTCTTCAAAAACAACAATCGAGTATGCTTCGTTCCGATGCAGGAATGGTACACTCAAACAATGAACGCGGGAGAACTTCCTTTTTTGGAGTCATGCTCGCGTTGTCAGGGCTTTGATAGACACACAACTGAATAGCTCACAACTGATGCAGGCGCGCTACCGCCCGGATGCGCGGCGCATAATGGGGGAAGACCGGTGAGAGTCCGGCGCTGTCCCGCAACGGTAACACGCGATGTGCAGGATACACTGCCATCGGTGCAGCCCGATAACCCACCTGCGTCACTGTTCGTGTGTACCTTCGCGGAAAGGGTGCCGGACAACACTGGTTGACCTGCAAGGGTACGCTGGTGCATGTCATTATAGATCAACGGCCTCCACGTGGAGCGCCGTTTTTTTATGCCTTTTGCAGCAGGGTGCAGTCTTGTTAAGTACGTATCTTTTTTCGTTACCGTAGTACCGCCAGCCAGCGGTTAAGAGAGAGGATCTGAATATGAAGTACCAACGACCCCGTTTGTTGATTGGCATGTTCCCTTTGTTGGCAATACTGGTTGTGGCTTTTCAGGGCATTGGGCCGATGTCACGCTCATATGTCCTGGCCCGCCGGTCAATGGCAACGCTCGCGCAGGAACTAACGACGACCTACCCCTTTTATCAGGATGTAGCGATTGCGAAGGCGGTTACCTATTTACGTACACAGCAAGATCCGAATGGCGGGATTGACTCGTTTACCTTTGGCCCCGATCCTGGCGGTACGGCGCGAACCACGCTGATCTTGAACGCCCTGGGGTATCCGACCAACACCCTGGTATCAAGCGCGGGGAAGACGCTGATTGATTATCTGGGAGCCGAGGTCGTCAAGTATATCTATCAAGACGACACCCCTGGCACGGAACGCCTGTTCCCTGGACGAGCAGGCCTGGTGTTGGGAGCGGCAGCAGCGGCGGGTAAAGACCCGACCAGCTTCGGTGAGGCACAGGTAGATCTGATCGGCGAACTCAACGCGGCCTACGCTGCGGCCGGCGATGGTACCTACAGCACACCCGCAGAGGAAGGGTTTGCCAGGGGAGCAGCCAGTGACATTAACCAGACCTTGTCCATTCTCGGCCTGGTAGCCGCCGGACAGCCCATCCCGGAAGCAGCGACGACCTGGCTGATCAACAATCAGAACGAGAATGGTAGTTGGAGTAACAACATTGATATTACCGGCTACGCAATCGTGGCGCTGATCGGCAGCGGCAACGTTGAACCGACCCACCCGGCTATCCAGCAGGCGCTGGAGTTTTATCGCCGTAACCAGACCGCCAGCACCGCGCTGTGGGGTGACACCGGGACTGGTGAGCCGGCCAACAGCACCGGTTGGGTCATGACCGCGCTTTCAACGGCCGGGTTTATTCCGATGACCCAGAGCTGGGCCACAGGCGGCACCAATCCACGGGAGGCCATGCTAGGCCTACAAAACGACGAGGGCATCATTGCCAAACGCTTTTTCAACGCCTACGCTACCCTGGAGGGCCTGTATGGCTTGACCGACCAGCCGCTGTTTATGACCCCGCCGCTGCGCACAGCGCGGGCGCTGGCCTATATCAAATCGCGGCAGAACGCTGATGGCGGCTGGCCTGGTTTTACTGACGCTTCTTCACCCGGCGAAACGATCGATAATCTGCTGGCTTTTGTTGCTGCGCGCTATAATCCCAACAATATCACCAGCGACACAGACAAGTCGCCGCTGGACTACCTGGCGACGGTGGCAAGCAATTATACCCGCGACGATAACGGGCTGATCTTTCCAGCACAGACCGGCAAGCTGATCGTTGGATTGGTGGCGAGCGGCGCGGATCCAACCAGCTTTGGCACGCCGACCGTTCTCGATCTGGTGGCCGATCTGTCCGGCACGCTGCAAGCCACCGGCGCATACAGCACCACCGCCAGCCGTGGTTTTGCCAGCGGCGCGGCCAGTCCTACCAGCCAGGCATTTGCCATTCTGGGCCTGGTGGCTGCGGGCGAGACGATCCCGGCGGCGGCGACGGATTTTCTGATCGGCTTGCAGGACGATGATGGCAGTTGGGGCGGCGTTGATGCGACCGGTTTGGCAATGCAGGCACTGATCGCCGCCGGTATTCCGGCGGACAATCCGGCCATCGTGAACGCAATTGCCTATCTGCGCGAGAGCCAGATCGCCAGCGGCGGCTGGGCAGCATTTGGCGCGTTCAGCACCAACTCGACCGCCTACGCCATTCAGGGCTTGCTGGCAGCCGGGGTTGATTTGACAACCGCCCCCTGGCTGAAGAATGGGCGTTCTCCGCTGGGGGTGCTGGGCAGCTACCAGAAACCCAATGGCCCCTTCGTTCTCAACTGGAACTATGCCGGGGTGACGGAGTTCTTTAACCCAACCGCCGATAACCTGTTTGCCACCCAACAGGCTGTACCGGCGCTGCTGGGCGCGTTCTATCCCTACAATCAAACACCCGTGGCCGACTTGAAGACTAGTTACACACCGATCAAGCGCGGCCCTGACCCTGATCGTATGGTTGCCGCACCCGCTTTTGGCGTCAGAAGTGCCGATGGTCAGAGCATTGCGGTAACGATTCCCTTCGGCAGTGATCTCAACGGCGACGGGGAAGTGACGCTGGAGTGGGGCGTTCTGGGAGCGGATGCACAGGTCACAGCGTTCACCGAGGTCGAGACGACGCGCAGTACTGGCTTCTACACGGCCACGATTGACCTGAGCCAACGGAACGATGTGTCACCCGTTGATACAGTGGTGTTCAAGGCGACCTTTAGCGATACAGACGGTGTGCAAAGCGGCGGCACGCTGTCCACCACACCGGTTGTGCTGGAGAGTCGCAAGGAGCCGCTACGGGTATATCTGCCGCTGATTGTGCGTTAGATACGGTTCATAGACACGTTACCGTTGCCAAACATGGACTAACGACGTTCGTCGTTTTTAGGACTGTACAACGACGAACGTCGTCATTACATGCAACCTGTAACCTGTAACCTGTGACCTGTGACCTGTGACCTGTGACCTGTGACCTGTGACCTGTGACCTGTGACCTGTGACCTGTAACCTGTGACCTATGACCTGTGACCTGTAACCTGTAACCTGTAAATGGATCGCTTTTGCACACAACTTACGCTTGTGCTGGCAGTGACACTCGTACTGCTGCAGCAATCTGCGCTCCGGGCGGAGGAGGTCAACCGCGCTGCCCTGGTGGTGCGTCTGGGCGATCAGTCGGTGCTAACCCGCTGTGTTACCTTCAGTGCTGAGCAAATAACGGGCGAGGAGTTGCTCGAACGATCGGGACTGGATGTCGTATTGACACGCGATCCCGGCATGGGGGCTTTTGTGTGCAAGATTGACCGTGACGGCTGCCCGGCAGAAAACTGTCTGTGTGCCTATCCACCCGACTACTGGCACTACTGGCTGCGGCTCAACGATGCCTGGCAATCCTCACCGGTGGGGGCCAGCAACCGTCGTCTACGCCATGGCGACGTGGATGGCTGGACATGGGGTGGCAGTTCGGTTGCGCCGCCACCGCTCACGTTTGCCGATGTGTGCCCGGCAGACGCACCGCTGTATCAGGTGTATCTACCGCTCATTCAACATGTTCCCGCTGCTACCGCGCAGCATTTCAGCCTGGCAACGCTGAGCCAGGAGCCACCATCGCCACAGAAGCGCTCCGGGTTGATGGTGCAGTATGGTGATGGCTCGATTGAAACTGTCTGTGTTACCTGGGAAGGTGGCCTGGCACTGACGGCAGCGGAGTTACTTGCCCGGTCGGGCCTGGAGGTACAGATTGGCGAACACGATTATGGCGGATCGGCGGTGTGTAAGATCGGCAAGGACGGCTGTGCGCTGGATGCAGGTGAGAACTGCTACTGCGCGTATGATCCCAATTCCGACACGAGTCGGTTGTGGCTGGCCTACCAGTTGCGCGATGGTGTCTGGCACGATCCGTGGCCGCCATATGTGAACCGCCGCAATGTGTATGACGGCGATGTGGAGGCCTGGGTGTGGGGCTATCCCGGTAGCCTTGATCGACGCGATGCCACGCGCCCGGCGCAGGTGCTTTCTTTTGAGCAGATCTGCGCGATGTCAACGCCGACACCAACGCTTGAACCGAGCGCCACACCGACCATGACCGGTACCCCAACTACCACGCCCAGCGCCAGCGTCACCAGCACACCGATTGCCATGCCACCGGACGATACGCCAACGGCCACGATGACCGCTACTGCTACTACCAGCGTTGAACCAACGATGGAAGTGCGTGCGGCACACATATCCGTCATCTATCTACCGCTGATTGTGTCAATGCCCGTGATCGACGTGACAGATGATCAGCCGCCGATGAGTGAGGAAGCACCACCCACGACGAACGATGATCTGCCACCATCATCGTCGTCGGATCCCGTCGCAAACGAACGCATCGCCGAGGAGCCAGTCGCCGCGCCGCGCAGTGCAACCCCAACGCCGGCAATGACACCGCTACCACCGACCATACCGGCCATCAGCACGCCGACAATCACGCCGCTGCCACCGACCATACCGGCCACCAGCACGCCGACAATCACGCCGTCGCTGCCAACCATGCTCCCCACCTTGCCACCGACGGTGCCGCCAACCAGCGAACCACCCTCGCCCACCGTATCGCTGCAGATAGTGATCGAGGCTACCTCCCTGCCGGTTGAGCCGGAGAGACCACCCACGCTTGAACCGCTCATCCTGCCGACAGCTATTGTGCGGCCAACCAGCACCAGTTCAACCTTGTCTACCACGCCTACCGCTCGCGGCCAGTTGGTCGCAGCAGCCGACGTGCCGCCAACGGATGGGAGCGCAAGCGCGGTGCTGTCAGCAGAGTTCAATCGCCCGCCATTGGCAACGACGCTGCCCTCCGCCAGTCGATATATGGCTATGCTGGCGCTCAGTGTGCTGTTTGTGGTGCTATTTGTCAGCCTGATCGTGGTACTCTATCTTAAGCAGCGCCATCCGCGCTTGCGGGCGGAGCAGGCCATCAACGCTGAAGGAGAGGAATATCTGCGATGACTGATGCCCGTCTTTGGCCCCGGAATGGGCCATACACCAGCACCCACGGAGCCATTTTTAGCTCTGGTACAACCAGAGAGCTGATCAACTTTTCGACCCACAGCGGCGACACTGCACGTTTTAACCACGACTGGTCAGCCGTTGCCGCCTATGTCACCGCGCTGGGGCTAGATGGGCTGGAGCTACTGCTCGGCTATGAAGCGCCACCCGCCTTGCCGCCCGGCCTGGTGCAGGCGGTGCATCTGCCCTTCTGGTTGACCTGGCTCGACATCTGGCGCGGTCGGGTCGCTATTGCTACTGGCTCGGACGAGTTTATCCGCTGGACGTATGGCGGGCGCACGGCAGACGAGCTGATCGCCGGGCAGCAGCAGGTCTGGCAGTATGCAGCGTGGCTCAATCCAGCCTACATGGTATTCCATGTCAGCCATATCGAGCCGGCGCATACCTTCACCCGCGCCTTTTCCTACACGTCCACCGAGGTGTGCCAGGCCACAGCCAGCCTGCTCAACGCGGTAGCGACTACTTTCCCGCACAGTGAGCCACCGGTGCGGCTGGCGCTCGAAAACCTGTGGTGGCCGGGGTTGACCTTTATCGACGACACGGCCGAGCAACTGGCTGCGCACCTGCACTTCGACAACTGGGCGTTTGTGCTGGACACCGGGCATTTGCTGAATACCTGCCCGACGCTCACCGACGAATCCCAGGCGGTAGCCTATGTCCTGGAAACGATTGAGCGCCTGCCGCCTGACATTCGAGCGCGGATCGAGTGTGTGCATCTCAACTTGAGTCTGTCGGGCCACTATCAACAGATGGCATTGCGGCAAGGACTACCGGACGGCTTTGCAGCCATGGACATACCTGCCCAGTACCACTGTGCCCGCCTGCACGCGGCGCAGATCGATCAGCATGCGGCATTTACCAGCCCGCGCTGTGGCGACATTCTGGCAGCACTCAACCCGCGCTTTGTCACCCATGAGTTTCTGAGCCGCGATCAGGCCGAGTTTGATGCGAAATTGACCACTCAGCGGGCGGCGCTGCGGGCATGGTATGACCGCACGTGAGCCAAACCGACCTATGTCGGCTTGGCACCGCTAGCATGCGGCTTCATCTGCCGGGTGGGACGACGCAGGTCGGCCTGGCACGGATAGCCCACGCCTCCCGCCGCCGGGCAAGCAAAAAGTATATGGAGAGCGGCAGCCATGCTGCCGCCATGTGGAACGAATAGAGGAGTTATTGAAGTGAAGAACCCGATTGTGCTTGTTATGGGACGGCTACTGGTGCTGTTGCTGGTTATCGCCATGCTGATCAGCGCCTGTGGCGAGACGGCAACCACACCCACGGCAAGCCCTGAACCTGCTACAGATACCACACCCGCGCCGTCCCCGACAGATCAGCCGGCGGCTAACCTGACCGAGGGTTGTGTCGAAAATTATGATCCCACGGTGGATTATTTCCCCGAAAAGATCAGCGTAGACTATGCCGAAGGCTGGACAATCGACTACTTTAACCACTACAAAGTTGTCACCGTCCTTAACCCCTGGCGCGACGCCGAAACCACGTTTCAGTACGTACTCGTACAGTGCGGTACACCTGCACCGGAAGGGTTTGCTGACGCACAGGTGATCGAGGTACCGATCAACACGATCGTCACCATGTCTACCACGTACTTGCCGCATCTGACAAGTTTAGCGTTGACCGATGCGCTGGTGGCCATTGACAACTTTCAATTTGTAAACACCCCGGAAATAATCGCGTTGATCGAGGCCGAAAAGCTGGTCGAAATCGGCAGCGGCGCGGCGGTCGATGTCGAGCGTGTCATCGATCTCGATCCTGATGTGGTTATGACCTATGGTGTTGGCAACCCTCAAAGCGATGTGCATCCGGTATTGTTGGAAGCAGGGCTGAAAGTTGTCCTCAACTCAGAGTATATGGAGCCTTCTCCCCTGGGCCGGGCGGAGTGGCTCAAATTCACCGCCGCACTATTTAACTACGAAGCAGCGGCACAAACAATTTTCGCGGACATAGTGGCGCAGTATAATGAACTGGTGGTGCTGGCGCAGCGTGCCGAACAACAACCAACGGTCTTTGCCAATACGCCTTTTCAGGGCACCTGGTATATGCCCGGTGGTCGCAGCTATCCTGCCCGGTTACTGGCCGATGCCGGCACCACGTATCTCTGGGCCGATGATGAGACGCTGGTCAGCCAACAGTTGAGCTTTGAGGCCGTGTTTGATCGCGCCGTCAACGCCGATTTCTGGGTCAACACCGGTACATGGACAAGCCGCGCCGACGCGCTGGCCGAGGATGAACGCTTCGCCGAGTTTGCGGCGTTTCAGAGTGGGCGTATATACAACAACAACGCCCGCGTCAATGAGTACGGCGGTAACGACTATTGGGAGAGCGGCGTCACCAACCCGCACCTGGTGCTGGCGGATCTGATCGCCATCTTCCATCCCGATCTGCTGCCGGAGCATGAGTTGTACTTTTATCGGCAGTTGCCGTGATGCAGCAATGGCGTGCGGCAATAGCATGCGGCTGCCATGCTGCGGCACGCCATAAGTGAGGTCAGAGGCGGCAGCCGTGCTGCTGCTGGACGAGCCGACTACCTTCCTGGAATCTGCCGTGCCCTCCCCCCACATCTCCCCGCAGGGGGGGCCGGTTTCAAGTGTCGGTTTTTCTGCACAAAAGTCGGTTTTTCGGCATCAGGACGCTCCGCCAAACCCCTCCCGCAGGGGGAGCCGGGGGGCTGCGGCGGTGGGGCGTTGCATGCAACGTCCCGCCGCGCCCGCGCAATCTCGTTCCAGGGCAGGTGCGTTGGTGTAGGCGCAAGCGTCAGACGAACCACAGGATGCGGAAGGTAGATGGCACATTGGTATAAAGAGGGAACTGTGAACAACACCAGGCAGGCTGAGCATCTGTCATCTGCCACCGGTCATCTAAAGACACCGCCCGCTTCACGATCGCTCTGCGTTTTCCGCTCAGTCCACTCCCTGCTCTGTACCTAGTCTGCTGTCAAACGACCGGCCAGCGCCTGGGCAATGCCAGCTTGCAAGGTAGCGTAGGTGATAATGCCTTCCAGGTCGACGCCCAGATGTACCAGCATTTGCGCAATCGGGGGTTGAATTCCGGTGACAATCACCTGCGCACCCAGCAATTTGACCGCCTGGGCTGCCCGCATGAGCGCTTGAGCCACCTGCGTGTCCACCATCGCCACCCCGGTAATATCCAGGATAGCGAGATCGGCTTGATATTGGGCCACCCCCTCCAGCAAGGTTTCGAGTACCATCTGAGCGCGGCCACTGTCAATGGTGCCGATCAGCGGCATGATCACCACATCGCGCGCAATCGGAATGAGCGGCGTTGACAGCTCGCGCAGCGCGTCGCGCTGGGCATCGATCACCTGTTGTTGCAATGACAAGCGCTCTTCCTCCATCTGTTTACGCTCGGTAATATCGGTGGCAATACCACACAATACATGTATCTGTCCGTGTTCATCAAAAATCGGGGACATAATCGAGAGATAGGTATGCATGCCATCCGGGAGCAACATACTATTCTCGTTCTCTACCGGGGCGCGGGTCTCTAGCACCTGCTGTTCAATCGAACGCCATTCAGCTACGGTTTCGGATGGAAAAAAATCGGCCTGGTTTTTGCCAATGATCTGCTCCCGGCTTATTCCGAGCGAAGATTCGTAGGTTTGATTAACCACTAAAAAGGTTCCGTCGAGATCTTTGCAATAAATAAACGCAGGAATGGCATCCAGCACCGCTTGCAGCATATACTGTGAGTTCTCCAGTGCGGCCACACGCTGGCGCAGTTGTTCATTCTCCTGTTGGAGTTGTGCGATCAGGGTTGCATCATTAGTCATACTTTTTCTCCTTTGATAGTCAATTGTTGCGACATTCTATTTCCAACCCTTTTCTACTTTGAAAGCCGTGGCCGAAGCAACACAACAATCGTGCGCGGTGCCACCAGATATTTCAGGCTGGATAAGCGTCCTTCCTCACCAGGCGCAGCAATGTCAAGCGGGCCAGGGAGACTCGTATCCACCACGCGGTACCAGTCAGTCGCTTCGCCTTCTTGAATAATAAAGACGAGTTCTTCCCAGTAGGCGTTGATCATCACATAGATATCGTCGTCGCGATACGACTCGCCATGCAGACAATAGGCCAGCGTGTGGGAATGATAGGCCAGATCAACGTGCGCCCCGACGCCATACCAGTGAATGTCCTCGCGCCAGTAGCGTCCGCGGCCAATCGAAGGATGCGCTTTGCGGAAGGCAATCATATGCTTGAAGAAGCGAAAGATGTCGCCGTGTTGCGCGAGCCGATCCCAGTCCAGCCAGGTAATCTCGTTGTCCTGGTTGTAGGGATTGTTGTTGCCCTGTTGCGTATGTAAAAACTCGTCACCGGCGCAGAACATCGGCGTGCCATTGGCGAGCATCAACAGGCAACAGAAATTTTTAATCTGGCGGCGGCGCAAGAGCATGATCTCTTCTGGCACATCCAGGTCACCCTCCCAGCCACAGTTCCAGCTCAAATTGTGATCCGCGCCATCATTGTTGCCATGGCCGTTGACCTCATTATGCTTATGATTATAGGCTACCAGGTCATATAGACAAAAGCCGTCGTGAGCGGTAATAAAATTGACACTTTGGAAGGGACGATAGGCTTCTTGTAACGTATCTGGGAACAGATCATCGCTGCCATACAGCCGCTGCATCAGATCAGCCACCTTGCCTGGATCACTCTTCACAAAGGCGCGAATATCGTCGCGGAACTTGCCGTTCCACTGCAACCAGGAAAAGCCGGGAAAGCTACTGCCCAACTGGTAACTGCCAATGTCCCAGGCCTCGGCAATCAGGCGCACATCAGCATAGTGCCCGAACGAGCTGATTTCGGTAATCAGCGACGGTTCGTAGAGATTGAGGGTACCGTTGCTGTTGCGCGTAAAAATCGACGCCAGATCGAAGCGAAACCCGTCAACGTGCATCTCCTCGGCCCAGAAGTGCAGGCTATCGAGAACCAGCGCTCGTACCGCCGGGTGCGCCGAGCGCAATGTGTTGCCACAACCCGTGTCGTTGAGGTAGTACTGCGGATCGGCAGCCATCAGGTAGTAGCTTTTGTTATCAATGCCACGATAACCATAGGTTGGCCCCTGCTCATTGCCTTCACTGGTGTGGTTATACACCACATCGAGCCAGACCTCAATCCCGACAGCGTGAAAGGCCTTGACCAGCTCGCGGAACTCAAGCAGCGGATCGCCATACGCATACTGCTGGTGCG
This sequence comes from uncultured Chloroflexales bacterium, assembly GCA_937925925.1. Lineage (GTDB taxonomy): Bacteria > Chloroflexota > Chloroflexia > Chloroflexales > Chloroflexaceae > CAKZQX01. Next base: position 2,604 of record CALANA010000028.1, on the reverse strand, counting down.
GCGCAAAAAAGTTTAGCGTCATATAGCCCCAGTAGTTGCCTTCCTGGGGATCAAACTGGTGAATCGGCAATAACTCAACCACCGTTACACCTAGATCTTGCAAATAGGGGATTTTTTCCATTAAGCCGGCAAAGGTGCCACGTTTCTCTGGACTCACGCCCGAATTGGCGCGGGCGGTGAAGCCCTTGACATGCAACTCATAGATGATCGTGTCGTGTCCATGTCGGGGACGATCGTCGCTCCCCCAGTCAAACGTGGTGGTCGTGGTCGGCAGCACGCCCAGCGGGGCCACGCCATCGGTGGGGCCAGGCTGCGTACATGCCATCCGGCTAAATCCAGGTGGAAAGAAGACTGAGCGAGCATAGGGGTCGAGCAAAATTTTTTGTGGATCAAAGCGATGCCGGGCATGTGGTGCATAAGGCCCTTCAAGACGATAGGCATAGAGTGTGGCTCCATGCGTAGCAGCAATTGGTACCCAGCAGTGCCAGATCGGGCCGGTTTTATTGATACGCGGATTGAAGCGGTAGGTATAGGTAGGATGTACTGGATCTTGCTCAGTATATAATAACAAGGTCACACCCGTCGCATAGCGTGAAAAAAGCGCAAAGTTATATGCCTGCTTCGACTCAACCAGAGTGACACCCAATGGCGAGGGTACGCCCTCAATCTCCTCCTGCATTTCTATCGTTCTGAGCCGACCTACTCGTTGTGCTATCATCGAAATTCCTCGTCTGTATCTTTACGTGCGAGATGCGCCGCATCCTTCAGACCTCTAACATTAAACCAGAACCATGCTGCTATTGTAGCATTGGTATACTGATCGTGGTGCAGCCGGGCGCTGGCACGTTGGCACGTTGACACGTTGGCACGTTCTACCGTTTCAACTCCGGTATCTTTGCGTCTTTGCCCCTTTGCGTCTTTGCGTTAAAAAGGAGGGTGTGGGAGGCGTGCGGCGAAGAGGCGAGGAGGCGGAGAGGCGTAGCGCGTCCCTCCGGGGCGCGGGCGGGCATGCGCTGGGTACGTCCGTGCCGCCGCGTACCAGCCGTGGGGTTGGCACGATGCGAGGAGGCGAGGAGGCGAGGAGGCGAGGAGGCGAGGCGCGAGGCGCGAGGCGTAGCGCGTCCCTCCGGGGCGCGGGCGGCCGTCGGGGGCGCGGGCGGGCACGATCCATGGCCGCATGGCGATTCGCTGCCAGTGCAGTGAGATGGTTCGCGGCGCATACCCACGCTACCACTCCTTCCCCAGCCGGGTAGCCGTCACGGATGCCCGTTGCCATCCTGCCCGGCTCACCATGACATGGATGGGCAGGGCTGCGGCGAAGAGGCGTGCGGCGAAGAGGCAAAGAGGCGAAGAGGCGTAAGGCGAGGAGGCGGAGAGGCGTGAGGCGAAGAGGCGTGAGGTGAAGAGGCGTGAGGTGAAAAGGCGAGGAGGCGAGGAGGCGAGGAGGCGTGCGGCGAAGAGGCGAGGAGGCGTGTGGCGAGGAGGCGAGGAGGCGAGGATGCGCGAGGCAAGGATGCGAGGAGGCGAAGAGGCGCGAGGTGCTTTCGCGTTGGCACGTTCTACCGTTCTAACGCAGATGCCTTTGCGCCTTTGCGTTAAAACAAGAGGTAGCGACGTAGCGCGTCCCGCCGGGGCGTTCCAAAAGAGGCCTGTAGGAGTGCAGCAGTCACGCATTACCTGCCGTGGCCAGGTTGAACAGCGGGCGATAGGCATCGTGATACGGCCCGTACCACTCGTTCATCAGCGCGGCGTACTCGGTGGCGCGGGCGGGATCGGTGTACCAGCGTACTCCCAGGTAGTCGCTGGCCTTGACGATGCCGAGAATGGTATGACTGACCTCCTCGCTGGTATAACCGGGGCCAACCGGTGCCAGTAACCAGCGCGTCAGGTTGGCCGCCGTTGTCATGTGTTGCGGCGCACCATCGTTCCGCAGCGCCGCATAGTGCAGTGGGCGCAGTTCGGGCAACCATCGCACGGGCGTATTTTCGCCGCGCACATAGGCATAGAACGTGGCCGCGTCGCATTCGTCGGGAATACGTACCGCGACATTATGTGCCAATCCGCGGCTAGTGGTCAGGGGTAAGAGCGGCAAACCGGCTGCATCGCGCAATCCACGCCAGACCTCGGCCAGCGCATCGTGCTGCTGCTGCGTTATCCCTGGTTGTTCCCCTGTTCCCAGCAGACGCAGGTGCTGCGCCTGTACCAACGTCAGATCAGGCACATCATCGGGTTGCAACAGAGATTGCAGACGTGCGTATAGCGATTCGCCACCCGCGTAAAAGGCCAGCAGTGCGCCAGCGCGATCCTGTTCCTGCGTCAGATGTAACCCATAGAGGATGACCGTTGGTAGTGCAGAAGGTACATTCGCTGGTGTGACCGCCGCTATGTCGGGTAACGTGTCCGCACAATCAAGCCACAGCGTCGCCGTTGTGGGTAGCGGCACGGTTGTGTATGTAGGGAGCATTCCGCCCAATGGCTGTGCCCACACGATGCGCACCTCGGCCAGACGTGCTGCGTCGGTGCATAGCGCAAGCCGGGTATCCAGATCGAGGAAGCGCGGCTGGGCACCACAGTGTTTCACCGCTTCGACCAGGGCACGGGTAG
>CALANA010000027.1 GCA_937925925.1 uncultured Chloroflexales bacterium | reverse complement strand
GGAGGCTAACATTCGCCGGGTGGTGGTCAAACAGGAAGGTCGCCCGGTTGGGATTATTAGTGATACCGATATCTTCCAGTTCGTTGAGGCACGTGGCTGGGGGCCATCATAATCCATGTGGAGCGCCAGGGACAGGCTAGTGGTCAGCCACACTGAATATGCGGAGTATGTAGGAACGACTTTCGTCGTTCCTACGGCCTCAGGAACGACGAAAGTCGTTACGACGTATCCCTTAACATCACGGTGGTCAACCACTAGTAATCGTGTAACCGTTCAGGTGGTACCTGCGCCGGCGGGGCTGCGGGGGCCTGCGGCCCCCGCAAAACCAAGAGACTCCAGGAGGGGCGTTGCCCCTCCTGACCACCCCACCTGAACGGTTACAGTAATCGTCAGGGTAATAGAGCGTCATTCTTCACGACGCTGTGCCGCATCGGAGTAACGAGTTGAGCCGGGTCGGAACGTTCCGCTGGCTCAACCCGGACTCCGGTGTATCATTGTGTATGTCCCGTTGTAGTCCTGGTGGTCAACTACCCTGAATATCATGTAAGAATGACTTCCGTCGTTACTCCGGCTTCAGGAACGACTTTCGTCGTTCCTACGTCTCCCTGAACATCACGGTGGTCAACCACATCAGGAAAAGGTAGGTCAAACAGCCGCCATTGCACGAACACATTGACACCTACTTATACCGTTTCAACGTGACCCTTCCGCATGTTCTTGCCATGTGTACTCCAACAAGACTGCGTCGCGGCGGGGGGGCGGGGCCTGGACTCCGGTTGTCTACAACACATGCAGGATGACGATAACGCATAGCGTAAAACCCATCGACACGCGCTGATCAGGTCTAACACTTGTGCTGCCTGTTATAATAGAAAAGGTAGACCAGCGTGAGCCGATACTTTGCTGGTGGCAGCAGCAGCGGAGTGATCAGCCTGTGTTTCCACACATTGCATCAACAACCCGCGTTGCACCATCATCCGCTCTACCGCAGGAGGAATAACAAGCATATTGAGTGCAGGAACATGAAACCACAAAAAACCAGAACCACAGCGACCGTTGCCACTTTTGCGCAAGGTCTCCTTGACCAGCGTCGCATCCCTTCCGCCACCTATCGTTTCCAGTTTAACTGTGACTTTACCTTTCGTGATGCTCAGGCACTGATTGCCTATCTGCGCGACCTGGGTATCAGTGACTGCTATGCCTCACCAATACTGAAGCCGCGTGCCAGCAGTAGCCATGGCTATGATATTACCGACCACAGCCAGTTGAACCCGGCGCTCGGTAGCCCGAAGGATTTTGATGCATTCACGGCGGAATTGCGTCGTCAAGATATGGGCCTGATTATCGACACTGTTCCTAATCATATGGGCATTGGCGATGCCACCAACATCTGGTGGATGGATGTGCTGGAAAACGGCCCCAGTTCGATCTACGCCTCCTATTTTGATATCGACTGGCATCCGGTCAAGCCCGAACTGGCGAATAAGGTATTGCTCCCAATCCTGGGCGATCAATACGGTAATGTTCTCGAGAGCGGTCAACTACAACTGGTCTACGAGGACGGGGCTTTCTTTGTACATTATTATAACCATAAACTACCCATCGCTCCCGGTACCTACAGTGCTATTCTCAGCCATAAGCTGGAAACATTACTGGAGCAATACGACCAGGAACACGAGCATGTGCAGGAACTCCAGAGCATTCTGACCGCTATCAGTTACTTACCACCGCGCACTGAGGTATCCGTGGAAAAGGTGACAGAGCGCAATCGCGAAAAAGAGGTGATTAAACGCCGCATCGCTGCGCTCTATGATACCAGCCCTGACGTTCAGGCAGCACTCGACGAAACGCTCCGTGTGTTTAACGGCACGGTTGGTGAACCGCACAGCTTTGATTTGCTGGACGAACTGATCCGTGCCCAGGCCTACCGCCTGGCCTTCTGGCGCGTCGCTGCCGAGGAAATCAACTATCGACGTTTCTTCGACATCAACGACCTGGCCGCTATTCGCGTTGAGCTGCCTGAAGTGTTCCAGGCCACGCACCACCTCATTTTTCGCTGGCTGGCCGAAGGCAAGGCCACTGGCTTGCGCGTCGATCATCCCGATGGCCTGTGGGATCCGCCGACCTATTTTCGTCAGCTTCAGGAAAGCTACGTGTTATACCAGCACCAGGTACACCGCAATGACGAAGCGCAGAACGAAGATGGCGATCTGACACAAGAGGTGACGCTGTGGTTCAACGACCAGTTCAAGCGCAACAAACATACTGCCACATCCTGGCCGTTATATGTTGTGGCGGAGAAAATCCTCTCCGAGGGTGAGGCATTACCCCTGGATTGGGCCGTTGCAGGTACTACTGGCTATGATTTTCTGAACAGCGTGAATGGCTTATTTGTCGATACGAATAAGCGTAAAGATTTTGATCGTATCTATACTCATTTTATTGGTAATCAGATAAACTTCAACAACCTGGTCAACTCTACAAAGAAAATGATCATGCTGGTGTCATTAGCAAGCGAAATCTCGGAACTGAGTTACCAGTTGGAACGCATTTCCGAACGGAACCGGCGCTACCGCGACTTTACCTTGACCAGCCTGACTTTTGCGATGCGGGAGGTCATTGCCGCTCTGTCGGTATACCGCACCTATGTCAATGGCATGGATGACGTGGCCCGAGGCGATCAGCGCTATATTGATGCGGCGATCAAAGAAGCCCAGAAGCGCAATCCGCGTACCGCTGAGGAGATTTTCCACTTTATCCGCGATACGTTGACGTTGCGCAATATCCAGAATTTTGCCGAAGAGGATCAGCCGCGCCTGCTGGACTTTGTGATGAAGTTTCAGCAGATTACCGGGCCGGTGATGGCCAAAGGGGTTGAGGATACGGCGTTCTATATCTACAACCGCCTCGTCTCCTTAAATGAGGTCGGCGGGCATCCTACCCATTTTGGGACGACAGTCGCCGCCTTTCACAAGCAAAATAGTGATACCTGCAAGCGCTGGCCGCACACCTTGCTGGCTTCTTCTACCCATGATACGAAGCGTAGCGAGGATGTACGTGCCCGGATCAACGTGCTATCCGAGATACCCGATGAATGGCGGGCAGCGCTGGGCCGTTGGAGCCGCTTGAATGCGGGCAAAAAGACTCGCGTCGACGGCGAGTCAGCTCCCGACCGCAACGATGAGTACTTGCTGTATCAGACGCTGATCGGCGCCTGGCCATCCGAGATGCGTACTGCAGCGGAGGTTGCTGCATTCCGTGAGCGCATTATCGCCTATATGCAAAAGGCGACGAAAGAGGCCAAGGTACATACAAGCTGGATTAACCCCAATGCAGAATATGATGCAGCCGTACGTGATTTTGTCCAGCGTGTCCTGGGCGATGAGCGGAAAAATCCGTTTCTCAAAGATCTGCAGGCGTTTCAGGAGCGGATCGCCTTCTATGGCCAGTTCAACGCGCTGGCTCAGGCATTGCTCAAGCTGACCGTGCCGGGCGTCCCTGATATTTACCAGGGCAATGAGTTGTGGGATTACAGCCTGGTTGATCCCGACAATCGCCGTCCGGTGAACTATGCACTGCGTCGCACCCTGCTGGCCGAGTTGCAACAGCAGATCGAACAGAGTGGGCCAAACCTTATCCCGCTGGCCCGTGAACTGCTAGACACCAGTCCTGATGGGCGGATCAAGTTGTATCTCACCTATGCCACGCTGACCTTCCGGCGCAACCATGCGCATCTCTTTAACGAAGGTGATTATGTAGCCCTGGAGGTCAGTGGTGAAAAGCAGGAGCATGTGGTCGCTTTTGCTCGTACCCTGGAAGATCAGGAGATCATTGTGGTGACTCCGCGCCTGGTATGGCAATTGCTGGAAGGGAAAGAGCAACTGCCCCTGGGCGCACGCACCTGGAAGGATACCTGGCTGGCGCTACCGCACACGCGGGTAGGGCAGGCGTATCGCAACATCTTCACCGGCGAACGACTGACCGTGAAGGACTTTGATGGCACGCCTGGCCTGACGCTGGCCGCATCCTGTGCCCACTTCCCGGTGGCGCTGTTGGCGCGCGAACAGGGGTGAGATTTTTGCTCGAACGCTTTGGGATACGGCATGGAGGAGTAGGGGTGAACGGCTGTTCACTCCTACTCACGCGGGTTGCCCCGACGCATGATCGCATTG
>CALANA010000026.1 GCA_937925925.1 uncultured Chloroflexales bacterium | reverse complement strand
CGCGCCGCACCAGAACGGGGATTTCGGCGTAGGAGCGTTGCATGCAACGCTCCTACGCCCCGCGAAATCTCTTTCCAGGGGAGGTCTCGTTGTCATATGAGAAAGCGTAAGACGGATCAACGGATGCGGAAGGTCGACGTCAAATTGGTATAAAATGTTAAAAATGATATGCATATGTAAATAGAACCAGGTATTAGTACTAATCGGTCAATAACACCATTGCACTTTGTCTGATACTTCCTTATAATTGATTGCTATTGTTTCTATGATACATGGATCGCAATCTCTGTAGTCATCAAACCTATAGCAATCCTAGTAACCGTTCCGGTGGGTTGGTTTGGAGGGGCAGTGCCCCTCCAGGAGGGTCTTGTTCGGCCCGTTTTGGCAAAACGGGCCGAACAAGGGTTGCGCGGGGGCCTGCGGCCCCCGCAATCCCCGCTGGCGAACGTTCCCCTGAACGGTTACGCAATCCTAAGTGATACCAACTTGACTTACACATTCCGCATACGCCGAAATTCTTACATGGGTGGGGCCTGCGGCCCCCGCCCCCCGCCACCCCGCCACGACGCAGTCTCGTTGGAGGCCGCATGGTAAGAATATGCGGAATGTTCACGTCGAAACGGTATGCGTTATGAAGACCGGAGTCCTGGCTTGACGCTGGGAGCGCTCCATCCAGGCTGAAGCCTGGATTCCTGTTCACAATTGGAATACGATTGCTATACCAGCACAGATAGCATCCCAATCGCCAGTTGCTCAAACGTATGTCGATAATCACCCAACATTGCACACATGACCCATCACGGAGTGTGAACAGGCACATAGACCAGGTATCTATGGCAAGAGTTCGATACGGCTATGCTTTCATGGTAAGCAGCTATCTCGGTCGAATACCATGATGACTACGACAATATCTTGCATTGGCTTTGCACACAGACAGGATAGGTATGACACACACAAGTCTTTTTGCCAATAACACCGTCGCCAGTGCATCCCAATATCCACAACGTACCCCGGATAGGTATCATTACCCTATGAATAATTCCAGTATATCTGTGACCGATCCGATGACGACCGTCCTTGAATCGAGCCGTCTGGTCTGTTCGTCGCTCGATCTTGATGAGGTCTTGAGTTTGATCCTGACCGCTGCCCGGAACTTAAGTGGGGCAGAGTCGGTGACGGTTTTGTTGTTAGACGAGGCTGGTGAGTGGTTAACGATTGGTGCGGCCATTGGTACCTCTGAGCGGATGCGCACTGATTTCCGGTTGCGTGTGGGTGAGGGATTGGCCGGGTGGGTAGCCCTAACTGGTCAACCACTGCACTTGAGTAATCCGACCATGGATCCACGTTATCGAGAAGTCCCTGATTCGCACATCGCTAATATCCTGGCGCTGCCCCTGTGTGTACGCGGGCATATGCTGGGCGTTCTGAATTTATCGCAGTATCATCATGCAGAACTTTTCAGTGCCACAGTCGTACAGATGGTCGAAGTATTTGCCAGCCACGCCGCAATTGCCATCAACAATGCAGTGACGGCATCCCGCATCCGGCGCGCCGCTATGCGTGAACACCTGATCAATCAGATTAACCAGGCGGTACGCGATATGGGGCATATCGACGAGGTCATTAACCTGGCGCTTGAGGGTCTCGGTTCTGTTTTAGAAGCCTCGCACTGCGCCTTGTATCGCCTGCACCATGGTGACACCCTGCCAACCTTGCACCTGACGCATGAGTGGTTGCTCACGGCTGAAATAGGCGCTCATCCCTGGCATATCGAGCAAGACCAATCAACATTGACTGATCTCACACCGTCTCTGATCAGCCAGCTTCATACAGATGGAGCCGAGATCTGTACACCGATCAATTACCGGGGACGCATCCTATCCTGGCTGAAGATATACAGCCGTGGGCGCTCACAGTCCTGGCGCGATGATGAACTCGATCTGGTGCGGGCGGTTGCCGATCAACTGGCGATCGCAATAGCTCAGGACGAACTGACCCTTCAAGAGCAGCGTAGCCGTGATCTGAGCGAGTCGCTCCGTCAGTTTGCGGCTGCATGCAATGCTATGATCAGCCAGGAATCACTACTCAATTTCATTCTGGAACAACTGGCCCGCTTTATACCGTATGACTCAGCCGGTGTGTTGTTGAACCGCGACAAAAACTATGGGGTCATGGTGGCTGGTCGCGGCTTTCGTTCAGACGTTTTGCATACAATTTTGTATCTTGGCCCTGGATCGATCAACTGGCGTGTATCCCAGCAGCGCCGGGCCTATATCTCTGCCGACGTACAGCAAGAACCAGGATGGCAAGATGTGCCAGATGGCTCTCTTATTCGTTCCTGGATTGGCGTGCCGCTAGTGGTCAATGATCACCAGATTGGCATGCTAACGATTGATAAGTGGCAGCCGCATGCGTTTGGTGTAGCAGATGGGGATATTGCCCAGGCTTTTGCCGATCACGTAGCCGTAGCCATTCATAATGCCCAACTTTACCAACAGGCGCAGACCCGTGCCCATCGACTCCAGGCACTGCACCGTATCAGTATCCGCTTGAGCGCCATGTATGAGGTGCAACCGCTGCTCGATGAACTGGCCCGGCTGTTGCACGAGACCTTCGGCTATTACCAGGTGCTGGTTGGTCTGTGTGAAGGCCATGAACTGGTGTTCAAGACAGCCCGTGGTCGTTGTTGTGATGTGGCTGAGTTTGGTACACAGCAACACGTCGCGCTGGATGTCGGGTTGATCGGGTGGTCAGCCTGCTATAATCAGACTGTGCTGGTGAACGATGTTTCTCGTGATACGCACCACGTCCTGCATCCTGCCCTCGCAGAAACCCAGGCAGAATTGATTGTACCGATTAAAGGCACGCGGCACATGCTGGGAATGATTGATATTCATAGTCATCAAGCTGGTGCCTTTAATCAAGATGATGTCTATCTAGTCGAAGTACTGGCCCGGCAGACTGCCGTGGCATTGGAAAACATTGCCCGCTATGATCAACTCCGACGCACCCAGGACGAGTTGCTACGTAGCGAGCGGCTACGGGCACTCGGTGAACTTTCAAGCGGCGTAGCCCACGATTTCAACAACTTGCTCGCTGGTATCCTGGGACACACGCAGTTGTTGCTATTCGATCAGACTGATCCCGTCGTGATCGAGAGCCTAAGCATAATTGAACGCGCCGCACGTGATGGTGCGGCTATGGTGCGTCGATTGCAGGATTTTACCCAGAATCAGCATGCGCTGCCAGCGGACATTGTCGATATTAATCACGTCATTGAGGAGAGTCTGGCGATCACCCGTCCGCTCTGGCGCGACGCGGCCCAGAGTCATAGTATTCATATTGAGGTGCAACGCGATTTAGCGTGTACAGCGCCGATTATGGGCGATGCACCCGTGCTACGTGAACTGGTGACCAATCTCATTCTGAATGCCATTGATGCTATGCCACAGGGTGGTACATTGCAGATCCGCTCGTTTGACAGTCCTGGCTATCCACAGCCATTCCAGGACGCCATCTCCCTCCATACAACGCTCCCAGTGGTGGTGATTCAGGTTCAGGATACCGGGGTAGGAATGACACCCGATATCCAGCAGCGCATTTTCGATCCTTTCTTTACCACCAAAGGTACCCGTGGCACCGGCATGGGGCTGGCAGTGGCCCACAGTATTGTGCAACGCCACAATGGGAGCATTACCGTCCAGAGTATGCCTGGACAGGGAAGCACCTTTACTGTGATCTTGCCCACCAGCCACACCATGGTTCCCCATCCCAATCCCATACTGTCCCAGATCTATCATTCGCTGAACGGAATACGGGTACTGGTCGTTGAAGATGAACAGACTGTGCAGCAGGTACTGGCAACCTTGCTCCAACGCTGGGAATGTCAGGTGACTGTCGTTTCTTCTGGTATGGAAGCACTTGAGTTATTTCAGGCCAATCACTTTGATCTGTTATGTACCGATCTGGGTATGCCGGGTATGTCCGGGTGGGACGTTCTCGCTCAGATTGGCACGATTGACCCGCACATTAAGAAATTGCTGATTACCGGTTGGGGTGAACACATTACGCTGATGGAGGCGCGGCAGCGTGGTGCCGATCACATGCTGGTCAAGCCTTTTGATGCGGCAACATTCTATCAAGCCCTGACCACCCTCATAGCCGACTATCAACCAACTATACCAACTGACCACGAGGACGTATGAAACAACAAGATTATCCTCCTATTAAACCTGATCGGTGGTACTTCGTATTCACGGCCAGTACGCATATTGCTCTCCGCTTGCTGCACGGTATTGCTGCCCTGGTAATCATAGCGCTGGTCGCCGTGACCCTGGTCAGTATCCTGATCATTGTGCAAAGCAAACGGGATGAGGCACGTCCGGTAGATGCGATTGTTGTTTTACAAGCCGACCGGCCTGAGCGAGATACGGTAGAGTATGCCCTGCGCTTATACTGGCAACGTTATGCACCACGGCTGGTGCTGGTGGGCAATGATCTGGCAACGGTGCGCACAGAACTGCTGGGCAAAGGTGTTCCGGAACGCACAGTGCTACTGGCAGAATCAGCAGATGCGCACCAGAACCATATGCTTCAGGTCGCGGATATCGCCTATCAGCACCACATCCAGTCGGTATTGATTGTCAATATACCCGAAGAACTCTTGCTGGATTTGAAGATCGCTCACGATCAGGGTTTATTGGCCTATAGCTCGCCACCCTATACGCTAAAAATCTATCCACAACCCTTACTGCAGTCCAGTCTGAACTACTGGCGATATATCCTCCTTGGGCCAGCACGTTGACACAAGCGCCGATCACCAACCGCCGACACTGCCGTCATGTGGTCGTGCGTCGGCGATTTACCAGGACAGGACAAACGACAATGCAACGGCACAGAGACCACCAAGGAGCGAGCTAACCAGGTTGACCAGATCGTTATTGAGCCAGCGCCAGCCACGGGCAAAGGTATGTGGCGTACCATCTCGTGCCAGAACCCGTTCGGTGTCTGTGCCATCAGGAGCGCGATACATTGCCTGTACGGTGGCTCCGAGCCAGCTATCGATGAGTGCCCCGCTAAGGCCACTCAGAAGCGCAATCGGAATCAGCCACAACGCTGGCGCTAAGGGAGCAGCGACGAATAGTTGCTCGCCTGACCGGAAAACAACCATTGCCAGGCCAATCATCAGCGCCCCGGCTGCGGAAGCGGCGGTACCCAGCAGGGTGATACCACCCGATGTACCTGGTGCGACCTGGCGGCCACTGGTGATGAGACGTGGTGGATGTGGGCTAAGAACACCTGATTCGGTGGCCCAGGTATCGGCGGTTACAGTGGCCATAACTCCGACAAACATCACGAGCAACAGCATTGGCTCGCCCAATAAACCATAGAGGAGTGCAATCAAGGCCGCCGGGCCACCATTCGCCAGCGCCTGCACAAAGTCGCGTTTACCGCCCCTGGCAAATTTTTCGGCGGCGCGGCGCGCTTTCACTTCTTCTTTATAGTGTGAGAGGATACTGCTGCTCACAAAGAAGGAGATCAGGGTTAAGCCCCAGGCCCACCCGCCAAACCCAAAAGTCAGCGTCCCAACGATCACCGCCCCTAGCCAGCCACTCACGGTGAGCGACTGACGCCAGTATGCCAGGCCACCAATAACAATACTCATCAACAAACCCTGTGCCAGACGTATGGTATCAATCATTTTTATGGCTCGTCGGGTGTAGTAACAAACGGTAGTAGTGCCGGAGTGCAGTCTCACTCATAAAAAAACCGCAGAGACGCTACCCATTATAGCGATCTCTGCGATTATACCAGATATGGAGCAAGATACACGGAGCAGGCACTGTACACGTATCAGAACAGGCGTCAGGCACTAACTGCACGCTCATGCAACACGCTATGACCGAGCCGCAACGACATTTCTTTGAGGGCGCTCTCCAGCTCCTTGCCAATCATATCAATAACAGACTCTCTGGGAATAAACTTTGCCATTGGCCCCAGAAGGGGGATAAGATCAAGCTGTAAGGTTGCTTTCAAGTCTGTTCCATTGATCGATGGGGTCAAATGCCAGCGCATCTCGAGCGGCATCGGCTTCTTGACCTTAAAAATGATCTCATGTGGTTCAACCCAATGTAAATCGCCTTCGCAACGAATGGTACCAAAGATGCCACCCATCGACATATGGGTCACCAGGCGAGCGCTATCGGTATCACGCGACACTATTTCTACTTTACGCATGCGTGGCAATAAACTCTCAATACGATTAGCATCTGAAAGAGCTTGAAACACTTCTGTAGGGGTCGCCTGTGCTACAGAACTACGGCGGTCAACCTTAATCATGCGTGTACTCCTTATTATCACTACAACCTGGGGCAACATTTGATACAAATTGCACAGATTTTTCTTTTGTCCACCCTTTGCACAGTTTTACTATACACCCTTTGCACAGTTCTGTCAATAGCGAGTTTGTGGGTAACTCTGTTCACATTTGGAGTAAGCTCTGTCGTCAGCGTTCATGGTGCTTCTGGGAGCGCGGGCGTCGCGCCCGCCATCGCGCACGTGCGGGCACATGCCCGCGCTCCCAGGCGGGCATGTGCCCTTGAGGGTGAACAGTTACGGTTTTGCCGAACCTGTGCATATTGCTACTGGTATGGTGAGATGTAACCGTTCAGGTGGGTTGGTTTGGAGGAGCCGTGCCGCTCCAGGAGGTTCTAAGGGTTGCGGGGGCCGCAGGCCCCCGCAACCCCTGCAGGCGAACGTTCCCCTGAACGGTTACTGTTGAGATTATTGGTGTCCCGTGTTAGAATAAGATATATACTTCACTTCATCTCAGGCACAGGACATCGAGTAACAAAAACCTATGTCGGAACTCAAAGATAAACTTATTCTGGTTGTAGATGATGAAGTGCGCATGGTGAACTTTATGCGCATGAATCTTGAACTGGAAGGAACACGAGTCAGTAGCGCCACCAATGGCCGTGAGGCGTTGGAACGGGCACGCGAAGAGATGCCCGATGTGGTGTTGTTGGATATTATGATGCCAGGGATGGACGGCTTTGAAACCCTGCAACGCCTGCGCCAGTTTTCACAGGTGCCCGTGCTGATTTTGACGGCCAAGGATGACGAAGAGGATCGCGTGCGCGGTCTGGAACTGGGAGCCGATGACTATATTAGCAAACCATTCAGTCACCGGGAGTTGGTGAGTCGTATTCGGGCAGTCCTGCGGCGGCACTATACGGCCCCGCCTGTTCCGCAAACCCTGGTGCGGATCGATGATCGCTTGCAGATCGATTTTGCACGGCGCGAGGTACTGGTGGCAGGGCAACGGATCAATCTGCGGCCCACCGAATATCGGCTCCTGTATCACCTGGTGCAAAATGCGGGGTATGTACAAACACATGAGATGCTGCTGACAAAAGTGTGGGGGCCGGAATATCGTGATGAGAGTCATTATCTGCGCCTGTATGTCACCTACCTGCGCCAGAAGATCGAAGAGGATCCATCGCATCCACGCTATATTCTGACCGAGCGCGGCGTGGGCTATCGCTTTGTGGATTTTGCACACACAGGCAATTGAAGCGTTACCCTTGCTCTTCCACCAGGCTCAACATTGCCTGGCGTAAACGGCGCAAGCGTTGATCCATACCTTCAGGTCGCACCCGCAGATCTTCATGCATATCGCTCACGCGCAGTCGAAATTCGCCAATCGGCCCTTTGTTCTGTTCAGCACTGAAATCATAGGCGTGATCCAGGGATACCCTGACCGTCACGAGCGCACGTTCTACTTCATCCAGTTCATTCATCCGCAACACCGACTCGGCGTCGGACAGTTGGGCCGCAGCGCGCATCAGGTAATAAGCGCTCCAGACCCGCCGCAACTCGGCACGAAGATCGAGGATTTCCTGACTAATGATACGCTCATCAGGTCGAGGGGGAGTTGGTGACGGAATAGATGGGATAGTACTGGTCGGCTCGCTGACAACGGTAGTCGGTGGTATCGGCGTGACCGTGGGCAGCAGCACGGGTTGCTGGCGAGCCAGCCAGGTGAATTGAATAAATACGCTTAGAATCACGGCTGCCAGCAGGGTGAACACGAATGGCAGGAACGATAGGAGTCGTGCCTGCCAGACAGCTATATGGGTAGATCGTGTTGCTTCGACTTCTTCGGATGGCAGATCAGGCACGACCTCCGCACCTTAGATTTCATTTGCCAGAAGGATTGCCTGGGCAATCTCTTTCATTGACTTCCGAGTATTCATTGACAGTTGCTGGATCTTACGGAAGGCTTCGGCCTCCTTCAGGCCTTGCGTATCCATCAAAATACCTTTGGCCCGTTCGACGAGCTTGCGTGTATCGAGTGTTTCCTTGAGATCACGGATCTCGTTATCCATTTCCAGAAACTCCTGATAGCGCGCCAGAGCAATTTCAATCGCCGGCAGGAGTTCTGCATCTCGAAATGGTTTTACAATATAGTTAACAACACCCGCTTCTCGAGCGCGATCAACCAGTTCACGATCAGAATAGGCCGTAAGGAGCAGCACGGGAGCAATCTTTTCTTCCGTCAGCACCTTTGCGGCTTGAATGCCGTCGAGTTTCGGCATTTTGATGTCCATCAGCACCAGATCTGGCCGCAATTCACGCGCCAGATGAATAACACTCGTGCCGTCGCCTGCTTCGCCGACGACCAGATATCCCAGACTAATCAGCGTCTCTTTAAGGTTCATGCGGATGAGGGACTCATCATCGGCAATCACCAGACGTATTTGTGCCATAGCGACACTTCCTTGTATTGCGATTGTTCCTTCTTATATAAGCACACTGAAGTATAGCATGTCACATCAGGGTGGTCAACCAGCAAATGAATCGTAACTGTTCACACGTGGGGGAACACGTACACCTGAGAGCGTGGGCCTGCCGCCCCTCTATCGCGGAGACGAGGGCAAGTTGCCCGCGCTTCCAGGTGAAAAGCGAACACGTACAATGAATCCGATGCTCTATCATTGACAGGATGTACGCGGTCGCTTAAACAAAATGTCTTTCGCCTGTTTTTTCACGGTGCTGCAGACGAAAAGGGTGACTGACACTGCCACCGCGTAACTCGTGCTATTGAGGATTGCTCTCCTGGCACGCATATTGCCTGATCGTGACAACATGGTATGATAGCATAACTCGATGTTATGGAAGGTCAAAAAGACAGTGGATTGGAGCGACCGTGCAAGCCCTGTCAGTTAGATATGGCAATTCTAAGTCAGTTGTGAAACATCTGAGTCCAGGGGTTCGTCGGGATCGCGCTCCGTCCCGGAGTCCCGGCTAAAGCCGGGATTCCGGCGTTCAGGCGTTCGCGGGGGTCGCGCTCGGTCGGGGAGTACCCGGCTAAAGCCGGGACTCTGGTGTACCATCAGACTCCGATGTATCATCAGAACAGGCTTGCTATATATAAGGAATGGCTATGATACCTATTGGGGACAATAATCCCACCCGGCGGTTTCCGGTGGTGAACTGGATCTTGATCGTACTGAACATTCTGATTTTTATTGTTGAGACGCAACAAGGTAATGATTTTATTATCCGTTGGAGTTTTATTCCGATCCGTCTGACAGCCATGGTGCGTGGTGAGGAAGAAGTGTTGGTACTGATGACGATCGTGAGCGCAATGTTTTTGCATGCTGGCATTGGGCACATTTTTGGCAACCTGCTGTTTTTGTGGATTTTTGGTGATAATGTCGAAGATGCTTTTGGGCATCTGCCCTACCTGTTCTTTTATCTGGTGTGTGGCATGGGGGCTACCTTGATCCAATATGCGACTGATCCGCTGTCACGCATTCCAAACCTGGGCGCGAGTGGTGCCATTTCAGGCGTGCTGGCAGCGTATATGATCTTGTATCCAGGGGCGATGGTACGGCTAGCGATCTGGCCGATTGTGCTGTTGATAGGTACCATACCAGTACCCGCTTTGCTGTTGATTGGTGTCTGGTTTCTTATGCAACTCGCATCGGGCTTCCAGACACTAGGAGCGATGATGGATCAGGGTGGCGTTGCGTACTGGGCGCATATTGGTGGTTTTGTGATCGGGGTTGTGCTGGTCTGGTTTTTTCGCCCGCGCCGGCCACGTTCACCGGGCTATGCCTGAAACTGAACAGACATGCGGCGCAGGCATAGCACATACAGTTAGCGAGAAACACGGGACATAGTGCCATCACAACAACACCGTTTTCACCATTTGTTTCACGCCAACTGTCTTACTCACCTAGAGTGTCCAGGGCTGTTTCACGATCAGGATAGAGCTTGAACAGCGTATCAAAGCGGCTCTTACGAAAGATTTCTGTAATCTGCGGCTGCAAGCCACAGAGACTCAATTCTCCTCCCTGCTGTTTCATCACCTTATGATTTGTGAGCAGCATACGCAACGCCAGGCTAGCCACAAATTCGACATTACTCATATCAACCAGTACCTGGCCTTTGTGCGTAGCAATGGCCTCCGCAAACTTTTTTTCGACCGCTGATACTCCAACAGCATCGAGGCGGTTGGGGAGTTCGATGACCAGGACATCGCCCATCTGCTCTGCTTTCACGCCCTAATCCCCTTTCTGATCCAAAATTCGATCCTGCATACGGCGATCATCAACCATACACATACCATGCGCGTCGTGCCAGGGCAAGGTTTCTGATCCATGCAGGGTTCACTTTGCGAGTTATTATAGCACGTCCATGAATGACACGAGTTACCGATCGCTCAACCAAACCGTCCCTTCACCTTCGCTCAGGACAAGCTTTTTCGCTTGCGGCAGCGTGGAAGAAACGCTTTTTCTCCCCAAATTTTCGCCAAAGACGAAAATTTGGGGAGAAAAACAGCACAAGTACCGCATCAACGCATACGTTGCAAAATCAGGAGAGTCATATCATCAGCCTGAGCAGCGCCAGCCGCATGTCCTACAACCGATTGCACAATCGCATCTAACAGCGCTGGCGCGAGAGCGTCACCATGATGCGCTAACACTGTTTGTAAGCGCTGATCACCAAATACCTCACCATCCGGGTTCAGCGCCTCGGTAATACCATCGCTAAAGCCGACGAATGTTTCGCCTGGATCGAGTACAAGATGCGCCACTTCAAATTCCTGATTCGACATAATGCCGATGGGTAACGTGGTCACCTCTAGTTCGCGGATGGTTGTACCATCCGCACCAATGATCAGGGGTGGGTTGTGTCCCGCATTGATATAGCTCATCCGGCCCGTCCAGGGTTCGAGTACCCCATAGAACAGGGTAATAAACATATTGCTATCACTATGCTCGCGGGTAATATAGTCGTTGGTAAACCAGAGTGCCCGCGTCGAGAGAGTGGCCGGGTCGAGCAAGCGTTGCTGTGACAAAAACGCTCCCGGTGATTGAGATGCAGCGCGGAGTAAACTGCGTGTCAGGGCTACAAACAGTGCCGCCGGCACGCCCTTCCCACAGGCATCGGCCACCACTAATCCAAGATGATTATCAGGCAACTCGATGCAGTCAAAGAAGTCGCCACCAACCGCCTGTGCGCCCTGATTAAAGGCTGCTAACAGCCAGCCCGGGGGCTGGGGCAACGTGCGTGGCAGGAACAACTCCTGAATACGGCGGGCTACCGCCAGTTCTTCTTCGAGGCGATTCAGGCGAATCAACTCGGACTGAGCAGCCTGCAGCTCCTGATAGGCCCGCGATAACTCAGCATTCTTCTGTTCCAATCCAGCGATCATGCTCTGGCTGGTATTGCGCAGATGGGATGTGCCATCGCGCAAGAGACCGAGCGCCAGTACTGGATCGGTATGCATGAGCGTGGTAAAATGCTGCTCGTTGAGTACCGCCAGGTCAGTGGGAACGATGGCGCGCACAGTGGCCGAACGTGGACTACGGTCAATTAACGCCATTTCGCCAATGATTTCACCCGTGCGACGTGTGCCCAGGCGCAGTTCGGTGGCGTTGAGATAGGTGATAACTTCCAGTTCACCCTGCAAAATGACATAACAATCATGACCAACTTCGCCCTGATGAAACAGCACTTCACCTTCTGTCAGATGGCGTTCGCTCAGTTCTTCCGCCAGTTGGGCCAGATCAGCATCAGAAAATCCCTGGAAGAGGGCGATCTGTCGGAGATGTTTAAACATAGGAGCGCCTCTTACCTTTTGATCACCACCAGTTCGTTCCATCCACTGCTGGCATCGTGATGGTAGGTCAGGTCATCGGAAAATTCGCGCACAAGAAAAATGCCTAACCCGCCCACTGCCCGTGAGGTGAGATCGCCCTCGAGATCCGGAGGGGGAATATCATGTGGGTCAAACGGACGACCTTGATCACGGATGGTCACACGCAACACGTTATCAATACAGAGGCAAGCGATCTGAATAACACCTCGACTGCGATTATCATACCCGTATTTGATAATATTCGTTGCGATTTCTTCTATGACAAGTCGTAGTAAATACTTTTGCTCATCAGAGAGGGGCCAGTCACACTCTACTGCACTACTGAAAGACATCAGGTTTGCAATGCTGTCCCATATAGCGGGAACTTCAATGCGTTGATCCATTGGGTTCGTCCCTTACCTGTTCTGGTTGAGGCTTGCCAGCGATGTTGTATATGGCAAGGCCCTTATCATACGCGAGCGTGAATACATCTATTAGTACTTCAATCGGCCTTCGTCTCGATGTAGGGGCGTTGCATGCAACGCCCCTACGCTTCCTCGACAGCTCTTTCCACGGGAAGGCTCATTGTAGTATTAGTTGAATAAACGTAAAGCAGTGCGTTTTTAGAGATTGATGTTCCCCGATAGTTGTGTTAAGGGTCGATCGCTCCTCTTTGACCTGAGCTACGCGGTCGTCGTTATAACTTCGTCCCTCCTGGGCAATTGCTTCAAACAGGTGACTCTTTGACCTGAGCTACGCGGTCGTCATTATAAACTATCTACCCATCAGTGGTGGCTCCGAACCTGGAAAGAAAGTCCAGCAGTTGTCCTGCTGCCAGCGTGTACTGGATGCACAACAGACCAATCGCCTCGACCAGGGCAGCAATTGCAAGCCCGATGAGTACGGCAGACCGAAAAAAGTGAGCGGTCACGCGGTTCCTCCACACACAAAACCCGCCAGACCGAAAGATCTGGCGGGTTTCGTATCAACGGTTAACACGACATCGAAGTCTTTCCAAATCGTTTCCCGTTTCCATAGACCTGTATCTGATACGCAGACTAGTAAAAGGAGCAATTGCTGACAACGTATCTAGCCAGTAGCCTGTTGATTCTCATTGGGCTTGCCTAAAATCTTATTCGTAATATAAGTTGCTAACCAGGCTGCAATCGAGGTCAAAATCAGGCTTAATACCCCATATACTAACCGCCGCTTCAGATCTGTATCCATAACGTTTTAATTCCTCCGTCCACCAATCAAGGTAATAAAGTATAACAGTTGGGATATTGCCTGTGCTGCGGCGGCAACGTAGGTCAGAGCCGCTGCATTTAAGATCTGATTCACACCATCTGTCTCCTGAACGGTCACCAGGCCGTTGCGGGCCAGCATTTGGCGCGCACGGGCGCTGGCGTTAAACTCAACCGGCAGCGTCACCAGCGTAAAGGCAACTGCCGCACTGAAGAGGATAATCCCCGTCCAGGCAATTGCCTCCCCTAATGGTGACGACACTGCTAGAAAGAGACCACCAATCACCAGCCACATACCCAGTTGCGAGCCGATGTTAGCAAAGCCGACCAGTCCAGAGCGAACCTGTAGCCAGACATAGCCTTGCTTATCTTGAGCGGCATGCCCCAACTCGTGGGCTACGATCGCCAGGGCAGCGATGGAAGGCGCATGTATCGAACCCTGTGAAAGACGCATGACCTTGTTACGTGGATCGTAGTGATCCGTCAAGTTCCCCGGAATTTGCTCAACGCGCACGTGTTCCAGGCCTTCGTTGCGCATTAATACCCTGGCAACGTCCATTCCGTTCAAACCCTGTGCATTTGGCACTTTGGAATATTTGTTAAAGGCACCCCTGACCCGCGATTGGGCCCACATGGTCAAAAACAACGCCGGTAACATAAAAACTAAGTATATAAACATAATCGTTTCTGTCTCCTGATAATATACAAATGGGTCTATATAATAAGTATACCATCATCTTGATACGAGTAGTATCAGAGGTTTATAAGAGGCGGTGACGCAAAGTGTTCGAGTACAAACTACTGTAGCTCATCCCTCCGGGGCGCAGCGCAGTCGTGCCGATTCCACGCAACGTCAGGCCGAACAACTGGCGTTTGGGGGCAAGACGACGAGATGCCAGGCATCTACAATAGATGACCAGGCCAGGTGGTGGAACTTCCTATCACCATAATTATACTATGGGTTGAGGAGTCCGTATGCGTAACATGGAAGCAATCGCAACAGCGAGTTGGTTCGCAGGGTGTACCAGATTGTTTTTTGATCACCAGTACGAAGAGCATATTTATCATTATTCCTGCGAATAGAAGACGCCAACTTCTTTAGATCGTTTCCTGAGAATCGTTGTGATCGCCAGAAAAACGACCACGGGCCGCCGCCTGGACACGGGCTAACGTCTCGCTGGCAACAATCTGGGCACGTTGCACCGCATCTTCAGCACGATTCTTCAGCTCCAGGCCTTGTTCACGCACCAGGCCACGTGTGTCCACGCCACTCTGAGGGGCCAGCAATGCCGCCGCAACACCCCCCAACAAAGCACCAATGATAAAACCAGTGATAAACGCCCCGTTTCCCTGTTCGCGCTCTACGTTGGTCATAAGTATTGTTCTTCTTGCTCTGTTATGTATAGCTCTCTAATACCAATTTGACGTAGCCTTTCCGCATCCTCTGGTTCGTCGTACGCTTGCGCATACAACCATGAGACTTGCCCTGGAACGAGCCGTCGCGGGACGGAGAGGCGTTGCATGCAACGCCTCTCCGCCGACACCCACACATGGGCGGGGGCCGCAGGCCCCCCCCCCCGCCGAGACGCAGTCTCGTGGGAGGACGCATGGCACGACCATGCGGAAGGGCCACGGCGAAACGGTATAAGTAGGATCACACGCCATACAGCATATAATTCAGGAGTATACCATATCGCTGCCGCTGCCGCAAGAACATCAGGACGTGGTAACTGTTCCCATTTGGGGGAAGCACGGTCGTCAGCGTTCATGGTGCGCCTGGGAGCGCAGGCGTCCCGCCCGCCAGCGCGCACGTGCGGGCACGCTGCCCGCGCTTCCAGGCAGGCATGTTCCCTTGAGGGTGAACAGGTACCAGGGTGTGTAACTGTTCCCATTTGGGGGGAAGCTCTATTGTACGCGTTCCCGTTTCTCCTGGGAACGCGGGCGTCGCGCCCTCTATCACACATGCGCGGCCAAGATGCCCGCGCTCCCAGGCGGGCACGTTATGGCGAGTGTGAACAGGTACCAGGACGTGGCGGAACGCGGGTGAATTGTATTGTTCGGCAACCTGTCCACGTAACCGTTCAGGTGGTACCTGCGCCGGCGGGGGCGCGGGGGCCTGCGGCCCCCGCAA
>CALANA010000025.1 GCA_937925925.1 uncultured Chloroflexales bacterium | reverse complement strand
CTGGTAGCGACGCTCTCTGTCGCTACCAGCTCTGCCTCGACCGGGGTACCAACCCGTTGCACGCTTGCTGGTGCCGTCATAAAGTACGGCCACCTGCTTCCGCAACAATCCTACCCGCTCTGCGCTTCACCATACCCTTGTAATCATGGTATCATACACCGATGTTAGGGACTCGTTACAGAGGAGCCACCAATCTGATGACAGCATCTGATATTAAATCCACTGTTGCGCAGATTGCCGCCACGCTCAATGAAACCACCGATCCGGCCCGCGGCCAGATTGCTCAGGTTGTTGAGTTATGTGGGGTGGAGCAGGCACTGGCCTGGCTCGCAGAAGCGCAACAGGTTGAAGCTGCTGGCGGTCTGATGACACGCGACGGTTCTCGGCGACGGACACCAGGTGGAACGTTTTTTTATATTGTGCGTGGTCACCTGTTGAAGACCGGCCAACGATCGCTCGCACGCCAGATCTTTCATTTCCAGTCCGTAAAACGACCGCGCAAAGCAGCACCAGCGACTCCTGCATCTACGCTTCCCACCACTTCATGGTCGGAACGAGGCGAAGTCATTGCAGCCGCCCGGCAAGAGAGGGGAAAGGCAACTACGGTGAAAGTAACAATTATTGGTAAACCAGGTAAGATTGTCGAACGACAAAACTTTACCCTTCTGATGCTCAAGCATACCGGCCCGCTCCCGGCATTACCCAAAGGCATTCCCGTCCCCAAAACCATCCCTGAGACCACCTACATTGTGTATATTGGTGCCAGACAGTGGCGAAAGGTGGCACCTGCGCTGCAGAGCAACGCCGACGATATGTTGATTATCGAAGGCGTTCAGTTGTATGATGCCGAATATCAGGCAATTACCGTCTTTGCGACGAATACAACCACGAAAGCCATCCAGCAGGCAGCGCGTCAGTCCCAAACGGCCCAGGAAGATCAACCCGCCGCGTCGTAATCTGATGTTGTCACTGCCAGGCTTTGTGCTAACCCTGAAGGACAGGCTGATCTCCACACATGTAAAAATAAGGATAATTCTTTTATGAATCGATCACAGACAAATCATTTGCTGACGAGTGTGGTATCAACCGTGACAACACCTCTGTATGTATATACCATACCGGAACAGCAAATCATATACATCAACCCGGCTGTTAGCAATCTGGTGGGCTATACGTTAGAGGAAATACAACAGATGGGCACCAGACTGATCGACACCGTGATCGATCCTCAGGATCGATCACGGATTGCCGAACATCATCTGCAACTGGCACAGGCGCAAGAGGGTACAACACTGGAAGTTGAATATCGCCTGCGACAGCGGTCGGGCACCTG
The DNA here is from genome assembly GCA_937925925.1 of uncultured Chloroflexales bacterium. GTDB lineage: Bacteria > Chloroflexota > Chloroflexia > Chloroflexales > Chloroflexaceae > CAKZQX01. The sequence continues at coordinate 20,042 of CALANA010000025.1, read as the reverse complement.
GTGCTGGCTATGCAGCCGTGATACAGTGTTTGCCCGTAATGGACAGGGAAATGTATGTCAGATTGTTGGCTCGGCCCAGGATATAACACGCTGGAAGGAGCGTCTGGAGTGGTTTGAACATCTTCTGAATACGGTATCCAGCCACATCTATATTTATAACTTCGTTGATCAGTGCAATGTGTATGCCAATAAAGATCTGGCAGATCTGTTGGGCTATACCCAGGCTGAATTGCAAGCATTTGGGAATAGGTTGCTCGCCCATTTGATGCATCCAGATGACTTTGCGCACGTGCCGTCGGTTCAGCAGCGTATTGCTGAAGCCGCTGATGGCGAAGTCGTGCAGAATGAATACCGTATCCGTGATAAGCACGGAAATTGGCATTGGTTCCAGGATCGCATTGTCGTCTTTGCCCGCAATGCCCAGGGTCAGATGACGCATTATATTGGTGCAGTGCAGGATGTGACGGCTAATAAGCAAGCGGAGGAAGAACGGGCAGCCTGGCAACAGCAGGTGATCGAAGCCCAGAAGTCAGCCTTGTATGAACTGTCAACGCCGCTGATCCCGATTGCCGACAATATCGTGGTTATGCCACTGATCGGAGCCATTGACAGCACCCGCGTGCAGCAGGTCATGGAAACGCTGCTGGAAGGGGTCAGTATGTATCAAGCCACTACCGTTATTCTGGATATTACCGGAGTGCAAGCGGTAGATACCCAGGTTGCCAATGCCTTCGTCCGGGCAGCCCGGGCGGTCAAGTTGTTGGGGGCACAGGTCATCGTAACCGGTATTCAGCCCCAGATTGCCCAGACGCTGGTGCATCTCGGCGTGGATCTCGATGGGATTATCGCCCAGAGTACGTTGCAAGCCGGTATTGCGTTTGCCCTTGGCCAGAAACGATCATGATAGAGAAAGGAGATCCTATGTCCAATCAGGGATGGTGTTTACTACGTCGGCCTACTGGTTATTTTCAAGAGGGCGATATTGTCCTAAGCGACCTGCCGATGCCACAGCCAGCACCGGGGCAATTGCGTATCCGCACGGTATATCTTTCGATCGATCCAGCCTATCGTGTCTGGGCGAATGATATCATTCTCTATTTTCCAAAGTTGGAGATCGGCGAAACATTGCGTGGCAGCATCATCGGGGTGGTTGAGGAGTCGTACCACCCTGATTTTACGCCAGGTGACATCGTTACTGGGGTACTGCGTATCCAGAAATACCTGTTGTCTGACGGCACCGACATTATGAAGGTGCCGCCAGATCTTTCATTACGCTCCTACTTTGCACTCTATGGGCATATCGGTACCACGGCCTATTTTGGGCTGGAGATCGTCCATCCCAAAGCTGGTGAGACACTGGTGGTTTCTTCGGCAGCCGGTGGGGTTGGTTCACTTGCTGGACAAATGGCGAAGATCTATGGCTGCCGTGTGGTTGGGATTGCCGGGGCTGATGATCGCTGTCGCTGGATTGTCGATGAGCTAGGGTTTGATGCGGCGATTAACTATCGTACCCAGGATGTTGATCAACGGCTGCGGGAGACATGTCCTGATGGAATCGATGTCTACTTTGATAATGTCGGTGGTGCGATCCTAGACAGCGTTTGCCTCCAACTGAATATCGGGGCACGTATTGCTCTGTGTGGTATGCTGACCAACTATAATAGCGACCAACCAGTAGCAGTGTATAACCTGTTAGAGTTGATTCTAAAACGTGCATCTGCGCATGGGTTTTTAGTAACAGATTATTTACCGCGTTATCTTGAAGCATTTACCCAGATCAAGGCGTGGGAAGCTGCCAACAAAATCAAATATCGGTTGACAGTATTGGATGGCATTGAACAGTTGCCACAGGCGCTGGAGGGGATCTTCGCCTCTCGTTATCTGGGCAAGGTCGTTCTGCAAATAGCGCCAGAGCCGTAGGGTCATCATGGTATAATAAACACGAAGAGCGACATCGTTTCGACGTGACCATTCCGCATAGTCTTGCCATTCGTCCTTCAACGAGACTGTGTCGTGGCGGAGGGGCGGAGGCCGCAGGCCGCCGCCCCTGTGGGGATTTCGGCGTATGCGGAATGTGTAAGTCAAATTGGTATGACACCGTATACACGAACAACGTAGAGGAGTACTGTCATGGAGTTAGAGCGACTCAATACCCCGGAAGCCCGTGCCATTCTGTTCTTGATTGGTCTGGGTGGATTGCTGGCCTTCGTCTTTATCGTTGGAACCGCCCTGTTTATGTGGTAGGTATTGCTGTGGGGGTACTGTAGGGGCAATCGGGTCGAATCCCGATTGTCCCGTGCCGTGATCGCTGATACCGGAACTACGCCAGTGCATCTCCTGCTTCGATCATATTTTCCAGCCGCTTCAAACTCTGAATGCGGGTTCGTGGTTCCTGCTGTTTGCGCTGTCCATTGTGTGCGAGGGCTGCATTTTCTTCGCGCCCGAGATAGTAGGTCATACTGTGCAGCACCGCCACCGGATCGATGCAGCGTACCCACACTCCTTCTGGTACATGCAGAATGATTGGGGCATAGTTCAAAATAGCACGTACCCCGGAGGCCACCAGCACATCCGTCACTTCCTGGGCGCGGAAGGCCGGTACAGCTACAATCGCCAGGCGAATACGCTGCTCACGTACCACGGTGGGTATCTGTTCATCACTTTGAATCGTAATTCCACCGATCTCGGTGCCAATTTTGGCTGGATCGTTGTCAAACAGCGCCACAATATAGATACCTTTGCTGCGAAACCCTTCGTAGCGCGCAATTGCCTGGCCGAGGTGGCCCACTCCCACCATCGCCACCGGCCACTCATAAGTCAACCCCAGGATCTTCTCGATATGGTTCAATAATTTCTCAACATCATAGCCAATCCCCTGTTTTCCAAATTCGCCAAAGTACGAGAGATCCTTGCGGATCTGGGCCGCCGTGACATTAATCCGTTCACCCAGTTCCTGGGACGAGACCGAATGAATGCCCTCTTGCAACAGATACCGTAAGCTTCTGGCATACAGGGGTAACCGGCGAATGACAACATCAGGCGGTAAAATATCTAGTCGTTCCACAACTGCCTCCTCAGTGTGAATGGTCAGGAATGACTGCGGGGCTCAAACGCAGCTATCCGACTCTGGTGGATGATACCATCTGTGCTTTGTGGCACAGATACGTTATCTTGTGAAGTGTAGCACTAAGGTAGTGGATATGTCAAGCATGTCGCTCAAAATGTATAGACAAGGTTCGTGGTTAAGTGTTATACCAATGTGACTTTGCCCTTCCGCATCCGTTGGTTCGTCGTACCATACGGGGGCACGCGGCCCGCGCTCCCAGGAGAAAGTGACTTTGCCCTTCCGCATCCGTTGGTTCGTCGTACGCTTGCGCCTACGACCATACGCCTGCCCCTGGAACGAGCGGTCGCGGGGCAGAGCGGCATTGCATGCAACGCCGCTCCGCCGACATCCACACATGGGCGGGGGCCGCAGGCCCCGCCCCCCCGCCGAGACGCTGGCGCGTGGGAAGACGCATGGCACGACCATGCGGAAGGGTCACGTCGAAACGGTATTACAAGAGGATGGCGCCTGGTGATCAGCCACACTGAATATGCGGAGCATGGAGAAACGACGAACATTCTAACAACGTATCCGTAACCGTTAACCGTTCAGGTGGGGTGGTCATGCTGAGCGCCGGGGGTGGTCAGGCTGAGCGCCGGGGGTGGTCATGCTGAGCGCCGGGGGTGGTCATGCTGAGCGCCGGGGGTGGTCATGCTGAGCGCAGCGAAGCATCTTGCGCAGCGCAGCATCTTGCGCAGCGAAGCATCTTGCGCAGCGAAGCATCTTGCGCAGCGCGTTGTCATGCTGAGCGGAGCGAAGCATCTTGCGCAGCGAAGCATCTTGCGCAGCGAAGCATCTTGCGCAGCGAAGCATCTTCCCTGCGGATGGGATATGATCCTTCGCTTCGCTCAGGATGCCAGTCGCGGCGCGCCGGAGGCCAGGCGCGTTGCGCCGGAGGCCATGCGCGTCGCGCCGGATGACAGTCGCTCCGCGCCGGAGGCCATGCGCGTCGCGCCGGAGGCCATGCGCGACGCGCCGGAGGCCATGCGCGTCGCGCCGGAGGCCAGACACCGTGTGGCGGTCGGTAGGCCCTCTGGTATTAGCCACAACTTTCATCGTTCGTAAAGGTGTCTAATACCGCTTCGATGTGACCCTTCCGCATGTTCTGGTCATATACACGCGGTACGCGGTCATTCCACCTCCATGGGGTTCGCCTGCGGCAGAGCGATCTTTTCTCTTGTTTTGGTGCGCCCTTTTCGCCTTCGGCGAAAAGGACACACTAGCAGCACGTAGCACGTCCCGTCCCTGCGGACGCGAACGAAACGCGGCCGCGGATGCCCCACTGCGTCCGTCAGGACAGAGGGAAGAGACCCTCACAAGTGTAGGTTTTTTGCGCAAAAGTCGGTTTTGCCGCATCAGAACGCTCCCCCAGCGGGGGGGGGATGGCAGGGGTGTTTTGCTGTATCCCAATGCGATGCAATGAAAAAACATACACGTGTGAAGGGAAGGGATCCCCCCTAATCGAGTAGTCCCTTACTTTTTCTGCCTGTAGGGTGAGGGTTCAAACACATCCTCACCCGGTTGCTGTGATCGGGAGGTCAACCAGGCAGCACGCACTTCCTGCGCATGGGTAAAGACAGCCTGAATCCGTTCCGCGTCGTGCTGTTCAAGGTGGTGGCGCATTTCGAGCAAAAAGCCGATCGTGTCGTTGATCCAACGGATGAGTGCCCGGTGATTGGTCAGGCAGATGTCGCGGTGCATCACCGTATCACCAGCAGCCAGGCGCGACATATCGCGAAAGCCACTGGCCGCCAGTGCTGCCATTTCTTTCCAGGCTGGACTGTGACTGGTTATCTCCACCAGCGTCGTGGCGAGCAGAAATGGCAAATGTGAGATGCCCGCAACATACGCATCATGCTCGTCGGCATCAATATAATACGGTCTAGCACCAATCGTTTCCACCAGCGCGGCACAGACATCGAGTGCCACCTGTGGTGTGCCAGGGTCAGGCGTGAGACAGTAGACGGCCCCGCGGAACAGATCGGCTTCGGCCGCCTGACCACCCGACTGCTCCTTGCCCGCCATCGGATGTCCACCAACAAAGGGCATGGTTTGGGGTAGCAACTCCCTGGCCCAGGCACAGATCTGCCCTTTGGTGCTGGCCGTATCGGTGACAATCGCCGCAAGCGATGGAAAGGCCGCCAGTTGCGCAAAAATCGTTCGCACCACCTGTGGCGGTGTGGACACGATAATCAACTGTGATTCCCGGACGGCATCGGCCAGTGTATGTGCTTCCTGGTCGATGGCAAGACAACCCCGAGCCGTGCTAACCGCGTGCCGATCCTGGTCGTATCCAGTGATACGCACTGCACCCAGCCTTGATGTCCGGGGATCGGCTGTACGGAGCGCCAGACCGAGCGATGTACCAATCAATCCCAGTCCAATGATCGAAATATGGAGCATAAAAAGATCTCCTTGCGTCTGGTTCAGGTATCTACAGCTTCAATGCGCGAGAGCAAGAGAATTTCTGCGGTAATCAGGATCAGTGCTAGCAGCAAAAAGCTCACCCAGGTTAACACCCGCAGTCCAGCCAGTGTCGCTGCCAACGCAAAGAGTAGTCCACATTCATACGCCTGGCGGCGGGCACGGCGGGTGTCCATCTGACGGGCACGCTGCTTGAACAGCCGTTGTCCCAGCGCATAGCTAAACGGCAACACCAGTGCCGAAGTACTCCAGAACAGAGTGGTAATGAACAGGAGATACACCGGCAGATCTGGTAGCGCAAACAGCCAGCCTGTGGGTGGTGGCACGAAGGCAATAATGTAGCACAATAGCGCCGTGCTGATCACGCCCTCAAACGCAAGGCGTGGTAGGCGCATACGGATTTGAATAGGTACGAACGTTAACAACCCGGCAGTCAGTACCAGCACATAAAAAAAAATCCGTTGCGCAGATAGTGGATGGAGTTCAGCGCGGAGATCTGCCAGAAACAACAGGAATAACGCTCCTGTCCAGCACAACGTTGCCATCAATGCCAGCAACAACCATGGCCGCTCTTGCAACGCAAACCGGGAAGGCAACACAGAGCCAACCCGCAATTTTTGACGCACACGATCCCTGGAAGTAGTTTTGTTCATCATTCGGCATTCAGCATGGGCATTCCACGCGTGCTGTACGTTGCCGCAAGAGGTGATCGGCCAGCACCAGCGCCAGCATAGCCTCGGCCACCGGCACCAGGCGTGGTAAGACGGTCGGGTCGTGCCGCCCGTGAATTTCAATCGGGGCGGGATTGCCAGCACGATCAACCGTTTGCTGCGGCTGAGCGATCGAGGCAGGCGGCTTGGCTGCCAGACGCACGATAATCTCCTCGCCGGTACTGATGCCGCCGAGTATCCCACCATGATGATTGCTGGCGGTACCAATACGGCCGTCAGCACGACGCACAAAGGGGTCATTATGTTCTGAACCGTGCCGTAGTGCCACAGCGAAGCCCTCGCCGATCTCAACGCCCTTAATCGCGGGAATGCTAAACATGGCCTTGCCAATATCGGCCTGCAGCTTGTCAAAGACTGGTTCGCCCAGGCCTGGTGGTACCCCACGGGCACGTACTTCGACAATACCGCCCAGCGAGTCGCGTGATCGCCGCGCTGCCTCAACGTGTTCTATCATCTGAGCAGCCACCGTCGCATCTGGACAACGCATGATGTTGCGCTCAATCTCCTCCTCGTCAATAACCTGCGCCCGCAGATTACCCAGAGCCAGCGTGTAGGCCAGAATACGCACGCCAACCGTCGCCAGCAACAGGCGGGCGACGGCCCCGCCCGCTACACGGCCAATCGTTTCGCGGGCGCTGCTACGTCCACCACCACGCCAGTCGCGCAAGCCGTATTTTTGATCCCAGGTATAGTCGGCATGGCCGGGGCGATAGAGATCTTTGATCGCCTCGTAGTGTCCTGGTTTAGCATCGGTATTGAACACCAGCATACTGATCGGTGTCCCGGTGGTCTGGCCCTCAAACACTCCGGACAGGATCTGCACCAGGTCTGACTCCTGGCGGGCCGACGTGACACGACTCTGCCCGACGCGCCGCCGATTCAGGTCATGCTGAATATCCTCAACCCGGAGCGCCAGGCCGGCCGGGCAGCCATCAACCGTGCAACCCACGGCCGGGCCATGTGACTCACCCCAGGTGGTGAGGCGAAAGGTATGACCAAAGCTATTTCCTGGCATATTCCTCCAGGCACAACCAGCACTATACTGCACCTTTGCGATCTACTAGAGCCTCCAGGCTGGCTGTGTTTTTCCTGCTCCTTTCTAAGCGTACCGCGAATACCGCTTCCATGGTAAGCGATTCACGCGCAATGCGCAACGCACGTACGAGGAGTGTCAGCCCACCAACAACCGACTACCCCCTCAGCGCAATTAGCGCATCAGCGCCTTCGGCATAGCTCACTGCCCACGCCAGCGCTGAATCTGTTCCTGTATCCACTGCTGATCATCGGCGGTCAGTGCCGGGGGCGGTGCCTCCTGCGTATAATCGAGCGACAGATCATAGGCCGCTTCGTCATAAACGGCATAGAGGGCACTGGACAGATCGAGGACTACTGCCTCGTCTGGCGGGCGCAAGGGTACAGGGATGGTGGGTAACACCATCTGGAGGGTAATCGGCCACACATCGGTCTTTCCTGTATGAGCGCGGGTTAGTGCAACCAGATAAGGCGTGTCTGGAATGCGCGGGTGGGCCACTGGCCGTGTGCCCCGGCGGAGCAGATCCAGTTCGATCAGATGTACACCAGCCTGGTACAGCCGCTGACGCTTCAGCCGGTAGGGTGTAAGACCGGGTTCACGCTTGTTAACCGGCGATAGAATCTGAATACTGGTAATCAACTGATTGCTTGCACTGTCACGGATCTCAACATTCGTCACCTGCACCGCCACAGGCAGCACAACTGGAACAGAAATACTGGCCGGGATGGTCTCGGTTGATGGCAGTGCCAGCGGCGGAGATGGTACTGAAGAGATAGGACGCACCGCCTCGACCTGCATCACTTCCACATCAGGGTACATAATCCCAATATCGCTCTCGGGCGCGGTGTCTTCAACGAGGTAGATACCGAGACGAGCAATATAGCGCGGGCGTAGCAGTGGCACTAATTGCCGCCGGATTCTGGCTGCCAGCGCACTATGCACATCAGGCCACAGATAGCCCTCAAGATAGGGATCCATACCAGGAAAAGGTGAAGGCATGGGTTGCTCCTCGGCCACCAGTCACACTGATAGGAACATGATAACACATTCAGGACTGAGGCAACCTGTCTTACTGGCCAGGCTTGACTCTGGCATCGAGCCATTGATCCAGCATATGCCCATCTGTGATGACATTCGCACGCATCGATCCTTCTCGTTCAAATTCCGCCTTCTCTAGTACACGACACGATGCCATATTAGGGGCATATGGTTCGGCATAAATACGTATGAGATCACAGTGTTCAAAGGCATAGTCAACAAAGAAAAGATAAGGTATCTCGCAAATTCAACCAGATCTGATACCACTTTGACTTCGACATTCCGCATACGTTGATCTGTCTTATGCTTGCTCGTACGACAACGAGACGTTCCCTGGAACGAGATTGCGAAGGATGAAGTTCCTCCGCAATCCCCTTTCTGGTGCGGCGCGGCGAAGCCGCGCCGCACCAGAAAAAGAACATGGGCGGGGGCGACAGGCTCCCGCCCCCCCGCCTCACAATTGTATGTTTTTTTGGGCAACGCTCGGTTTTTCGACATCAGGACGGCAAAAAAAGCAACGACGATAGTAGGGGTGTTTTGCCGCATCCCAATGCGATGTAATGAAAAAATCTACACTTGATAGCGCCCCCCGCCGAGACGCAGTCTCGTTGGAGGACGTATGGCAAGCACATGTGGAAGGGTCACGTCGAAACGGTATGACGATCATTAGCATATTTTACTAGAGCCGGAGCATCGGTTGCAGCCCACGTGCGTAGTTCGCCGTAAGATGTGGGTAGGTGGATCATAAGAGGAAACATAAAACAGTTCCTCTTTTACCCTCTGCGCTTCCCTCTTTGCGCTTTCGCCGCCTTTTCTTCCACCAGTTTCAGGCTCTCCTGGATACGTCTATCATTCGGATCAAGCTTGATCGCTTCTTGCAGTGTTGATATGGCCCGTTCAAACTGATCAAGTTGAGCATAGGCCAGTCCCAGTGCGTGGCGATAATTGGCCTGACGGGGACTCAAGCGCGCAGCCGTCTCCCACGTTTTCATCGCCATATACCACATCCCCCGGTTTTTGAAGGCGATACCAATGTTGTACAGCCCCACATCGTCCGCAGCCGCGACTTCAGGCAGCATGCGCATGCGCGGCCCATAGAAATCGCGGTAGCCCAGGATCGTGAGTGCCAGATGTGTACCAAGCAGAACGATTAAACAGATGATCGTCACTGCGAGCGAACCAAACAAATCTATCAGCGCACCTGATGACACTTCTATACTGCCAGCGATAGACGACATCGCCACACCTGCAAGTATCACGATACCGATCTGAAACAGCCCGCCTATGAGCGACAAACCCAGCAGAATGGCATTGACGATGTAGGCCCAGGGTTTGCACTGCAAATAGGCCCGCCCCAGTTGTATAATAAAACCACCCCCCAGCAGCATGAGGATACCGAAAAAGCTACTAAACGTACCCGAACTAGAATTATCATAGATCGAAAGCACGACCCATAACAGCCCCCCCAGAATACTGGGAATACCGCTGATGATCCACAAGATACCCACGATGGTGGTGGCAATCGAACGCTTTTCACGTCGCGCACCGCGCGTCATCAAGCTCTTGTGACATTTGGGACAGGTACGATGGCGAGCCAACGTGGGTGTACCACAGTAGGGACAGGGATATTGATCGGTCTCTGGCTCTGTTACGGGCGGGGGCGGGGGTGGGACTGGTTCTTTCGGGCGCGTCGCCAGCGGGGTTACACCATCGTAGCTCAACTGGCGGGTTGGGTCTGTGCCAGGTGGCCGGGTTGGTGCCCCCCCCCCGTCCCCCCACTGCGGGGGAGAGACGGGGGGCGGGTGTGTCGCCAGTGGGGTTCGGTCATCATCGCGCACCTGGCGGGTTGCGCCTGTACTCGGTGGCTGGACTGGCGCTGAAAATGGTGCCGGAATAGGTGGGGGATCGGGCGATGGTGCGGCAGGAGGCCCATCGGTTCGAGTTGCTGCTGTTGGATGGTGTTGTTCCAGCCAGGCCAATCCCCGTTTTGCCTGCGGATTATCTGGATTCAGATCGAGGACATTTTCCAGGCACACACGCTGGTCAGCCGGATCATCAACTACCCCTGCGAGCCAGATCCAGGCCTGTTCATTGCGTTCATCAACCTCAATGATTTGCATCAGCGCCTGGCGGGCAGCATCACGTCGGCCAGCCTTTGCGGCCGCAATGCCCTCACGCAAGAGTTGCTGTGTGTCGATCATAGAGCTACCCCCTACTCGACTAAATGTTCTTTACCCCAGCTACTGGCACACCACTCTGTATATACTTGATTGTACACCGCAATCGTATCACGGGCAATATGCTGCCAGTTATAGTGTTCGCGTACTTCGCGCAGGGCGTTTGCCACCCGCGCCTGTGACCATTGAGGGTGTTGCAGGGTATGCAAAATCCCCCAGGCCAACGAACTGGCACTACCGGGAACCACCGTGATCCCTGTCTCATGGGGACGCACGACTTCGATCAGACCACCAGTTTGTGAAACGACCACGGGACACTCGGCGGCAAAGGCTTCCAGTGCCACAATGCCAAAGGGTTCGTAGAGTGAGGGAAATGTCGCCACATCGGCCACGCGATAGAGCCGCTCTCGATCATAGTCGGAGATAAACCCGGGTAAGAGGACGTGGGATTGCAAGCCCATCGCCTTCGTCTGTGCCTGGAGTGCTGGCAAGTAGGGGCCAGAACCAGCCATAATCAACCGCGTATCAACCTGAGCCAGGACTTGCGGCCAGGCATCAAGCAGGACATGCAATCCTTTCTCATAGACAATCCGCCCAATATAGAAGGCAATCCGCTGATCGGCAGCCGCAAATCGGCGGCGAAACGTATGCCGTTCCTCTGCATTGGCAAATGGATCGGGCCGTACATACACGCCATTTGCCACTACATCGACCTTATCGGGGGGGGTGTTAAAATATTCCGTCATCTGGGCGGCCATAAACTTTGAACAGACAATCACCCGCCAGGCTTCATATGCCAGCCACCACTCGATCCCATGCACATGCTGGGCGTGATCATCACCCAGTGTTCCCTGACGACGCCCGCGCTCAGTTGAGTGGATCGTCGCTACGAGCGGTACCCGCCAGCGTTGCTTCAGCATGATGGCCGCCTTTGCGGTTAACCAGTCATGATTATGGATCAGATCAAACCCCCCCACCTGCTCACCAATGGTGATCGCTGCCTGCTCCAATTCCAGGTTGGTACGTTCAACCAGCATCGAGAAGCCCTGACCGTTGGTATAGGGCGGCGGGACACGGAAAATCTGTACTCCTGGTGCCACGGTTTCGCTGGTGGCTCCGCCCCGCATCCACGGCGTCAGCACAAACACGTTCACACCCGCAGCAGCAAGCACCGGGGCTAGATCAGCCACATGTTTACCCAGACCACCAATAATATGCGGCGGGTACTCCCAGGTCAACATCAAAATGCGCATCGCTATCCTCAAGTAAACCACTAGACAACCGGGTGCTATGCAAGACCGGTGGTTGACTTTGCCTGGCGAGGTACCGGATGGTAAACCACCCTGACTCGCGCAGAGTACTGCGATTATAGCATTAGCGGACAGTGGGGACAAGAACATGCAGGTGAAATACAGATGAGCCTTGACCGAACAGTGCCGGGTTGCGGCACGGTATGCCAGGCGCTGTTCAGTCAGCGTTGGGCGTTCAGCAACAGCTCACGCTCCAGCAATGCCTGTTTACGAGCCACTCCCCAGCGATAGCCACTGAGCGTGCCATCGCTGCGAATGACGCGATGGCACGGAATGGCAATGGCGATCGCGTTGGTGGCACAGGCCCGGGCCACGGCGCGCACCGCCCGTGGATTGCCCAGTCGCGCCGCAAGCTCGGCGTAACTGATCGTGCTGCCGGCTGGTATCGCCTGGAGTGTGGCCCACACACGCTGTTGAAAGGCTGTGCCCTGCACATGCAGCGGTAGCTCAAGCTTGTGTCTGGGGGTAACAATATAGTCCTGCACCTGAGTCATCCAGACAATCAAGTCCGGGGCATCATCAGTACGGTATGCATGCGGAAATGACATGCGTGCGGCTGTCTCCAGGGCCAGCGCGTCATCGCCCAGCATCATAGCGCAGATACCTGATCTGGTTGCGGCTACCAGCGCCCATCCCAGATCACACGTTGCGAGCGTAAAGCGGATGGCGGCTGTGGTGACACGATGGTCATCTGCTGTGGCAAACATATCGGATACGGCCTGTGTTGAACCATTTTGCATAAGATTACACCTGTTGTGAAAATCGCGGCGAACCTGGGCTTTTTCAGCACAATGGCAGCACACGTGCAACAACAAACTTCAGGTAGCGCCCTTCTGGGAACCCGGCCGGCACTGGATGATCAGCCGCGTGCCCGGCCTCGTGCAGGATGAGGAGCCGCTGTCGGGACTGGGCGGCCGCATCAGCCAGCACTTCACGGAACATCTCTGGTGAGACCTGACTGGTGCAACTGGCGGAGACAAGCAACCCACCGGGTGTGACACAGCGTAGGGCCAGCGTGTTGAGACGTGTATAGGCCCGTTGGGCGGCATAGCGGCTCGTTCTAGCGCGGGCAAAGCTGGGCGGGTCGAGAATCACCATATCGAACTGCGCTCCCTGCTGGTCAAAGCGCTCCAGCAGTTTGAAACAGTCCTCGATAATGAACGGGTGCTGCGCCGGATCAAAGCCATTCAGACGCAAGTTGTGTGCCGCCTCCTGGGCAGCATGTCGAGCGCTGTCGCAATTCACCACACTGGTGGCCCCGCCGCGCAATGCATACAGGGCAAAGCCTCCGGTGTAAGCAAAACAATTCAGCACTCGGCACCCTTCAGCCCACTGCTCAACAATGCGCCGATTCTGGCGCTGATCAAGAAAAAGCCCCGTTTTCTGCCCGGCATACAGGTTGGCACGGAAATACAGACCGTTTTCTTGTACCACGAGATCAGCCGGGGGTTGTTCGCCCCAGAGCGATTGGAGTGCAGGGGATGCGGCCCTGGCTGACGTATTGGGATCATGATCGTTGTCTGCCAATTCATCAGCAGCAGGTTGGCGCTGCACAATCCCACGCACATGGTGATCGACGGCTCGTAAAGCTGGCACCAGCAGCGGTGTCAGTGTCTGTACACTGGCAGCATAGGTCTGAAGAACCGCATAATCGCCATACCGATCCACAATTAGACCCGGCAACCCATCGCCTTCGCCGTACAGCCAGCGATAGGCGTTGGTTTCGGTGCTACGCACTGCTGCCCGCAACTGCCAGGCTTCCTGCACACGAGCCTGGATCCAGGCTGCATCGGGTATCGTATCACGGCTGAACAGGCGCACGGCAATCGCGCTGCTGGCATCCCATAGGCCCACTGCGCTAAACGACCCACAGCGCACCCGCACCCACGCCCCCGAGCGCAGATCTGTCTCGCCGCGTACCTGATTACGATAGACCCAGGGATGCCCCTGCCCAAGCCGCGCCTTCAACTCCGGGCGAACCGTGATTTCCGGCAACCGCATGCTTTAGATCGTAGTTCCACTCGGCACCAGTTTGTCGTGCCCGAAGGCCGACTCTTTCGTGCGTGGACGAACGGCCACATTGCGCCCTAGATGGATACCGGCCGGTATCTGCGAGCGCATCCCAACCAGCGTCAATCCCGTGTTCAGGGTATATGGTGCCTGGCTGTTGGGCGTATTATCATCACCTTCGCCCAGCACTGCACCTTCACCAATGCGTACCCCTTCGTCTAGAATACAGCGATCAACCACCGCATCCGGGCCAATCCAGGTATCACCCAGAATAATTGCGTCGCGTACCACCGCGCCAGACGAAATAAAAACGCCTGGCGAGAGCATCGAACGCAATACCTGACCGTAGATCCGACAGCCATCGCTGACCATGCTATTCTCGATACGGGCCTCGGCCCCGATTTCAACCGCTGGACGCTGGGCACTCGTCGTATGGATGATCCAGTCTGGATCATACAGGTCAAGCGCAGGTGTTTCACCGATTAAGGCCATATTTGCCTCGTAATAGGCCTGAATCGTCCCTACATCGGCCCAGTAGCCATCGAAGGTATAGGCATAGGCGGTTACCTGTTCAATCAAGCGGGGCAAGAGTTCACGCCCAAAATCCACCTCCTGACCGCCAAGTATTTCGAGCAAAAAGTTCTTACGAAAGACATAAATGCCCATCGAGGCCAGGCTGATGCTGGTACGCCGCGGCTTTTCCACAAACCGCTCGACACGCCCATTGGCATCTACTGAGACGATGCCATAGCGGTAGGCTTCGTGTGGGCTGACATTATGCACCGCCAGGGTTATATCCGCCTCGCGTTCCTGATGGAGACGCAGCAGAGGCTGGTAATCCATACGATACACATGATCACCCGCCAGCAACAACACTGTTTCAGCCGGCTGATCGGCAATAAAGTCGAGGTTATACCGCACGGCATCAGCCGTGCCGCGCTGCCACCCGCCGCCTTCCGGTGTCGGTGAAGGATGCAGGATACGCAAGCCGCCCTGGGCACGGTCAAGATCCCAGGGACGCCCAACACCCAGGTGTGTATTCAGCGATTGAGGGCGATACTGGGTCAGCACGCCCACGTTGTAGATTCCAGAGTTCACACAGTTGGAGAGCGCGAAATCAATAATACGATATTTGCCCGCAAAGGGGACAGCGGCCTCGGTGCGTTCAGCGGTCAACACATTCAGTGCTGGAGAATCACCTCCGGCCAGGATCAGCGCCAGTGTTCGTAACATAATCCCTTCACTCCCTAAATTGTCTCACCACTAGGGACATCGCCGGGTGGAAAGTCTTCGGTATCACGGTCAGTATTAATCAACACATTGCGGCCAATATGGATACCCGGCGGAATATGGGCACTCTTGCCGACCACGGTAATACCGGTATTCAGTCGATCCGGTTGTTGTCGATTAACCGTCCCATAATCATCACCCCAACCCAGGTAGGTACCGGCTCCAACGACCACCTGTTTGTCGACCACCACCTTATCCAGCATCGCTCCCGGCCCGATCCAGGTATCGTTCATCACCACACTATCGCGCACAATCGCGCCCGGCGAGACATATACGCCAGGGGAAAGCACCGAATGTTCTACTGTGCCACGAATCACACACCCGT
Source organism: uncultured Chloroflexales bacterium (assembly GCA_937925925.1). Classification (GTDB taxonomy): domain Bacteria; phylum Chloroflexota; class Chloroflexia; order Chloroflexales; family Chloroflexaceae; genus CAKZQX01. Next base: position 4,598 of record CALANA010000025.1, on the reverse strand, counting down.
TGCAAACCATGGAGCGCTGTACGCGGCCCTGCGGTCCAATTTTTACTGGCGGGCGTTCTTCGCTACGGGTGTAAATTGTCCAGTTTGTATCGTACAGGTCAAAGCCACATGCAGGATCAAGCAATTCCAGATTGGTCTCCCAATATGCCTCTATCGTTCCCACATCGACCCAATAGCCCGCAAATCGATAGGCATACACCCGATCCTGAGAAATCATAGCCGGAATCACATGCTTGCCAAAATCGACCCGCGGCTGCTCTTCGTTACCTTCGCTGAGGCGCTGGATCAGAATATCAGCGTTAAAGACATACACGCCCATCGACGCCAGCGTGCCTTTATCCCGTTCTTTGGGCTTCTCGGTAAACTCAACAATCCGATTCGTTTCATCGGTCGTCATAATCCCAAAGCGATCCGTTTGCTCCAGAGGCACATCCATCACCGCCACCGATACATGAGCGCGTGTGCGTTGATGGGCCTCGATCATCTTGCTGTAGTCCATCTTATAGATATGATCCCCGGAGAGAATCACCACAATATCGGCTCGGTGTTCACGAATATAATTGATATTCTGATAGATAGCGTCCGACGTGCCACGATACCAATCACCCATATTTCGCCCAATATAGGGTTGCAGCAGACGAACACCACCACGGGCACGGTCAAGATCCCAGGGTTTGCCAATACCAATATGCTCATTGAGCGAATGCGGGCGATATTGGGTTAACACAGCTACATCAAAAATGCCGGAATTTACACAGTTGGAGAGTGTATAATCGATAATGCGGTATTTACCCGCAAAGGGGACGGAAGGTTTGGCGCGTTTTTCGGACAGGACACTGAGGCGCGTACCCTCGCCTCCAGCCATAATCATCGCGATAACTCGCATAGCACCACCGCTGGTTTCACTATAACTTTTGTTTACATACTCAGGCTGCGCCCTGATTGTACCCTGAAATAGGGTTCTGTGCAACGTGGGTGAGAGACAGGAGCTAGTGGTCAACCACACTACATATGCGGAGCGTGTCGGAACGCCTTTCGTTGTTACGACGGCCTTATGAACGACGAACGTTGTTCCTATGTATCGTGCCCCTGGGAGCGCGGGCGTCCCGCAAACGGGCATCACCCATTCAGCACTGGTACGATCGTGCCCCTGGGAGCGCGAGCGTCCCGCCTGCGTTGCCTCCTCGTCGAGGGCAAGATGCCCGCGCTCCCAGGGAGAGGGAGCGCGAGCGTCCCGCCTGCATCGTGCCCCAGGGAGCGCGGGCGTCCCGCCCGCATCGTGCATAGTGCCAAGAGATCAGCTAGATGGTCGTAGCCAGTGGTGCCGACGCTGAGCGTCGGCACCAGGAAACGTTTGAAGTCTAGTAGAGGAACATAGGCTTGCCGAGAATATGCGAGACTTTCGGGCGGTATTTCTCCACATCGTAGAGTTCATCCACGTCCACACGCTTCAAGCCCTGGATGCATGTATCAACCGGCACGGTGGTGTAACAGCCATTCTGCAAGGCCATCATCATCCCGGAGTGACCTTTCTCAATCTGCTGCACAGCCATGTTACCATAAGATGTTGCCACCATACGATCAAGTGAATCTGGTGCTCCCGCACGCATTAGATAGGCCAGTTGCTGGTGAACAATATCGACGCCAGTGAGTTTTTTGAGCGCTTCACCCACGACCTGCCCAATCCCGCCCAGTTTTTTATGGCCGTAGGCATCTTCCTGACCATATTCAATCACCTGGCCGCCCAGCATCGAGGCACCTTCAGAGATAGCAACGATCGCATAGTTGCTCGGATTATTCTGGCGATCCTGGAGTACCAGCTCTGCCAGTTTTTCAATATCAAAGGGCACCTCGCTAATGAGCGCCCGATCAACATTCGCCAGGTATGCAGAGATCAGTGCCGTCTCACCACTATTACGCCCAAAAAGCTCAACAACCGCGATGCGTTCGTGGCTACCGGTGGGGGTGCGCAGATCATTGAGCAAATTGACGCTGCGGGTCACCGCTGTGCTGAAGCCCATACAATAGTCTGTACCGAAGACATCGTTATCCATCGTCTTGGGGCATGCCACCACGCGGAATCCCTCCTGATGCAACCGGGCACCATAGGAGAGGGTGTCATCACCGCCGATCGGGATCAGCGTGTGAATACCCAGATGATCCAGCACGCGCAGGACGTGATCGGTACAGTCAACGGTCTTTTGCCCTTCTTCGAAGTGATATTTATCTTTGAGAAACTCTGGCAAGTCACCCGGTCGCACCTTTTGCGGATTGGTGCGTGACGAGTGCAGATGCGTACCACCATAGCGGTCAATTGTGCGCACACTCTGCTGCGTCAGTGGCTCAATCCACTCACGCTGTGAATCCTTATCATTATCAGGATTGTAGTTGAGCAATCCTGCCCATCCCCGTCGAATACCAATAACCTCCCAGCCATTTTCCTGAGCGCGATACACAATCGCTCTGATACACGGGTTCAGTCCCGGAACGTCGCCTCCCCCAGTGAGGACACCGATACGCATAAATCCCTCCTGACGATCTATATTTTTCTCTACTCATCATTTGTGGCGCGAGACTCACGCCGAAGCTGCGTCAGACACGACCCATTATACCAAATCTGATTGAGTCCGTTTCGTGGACAGGCTTTAGCATCTATTGCACATTGATGGAACTGTTGACTCTTCTCGTGGGAGCGCGGGCCTCCCGCCCTCCGGTGCGCATGCGCGGGTAAGCTGCCCGCGCTTCCAGGTGTGCGTGTTCCCGCAGGTCTGAACAGGTACACATTGATTCCTGGTTGCAAGCGTATCAGGCACCGGCTATAATGCTAAATCTGCTCTTTTCTTTCTGGCACGCGATACGCGGTTACTTAAACAAAACGTCATAACATCTAGTGATCAACCACTAGAATGTATCGTTTAATATAGATTAGTACTCCAAGAAGACTTCGTATCAGCGGGGAGATATGGGGGGGGGCATTCCCGGTGGAGCGGTGTTGCATGCAACGCCCTTCCGCGCCCCGCGCAATCTCGTTCCAGGGGACGTCTTGTTGGAGTGGTAGGTACGAGGAATAAGAGGAACAAGATGCACGATGAATTACACAAGAGTGCTGCGGAGTATGGAGCAACAACATGTCGCCGCCATATTTTTCTCTGTGCTGACCAGAGTGATCCGAAGTGCGCCTCAAAAAAAGAGAGCATCGCTGCCTGGAACTATCTGAAAACACGTCTCAAAGAACTGAATCTCTCTATGGTTGAGGGCGGCGTGTATCGTACCAAGGTGCATTGTTTACGAATCTGTACCCATGGCCCAATTGCGGTAGTCTATCCTGAAGGGGTATGGTATCATTCCTGCCACCCGGACGTGCTGGAGCGTATTATTCAAGAACACCTGATCGGCGGGCAGATTGTCGAGGACTATGCGTTTGTCCAGAATCCGCTGGTAGCGCACTGAATGCGATGATACCTTCAGAGCGTACGCGGCGGTACTTTATCTTCTTGTTCGGCCAAATTTTCGCCTGAGGCGGAATTTTGGCCGAACAAAGAGTCGCTTCCACGCTGCCCCATTCGCAAGATGCCCGCGCTCCCAGGACAAAAGTGAACAGGTACATTCATACCGGGGCTTGACAATTTGCTGCAATCTGTTATATATGATATTTATTTCAGGCAAAACTGTAGAAAGGTAGGCGACTCCAGGCCGATCATGACTCATAGATTCCTGGTGTTGTATAGCCTATGCACGAACTCCCGGTAACGCAAGGCATTCTCGATGTGGCTTTGAACGCAGCGCAACAGGCTGGCGGATATCGTATTACCCGCATTGATCTGGTTATTGGGGAACTGAGCAGCATTGTTGATGACTCCATCCAGTTTTATTTTGATATTTTGAGTCGCGGGACACTGGCCGAAGGTGCCTGTATGTCTATTCGCCGCGAACCCGCCCAGGCTACTTGCCAGCACTGTGGGTTCCAGTGGACAGTGAATATCCCTCTGGTACCATCTTGTCCATCCTGCCAGGGGCATCGGTTTCAAGTGACCGGTGGCCGAACCTTTTATGTGGAGAGTATTGAGGTGAATGATGAAGATTCCGGTGGTGAAGGATATTCTGAGCGCGAATGATCAAGTTGCCGCAGAGAATCGCACGGTTTTTGATGCTGCTAACGTGTTTGTCGCCAATGTGATGGCCTCGCCCGGTGCGGGCAAGACCAGCATGATCCTGGCTACCGCAAAACGATTGCCACCAGAGGTGCGACCCGGTGTCATTGAGGGTGATGTGGCATCGAGTATTGATGCCGATACGATTGCCGCTCACGATATTCCTGTGGTGCAAATTAATACCGGTGGCAATTGCCATCTTGATGCGCCAATGATTAGCAAGGCCCTGACCCACCTGCCGCTGACTGAAATTCAATTGCTCTTTATTGAGAATGTAGGCAATTTGATTTGCCCGGCCGGGTTTGCACTGGGAGCGAATATTGCAGTGGTGGTTGCCAGTGTCACGGAGGGGCACGACAAACCGTACAAGTATCCGGGCATGTTTGCCAGCGCCGATATTGTGTTGCTCAATAAGATTGATTTGATCGATGTGTTTGAGTTTGATGT
>CALANA010000024.1 GCA_937925925.1 uncultured Chloroflexales bacterium | reverse complement strand
TGCGGCCCCCGCGCCCCCGCCGGCGCAGGTACCACCTGAACGGTTACCAGGCTAGCTATGTGTGAAGTAGTTCATAGTTACATAGGACAGATACGAGTACAGTAGTAGGTAACAGTGTTGTTTCAACAGTTGCTCATGCGTTGTGTTAGAGAAAGGTTTATAGCCACGATGAACCCCATGCAACCGATACTGGTTATTGGTGATATACATGGTCATTATCAGCAACTGCTGCACCTGCTCTGGCAGCATACACTCGTGAATAAAAAAGGAATATGGACAGGTGGCACAACAATCCTGGTATTTGTGGGCGATTTTGTGGATCGTGGCCCGGATGGCATCGCGGTACTCGATCTGGTGATGCGCTTACAGAGTGAAGCGGCGCTGGCGGGTGGGCAGGTTGCGGCGCTGCTGGGCAATCACGATCTGCTGCTGCTGGCAGTACGCCGCTTCGGAATGTACCGCACGGTCGGGATGTCGGCTGATTTTCGAGAAAACTGGCAACGTAATGGTGGTTGTGAGACAGACCTGGCCGCTGAAGCGTTGAAGCGTTGGAGCGGTCTGGAGCGTTGGAGCGCTCAAGCATGGGAGCGGTTTCCGCTTGAACGCTGTTCGCTCGAACGCTTGAACGCTCGAACGCTTGAACGCTCTCCCGCACCATCCAGGCGCTGATGCAAAGCAATGACACGGCGGCCTATGGGCAATTACTGAACGATTTCTGTGAGCATGGCGCTTTTTATCATCGGGACGGCGCACATCGGGCAGCCGGCTTGCTGCGTATATTCGGTGGACAGCAGATCATTCACGGCCATACCCCGATCTGTTATATGGTGGATCAGCCACCAGCCACAGTTACGCACCCCTTGTACTACAACAAAAATGTGTGTGTGAATATGGATGGTGGCATTGGACTGAACGCTCCCGGCTTTATCAGTTGCCTGCCCGCGATACGTGCGAGACCCGAATCACTGGTACTGGCACGTTAGGGCTACCGCAGCAGTGGACGAACATGGCCCAGCCACAGCTATCCGTCAGCCACAGCGTGCGCCCCTACATCGTGCCGCACGCCGCCCGCCTCTTCGCCCCGTTGCCGCACGCCGCCCTCCACACGCCTCCTCGCCCTCCCACTTTGCGCCTCTCCTTCGCGTTCCACGTGGCTTCACCCACCTTATCCTAAAATACTAGTTGTAAAACCCACTTTTTAGACTATAATAATAGTTGTAGGAATGATACGGGTTACATCAGACATGATACCGTTTCGACGTGAACATTCCGCATGTTCTTGCCATGCATCTTCCAACGAGACTGTCTCGTGGCATGATGAGCCAGACAGTGAACTGACTGCACCGTGTGCCCGGCGGCGACGCTGCCCACGGCGACCAGTGGTATGTCCGCGCCATGGCGCGGGGTGCCGTACCGATCCGACTGATGGCGTCGGGGTTGCGTTGCGTGCATTACGCGAGACGCGACAACTCTCGCTGAAGGAACTGGCGAAACAGAGTGGGCTGGCCGTCAATACACTGAGTCTGATTGAGAATGGCAAGACCTCGCCCAGTGTTACTACCTTGCAACAACTCGCACTGACACTTGGTATCCCAATAACTGCTTTTTTCGAACACGATCCCACCGTCCGACAAGTAGCACATACCCAGGCCAGCCAGCGTATAGGGATGGCCTTCGATCATGGTACGGTCGAGGATCTAGGCACGGGGTTGAGCAACTGTCAGATGGAGCCAGTGCTGGTGACCCTCGCACCCCATACTAGTAGTGCGTGCGCTATGGTTGCCCATACCGACTACGAATTTGTGCTAGGCCTGGCCGGGTGTGTGGCCTACACGCTAGAAAAGCAGATCTATCTGTTGTATCCAGGCGATAGCCTGCTGTTTGCTGCTGCTTTGCCGCACCGCTGGCAAAATATGTCCGCAACTGAGGCCCGCTTGCTCGTACTGTTCTGTCCCGATCGTGATTCGTACCATACCGCAAGCTTGTATTTTCGCTAATAGTATTGTTGTAGAATGGAGTCTGAAACCCATGAAAATCGCCGCAGTAACCAACGATGGTCGTAGTATCAGCGCTCATTTTGGACGGGCGTTGCATTATCTGGTTTTAACGGTGGAAGATGGAGTGATCACAGGGCGCGAAATGCGCGACAAATCGACATGCAATCATGGACATCACGGCCACGATCATCATCACCATGAGGATAATCAGCAGCTTGCTGACGACAGCACCGGACAGGCCATTGCGCTGTCGCTCACAGCGGTTGCACCGCCGGTTGACGATCACGGCCACGCGGCGGCGGTGATTGCCGATTGCGAGGTGGTGTTATCGCGCGGGATGGGAGGCGGGATGTATCGCAATCTGCAGCACGTGGGCGTGCGCCCGGTACTGACCGACATGGTGTTGATTGAAGAAGCAGTGAGGGCGTATCTGGCCGGCCAGCTACAGGAACAGCCGCATCTGGTACATTAAAGGCTCACGCCTGCTGCTCCGGCTCATCATCCTCCACCGCGAAGAGATGCTCTACCGGGAACTGCACAAAGACCGACCCACTCAGGTCGCCATTGTCCCCCTCATAGGTACGCACGCGGATGGTTTCTTCACCAACGCACAGTCGGTACTCAACGTGTTCGCCGCGAAAGGTGCGTTCGGCGACATGCGCGGGCAGCGCGTTGGGGCCAGGCATCGGCAGCAGGCGCAGATGTTCCGGGCGAATAGCGACGATTGTGCGCTGGCAGCCATTGGGTAGTGCATCAACGGTCAATGCTCCCAGGCGCGTGTGGAGCCGATTGCCGTCCAGCGTACCAGACAGGAAGGTTGAGACGCCCATCAGCCGCGCCGCACGGCGAGTGGGTGGACGTTGGAAAAGCTGGCGGGGGGCATTGCAGGCCAGCAAGCGCCCCTGATCCAGCAGAGCTACCTGATCGGCCATACTCAAAGCCTCGCTGCGATCATGCGTCACCAGCAGCATAGTGATGCCCAGCTCGCGCTGAATGCGCCGCACGGCTTCTTGCAACGTCTGGCGGACAGCCGGGTCAAGGCTGCTAAACGGCTCGTCCAGCAACAACACGTGCGGGCGCGTCACCAAGGCCCGCGCCAGAGCCACCCGCTGTTGCTCACCACCCGAAAGCTGTGCCGGTCGCTTACCTTCGATTCCGGGTAGCTCGACCAGATCTAGCATATGCCGCACTGCGTCCATCATCTGCGTACGCGGCATGCGCTTGATCTTCAACCCGAAGGCAATATTGTCGGCTACCGAGAGAAATGGAAAGAGATACGCTTTCTGGAACATCAATACCGCGCCGCGTCGATTGGCGGCTACACGGGCCATATCCTGTCCATCAAAATGGATGCTGCCAGCATCCGGCTGGTCAATGCCCGCGATCAGCTTCAGAATCGTGGATTTGCCACTGCCGGATGGCCCGAGCAACGCCAGCAGTGTGCCGGAAGGTATGTTCAGCGTTATCCGGTTCACGGCCGGCATGGTCTGGCGCGGATAGCATTTGTGAAGCTGGTTGATCTCGATCTGGGTCACAGGTTCCTCGCATAGATGTTATACCAATTTGACTTAAACATTCCGCATACGCCGAAATCCCCGGTCTGGTACGGCGCGGCTTTGCCGCGCCGCACCAGACATGAACATGGGCGGCCTGCCCCATACCCCTCGCCACAACGCCGGTGCGTGGGCGGACGCATGGCAAGACTATGTGGAATGTTCACGTCGAAACGGTATTATACCAATTTGACTTCGACCTTCCGCATCCTTTTGTCCGTCTTACGCCTTCTCATACGACAACGAGCCTTTCCCTGGAAAGAGATTCCGAGAGGCGTAGAGGCGTTGCATGCAACGCCTCTACGCCGAAATCCCGGGAACATGGGTGGGGCCGCAGGCCCCCGCACCCCCGCCGCGACGCAGTCTCGTTGGCGTACGAATGGCAAGAACATGCGGAATATGCAAGTCGAAACGGTATTAGCCCGTGACTGGTGACTGGTCAGTCAATGCACCAGCGGTCAGGCTAATCGCAACCATCGGCAGAGCCGCAAACAGCAGCGATAGAATGGCGATCGATGTCACATTACCACCCGAAATAACCGAAAAGAGCAGCACCGGCAGAGTGATCACCCGCCCGCCACCAATCAGCAGCGTCAGCACATACTGGTTCCACGAAACAAGAAAGGCAAACAATGCCGCCACCGCCAGTCCCGGTGCGATCAGCGGTAGCGTGACCCGGAATAACACACGTAGCGGGCTGGCACCCAGGGTGGCAGCCTGCTGTTCGTAGCCCGAATCGTAACGCGCAAATACGGCCGTGAGGGCGAAAACCGTGTAGGGCAGCACCGGCACCAGATGCGCCAGCACCACACCAGGAAGACTGCCGCCCAATCCCAGCCGCAAAAACAGGATGTTCATGCCCATTCCAGTTGCAATCGGCGGAATGATGGCAGGCAAGCCCAGCAACAGCAGCACCAGCTCTTTGCCGCGAAACTGGCGCAGGCCCAGTGTGCGTGCTGCCGGTAGCGCAATCAGCAGCGATCGCGCCGTCACTACGCCCGCCACAAGCAGGCTGTTCGTCAGTGCCTGGCGTGTCTGCGGGTTGGTCAACTGACGCATAAACGGTGCGCCCGTCCACTCAGCCGGCCAGAGTTGCGGATAGAACCAGCGCGTGGTAAAGGCATGCAGCACCAGCACTATGCTGGGCAGCAACCAGGCACTGAACAGCAACGCGATCAGCACCTGGCGGGCACGGCGGGCATATGCCACACGCACCCGCGCCCGCACTCTGGATGATGGTTGCGATTGGATTTGCATCGTTTTCCTTATCTTGCGTTGGTACATTCTGGTACCAATTTGAGTTTGACCTTCCGCATCTTTTCGCCCCCCCCTATGCGCATCACGTTACGGGCTGCCGCCTTTACAACCTGTTGCTGTTCTGGCAAAAAAGGCCAGCTTAGCTGGCCTTTTTTGCCAGAACAAGAGAGATTCCTGGGGGCCTACGGCCCACAAACCCCCAACCGGAAGCTTCCGTTACCGCTCTGCTGAAGGCGAAACCCATCGGGTGATGAACGACCGCGTCATTCGCGTTCATGACAAAAACATACGGAAGGGTCACGTCGAAACGGTATGACATTCCAGCGTCCAGCACCCGATCCAGGAACACACTAACGCACCAACGTACGCACATGCCAACGCGCCAACGCAACATAGCCAGCGCCAGCCACGGCCAGGATGATCAATACCATTGTAATGCTAATCGCCATGGCCTCGGCGCGGAGGTGCAGATCGGCATTCAGAAAAGATTCCAGTGCCAGCACCGATAGCATACGCGGAAAGCGCGTGCCCAGCAATTCGGGTGCTTCGTAGGCTCCAAAAATAAACGCGAACATCCGTTCAAGCGTTCAAGCGTTCAAGCGTTCAAGCGCTCGAACGCTCAGGCGCTCAGGCGGGAGAGCAGGCGAGCGGGGGAGCGGGGAAGCGGGAGAGCGTTCAAGCGTTCGAGCGTTCAAGCGTTCGAGCGAACAGCGTTCAAGCGGAAACCGCTCCCATGCTTGAGCGCTCCAACGCTCCAGACCGCTCCAACGCTTCAACAGCCGTTGCCAGAAGTTCGCACCTAGATTTTCAGCCACCAGATCGTAAGGTGCGCTCTGCGCCCGTAGCACCGCCAGCACGATCAGGGTCAGGAAGGGGATTTCTTTGGTGACATAGTGCAGGATGATCCCCAGGCCATATCGGTCGCGTACCAGCACCGGGAAATCGGCGGGGGTCGTAATCAACCCCAGGGCAGCAGCGATACGTGCCAGCAACCCGCTCTGCGCCAGCAGCAGACTGAGCGCAATGGCCCAGACCAGGTGCGGAAAAGCCAGGTTGAAATGCAACGCCAGCAGGGTACTTCGGCCCGTCGGTCGCTGGCGGTTGGTCAGTAGCACGGCCAGCAACAGCGCCGCCAGCGCTGCCAGTGTGGTTGAGGCTATGCTCACCCAGAGCGAGAAGCCCAGCGCCGGCCAGAACTCACGGCCAGCGGCGGTCGCTCCGCTTTTTTTAACGCAAAGCAGCAAAGACGCAAAGACGCAAAGGTACCAATGTTCTCACGTTCTCACGTTCTCACGCAAAGACACCTCGCATCCGCGCCTCGTGTCCCATCATCGACCGCGCCGCGCCCTGGATGGATGGACGCGCTACGCCCCGCCTTGCGCCGCACGCCTCGCGGCCCCACGGCCTCTTTTTTTAATACAAAGGCATAAAGGGGCAAAGGCAAAGAGACACTTGATGACGGATCCTCGCCACGTTGCCGGTTAGATACCTCCAGGGTCGGCACGTATCTGTACGGTTCAGACCGACACACCCTTTGCGTCTTTGTCCCTCTGCGCCTTTGCGTTAAAATGGTGTTCCACACCTGGTGCCCAGCGGTAACGCAGGTAGGCCAGCAGTTCACGCTTCAGGTACGGCAGAGTCTCGCGCATGAATGTGTCGGCTACCTTCTGTACCCCGCTGGAATAGGTCGGATAGGGATAGACCAGCCGATAGAGTTGATAGAGCGAGATGCGCTCACTGATCGCCAGCGTGAATAACGAGATCATTTCCGAAGCACGCGGGCCAACGATAGTTGCGGCCAGAATGCGCCCGCTCAAACGCACGAAGTCAACCCGAATAAACCCATGCTCAACATCGTCCGTATAGCCACGATCCAGCGTTGCCAGATCGATCCGAATGCATCGCACCAGATCTGGGTGGTAACGTTGGGCAATGGCTGCCTGAGACAGCCCCACCTGTGCCACCTCCGGGTCGCTGAAGGTTGCGCTGGGATACACCGGTTCCGGGCCACGTGCTGGCAGCCACGGAAAAGCGATGCGTTGCACCACGCGCCGCCCCTGCGCATTGGCCGAATGAGTGAAGGCCGATGTGGGCGTGACATCGCCAATGGCATATATACCAGGGATGTTGGTCTGACCATAGCTGTCGGTTCGTATTCCCTGACGAGCGTCAAATGCCACACCGGCTGCTTCGAGTCCCAGACCTTCCACGTTGCGCTGGCGACCAATCGCCACGAGGACGTAATCAACATCGGCCAGCGTGATCAACCCACCGTCTTGCTCAACCTCCAGCGTTGCTGTCTCTGCCGCATAGGAACGGACATGGGTGCTGGTATAGACCGGAATCGCATGCTGGCGCAACGATGCTTCCAGTACCTCAGCGACCTCTGGCACCAGTCTATCCATCACGCGATCAGCGGTCGTGATCACACTCACCTGGCTGCCGAGCTTGCGAAAGGCAAATGCCAGTTCCATACCGATCACACCACCACCAACCACGACCAGGTGCCGGGGCATATGCGGCAGTTCAAACACGCTTTCGTTAGTTAGCATGCGCTCTGTCGGCAGGCCAGGAATGTCCAGCCGACGCGGACGGGCACCAGTGGCAATAACGATGTGGTCGGCGGTCAGTTCGCGTTCACCCTCGGCCAGCGTCACGTGGACACGGCGGCGATCACGCAGTTGCGCACGGCCATGGATGAGCGTCAGATTGGGCGTATGGCCGACTTCCACCGTTTCCTTGTCGCGGAGTGCGTTGCGTTTGTGCTGTACTCTAGAAAGAGGATCAGCGTGATGACCGGCTGCCGCCAGATGAATCAGCGTTTTCGATGGCACACAGCCAACGTTGGTGCAATCACCACCAACATGGTGAGCCTCGATCAACGCCACGGGCTTGCCGAGATTCGCCAGTCCGATCGCCACTGTTAAACCACCGGAACCGGCTCCAATAATGATAGTATGAACGTGTTCAGACATGGAAAATTTCTTTCTTCAGTAGCATGCGTTCAAAGTTGCTCACGCTGGCGTAACAAGTGTGAGACGGCGATCCCGCCCACGAACAGCACAACAGATGCCAGGAGACTCCAGGGATTGATCGCCGAGACGCCAAAGCGTCCGGCAATAATGTCGTCGATGTTCAGGGAAGCACCGGCCAGAACGAAGGTAAGCGTGCCAGGCAGCGAACCGAGGATGGTCGCGCCGATAAACTGTTGATAGCTGATACGTAAAAATCCCGCTAGATAGTTGACCAGATCATAAGGTAGAAACACCAGGCGCATTATCAACACAGTCATAAAAGCATTGCGCCGCATGCGCCGGGCATACTGGTTGATCATCGTACCGGCTGCCTGTTCTTCAGACAGCACGCCCTGCCCAAAAACACGACCAAAAACATAGGCCACACTGGCCGAGAGATTGGCCCCAATGACCACAAACAACGTGCCCCACACCGGCCCCCAGATCGCACCGCCCAGCAAGGTGACTACCAGGGCCGAGAAAAACGCCAGTGGACGCAGGGTGTAGATCAAAATATAGAGCAGCGGGCCGATCGGTGTGCGTAGGAGATCGAGCAGATCAGCAATGATTTCGGTTGGTGAACGACCGGTGAACGTAGCGTAGCCCAGAATACTACCGGCAATCACCAGCCAGATCGCGGCAGCAAGCAACTTCTGCCAATGACGTTTCCAGCCTATCTCTGGTGACAAAGGACTATCAGGTGTTCGTTCGTCTATCATGATCCTTCCTTATAGTTGAATGATATAGTACTCCAACGAGACTTCGTCTCGGCGGGGTGCGGGGGCCTGTGACCCCCGCCCATGTTCCCTTTCTGGTGGGGCGCAGCTTTGCCGCACCGCACCAGAAAGGAGAGTTCGGAGGAGTTTCGCATCTCGAAATCTCTTTCCAGGGGAAGTCTCGTTGTAGTAATAGCCAGCCTATCTCGATGGTACATCAGAGTCCCGGCTTGAAACTGGGTGTGGCTTCGTCCCGGCTCAAGCCGGGACTCCGGTTTTTTACGACTCATAGACACAACTTCCGTGGTAGGTCATTCACCGACCGCCTTCGCCTGCGGCCGTGTGGCGGGGATATGCTTTTGTACCTCTTTTTTCGCCAAAAGCGAAAAAGACATTTTGTTCGGGCGACCGCGTAAATCCTAGAGATTATAGTTGTCGCACAGCCCAGGCAATACGTTGCCCGGCTGTGATCACTACCAGCGTCGCCATAAGCCCAAAGAGGGGAACCAGTGCGTCGGGTAGCAACAGGAACAGGACGTAGCATACCACTGTTTCAGTGCCTTCAATCAACCCGCCGGGCATAGTCACCGATGTCAACTCGTTCTGTGCAGTCGCACCCTGGCGGCGCTTCTCCAGCAGAGCCGCCAGATACATCCATGAAGCGCCGTTGATATAGAAGCTGGCAAACAGCAGCGCCAGCGCCAGGAACGCCGCGTTCGTCCCATTTGCCAGCGCTAATCCCAGGGGGATCGCCACATAGCTCAGGTGATCCAGCACAATGTCGAGATAGCTGCCCAGGTCACTCTGCGAGGCCTGTAGCCGGGCGAGCGTCCCATCCAGTCCATCCAGCACACGGTTGACGCCCCAGAGAACCAGAGCTAGCATATAGGCCTGCTGCCAGGCAGCCATACCAGCCGCTACACCCACACCCGCTGCCAGCAATGTTACAGTCGTTGGTGACAGCGTGCGGAGCGGCCCCCGCGCCAGGGGGGTTAAGATCTGTTCTTTCGGCACCCGCAACACTTTGTCCAGCATAGTGTTCTGCCTCTCCCCTGCATTACAGGACTTACGTGGTCGCTCAAAAAGACACAACACACCTCGTGCCACCATGATAGAACACGGCGTTAAGACAATCTCTGCGTCTTTGCCGCTTTGCACCTTTGCGTTAAAAAAAGAGCGGCCATAATCTGTGCGCCCGGCCGTTCGGACAACCCACCGCCACGCCTTATCACGTCACTGCTCCTCGCCTCATCGCATCCTCGCCTCACGTCTCGTCACCTGTCACCTGTAGACGCCTCACCACCAGTGTAGCATCATCGTACTGCTGCAACTGTGAGATTTCCTACATTGGCTCGTCAGCCTGATTCAAACCTGGTGTACGCACTGCACCAGCATAGTGACGCCTTCAGATGGTTACCATGACGGAAACCGCCTGAAGGCGTTATTGCAGGCAAGCACCCATCTCTTGCTTTGAACTATGCCGTATGATTCTAGGTACCCGTTCAGGGGAACGTTCGCCAGCGGGGGTTGCGGGGGCCTGCGGCCCTCGCGAAACCCTTAGAACCTCCTGGAGCGGCACGGCTCCTCCCAACCAACCCACCTGAACGGTTCCTGATTCTATGATACCAGGAATTCAACATCATGATGTTCTAACTTTTCGCCGGGCAGAACACGCCGTGTATGTGGCAGTTTTTTGGGCAGATCGCATGGGGATACGGAATCGTATCAGGTACTCAAAAGAGTACCACAACGAGATCTTCTTACCCCAGGAGATGCCGAGAGACGCTGCAGGTACCAGGAGCAATCGAAGCACAGTATCGGATATCAACATTTCATACCGTTTCGACGTGAACCTTCCGTATGTTCTTGGCATGCGTTCTCCAACAAGACTGCATCGTGGCGAGGGAGCGGGGATCTGCGGCACCCGCCTATGTGGGCATTTCGGCGTATGCGGAATGTGTAAGTCAAATTGGTATCAACATAAAACGAACGCACATCATAACCCGACACGCTTGAGTTCGGCGCGAAATGCGCGTAGATGCTTGTACTGGCGGCGAATGTCGAAGATCAAGGTCTGCCAGGCCGGTTCTTCCCCCAACTGGAGATAGAGATTACGCACGCGAGACAGATAGCCGACCGCCGTGGTATAGTTGTCCTGACCACGTTCTTCGATCAGGCGATGGGCGGTACGCAGATAGAGGTCAATCGCGGCATAGGGATGCGTCTGTTCCGCCGCCTGAGCCACACGGATCAGCAATGGCTCCTCGCCCCAACCCACACTCTGCACAGTCACATTGTTCAGCGCCGCTAATGCCTGATCAATCTCTTGCTCCTCCAGATAGATCTCGGTCAACAGGCCATACTTGTGCTGCTCCATGATTTGCGTTATTAACTGCGCCCGCACCGTGTCCCACTGGCCCAGACTGGCCGCCAGTTCCTTAATCTCAAGGTAGCCAGTCAACGTCGAGTAACTCCAGAACAAACTCTCCGCCAGTTCCAACGCCTCGACCAGATCATCCCGCGCCCGCGCCCGATCACGTAACCAGGCCGTCAACTGCACATTTCGGTTCATGCGCACTCGCTCACGCACCAGATTTTCCGCCAGTTCTATCTGACCATAGGTAACAAACAGATTGGCCAGTTGCAGCAAATCATAATCTCGCGCCTGGCGTGTCTCAGTGGCGGCTTCAGCGATACGTCCCAGGCGGAGCAGTCGCTCCACCAGATCGCGCAGGCGGCCCATCTGACGGCAAGCTTGCAGGAAGGCCTCATCGTCCAGCACATCTTGTTCGAGCGTTAGCAGAAAGCCACTCAAGCGATGGCGTCGCCAGTTGTTTGCCCAGGATGAAGCATGCAACGCTTCGATCTGGTCGCGCACCCATTGCGTCACCATCTGACGCTCGGTAGGAGTGGCCCGGGTGACAATCAGACCCGGAATCGGGTCGCTCACCCCGCTCCCACCGGCATCAAGATCTCGGACATACAGGTCGAGCAGAGTACGGATTACCTCGTCCCGTTCCAGCACATGCTGCATTTCGGCCAGGCACTCACCCAGACCGCTGATGCATTGACTGACAATATCGACCAGAAGGCTCTCCTCATCGCGGAAGATTGCACCGCTATCGAAAAGATCGCTGGCCAGGGTCTGATAGATACAGAGAGCATTGCGCCATTCGCGCTGCTGTGCATGATTCCGAGCAGTTTGCAACAGCGTGTCAAAATCATCGTCAGACTCGTCATCGCTGCCATAGGTGTACCGACTCAAGGCACGCTGCACCTGACGATGGAGAGCGGGTACATCTATAGACGGTTCGGTCACGCCAGCTTCGGGAATAGTCGGCAGATCCAGCACCGCTTGTAGATCAGGATGCCGCGTAATCATGATGCGGATAAGGGCGATCAGTTCCGCCTGGCTGCGTTGTTCAAGGTTTTTTTCGAGAGTATCCATTCTTGGACTCCTTGTGTGCTTTCCCCATTATACCAATTTGACTTCGCCCTTCCGCATCCGTTGATCCGTCTTACGCTTGCTCATACGACAATGAGACTTCCCCTGGAACGAGATGTCGCGGGGCGAAGAGGCGTTGCATGTAACGCCTCTACACCGAAATCCACACATGGGCGGGGGCCTGCGGCCCCGCCCCCCCGCCGCGACGCAGTCTCGTGGGAGGACGCATGGCACGACCATGCGGAATGGTCACGTCGAAACGGTATTACAGGGTTGCAAAAAAAGCGACGAGGCAACGAGACGAAGAGATGAAGTAGGCCAGACAATTGCCTGTCATCACCGCACACTTCGCGTCTCGTTGCCTGATGTCTCGCGCCGCACTGCTGCTTCTTTTTTTAACGCTGATGCCTTTGCCGGTTTGCGTTGGCACGTTCCATGTTGGAACGTTGCATCGTTGCAACGTTGATACCTTTGCTGCTTTGCGCCGTTGTGCTAAAAATTGCGCTACACGCCGCACGCCACTATTTCCGGTTCTCTCCGAGCGGGCAAATATGCAGATTCAGCAGGCTCAAGCCATAGGCAATTCCCGATTGTAGATTACTGCGTGTGATCAGATTGCCCAGATCGATCCCCAGTTGGACAACCGTCTGTGCCACTCTGGGCGTAATCCCGACCAGAATGCACCGCGCACCAAGCAGGGAGGCTGCCCGCGTAACCTGGATCAAGTGATTAGCAACCCCGGTATCGACCATCGGCACCCCGGTAATGTCAATAATCACCACACTGGCGGCATCACGCGCCACGGTTGACAGGAGCGTCTCCATAATCTGCGTACTGCGCGCCGTATCAATGTGTCCAACCAGCGGCATAACAATGATTCCATCATGCACCGGAATAGCCGGTGACGAGAGTTCGCGCACGGTTTCGATCAATCGCGCCTGGCGATCATAGGACTCTTGCAGGATCGCCAGTTGCCGATGGCGCTCATTTTCGAGGCGGATGCGCATCATAGTACTGGTAAGATGATTGGCAAAGGTACTTAACAACCCGACTTCATCGGCAGCTACCCGTGCGACGTTGCTGCCAACACTGATGACACCCAACACTTCACTCCCCAGGCGCATAGGAACGGTAATAACCGTCCGCAGGTCTGCACTCAGGGCGATATCTTCCCAGCCCTCAATTTTTGCGCGCTCATACACATTGTCCAGGACAACAGGT
>CALANA010000023.1 GCA_937925925.1 uncultured Chloroflexales bacterium | reverse complement strand
ATAGTATCAATATAACACACCCAGGTAAGTAACCGTTCAGGGGAACTTTCGCCAGCGGGGGTTGCGGAGGCCTGCGGCCCGCACAACCCCCGGGAACCTCCGGGCGGGGTCGTGCCCCGCCCAACCACCCCATCTGAACGGTTACGACGTTGTTGGCGTGAGTACATACGACGTGCGAGCCTCGGCTAGCAGAGTGGCGACATACAACGGATCATCGCAGAAAATCATCGCGTTTTGCCCTCTTGTCACCAGTACCAATGATTTATTGAGCGACTCCAGCGCCTGGATCTGGGGCCATGCTATCGTCAAGTCAACCTGGGGCGCAAGGATCAACACGCGCTGGTTGGTGATAATTAGTCGTCCACTGACCAGCTTCCCTTCACTACTGAGCAAGGCCTGTACCGGGATGTCCATATGACACACTTCACCGTTTGTCCTTAGTGGAACGGTGGCCGTAACTACAGGCAGGTTGCCAGCCAGCAGGATTGCCAGCCGATGCTGACGCTCGATCAAGGCTATCAGGTGTTCGGCTCGATTCTCTGGCAGACCGGAGTAGGCAATATCGTGTTTCAGTGTGGCGATCACCGCTGCTTCGTGAACATAGGCTGCAAGCTCGATAATGCGCTTTTCGAGCTTGCGTTCAATCTGGTCATACACCTGGTTGAGCAGTGGCGCAACCTGCTCATCCGTCAACGCGAGACGGCGCGGTAGACGTTGTAGTTCATCTAGTTCGGTGCTGGTAAACCGACCTGTCGCTAGAATGCGCTCTACCACCTGTTGCAGAAATGCCAGGGCATCGGCCTGGACATACTGGCGCGCCTCTGTCCAATTCAATTGGAGTTTCTGGCAGGCGTTATATAGTCGGTGCTGGCGTTCGTGTGGATAGTAGCCATCACTAATAACGATATGAAAACATTGACGAAATTTTTCCAGCTTGCGCTCGTGTTCACCCGCAGCCTTGCGTCGAAACCTCATTCGTATTTCTTTCTAGTAAAATGGCAACCCTTTTCTTATTTAGTTATGCTCCAGATTTCCGACTTTAGTCGATTGGGTGCGCTTTTACAACTAAGACAAGGCTTCTAATGTCTGGTTTTGACATGGACAATGTAGTGAGGACTTCAGTCGTTCTACCGCTGTAGTGACGACTGAAGTCGTTCTACCGCTTAAAAAACGACTAAAGCCGTTACTACATACTCCTCAACGATAAAGTATCGAAGTATCTACAAACCTTGTCTAAAGCCAGAATACCCGGAATGCATGTCTCATGTAGGATTGCTGTATTCGATACTCAACGCTGGATCAACGGCAGATAGACGTACTGACGACTCGCAGGCGGATTATCCTGATCTAGATCTTCGCCGGGTGGGTCATCGGCGGGCGGGTCATCACCGGGCGGGTCATCGCCGGGCGGGTCATCGTCGGGCGGGTCATCGCCGGGCGGGTCATCGCCGGGCGGGTCATCGCCGGGCGGGTCATCGCCGGGCGGGTCGTTGCCGGGCGGGTCGTTGCCGGGCGGGTCGTCGCCGGGCGGATCGTCGCCGGGCGGGTCGTCAACGGGCGGGTCGTCACCGGGCGGATCGTCGCCGGGCGGATCGTCGCCGGGCGGGTCGTCAACGGGCGGGTCGTCAACGGGCGGGTCGTCAACGGGCGGGTCGTCGCCGGGCGGGTCGTCAACGGGCGGGTCATCGCCGGGCGGATCGTCAGCAATGATCGTGCGAAAAAGTGCAACATCAGCTACAGGTGTGAGAAGAGCCGTGATGGTCATTGCTTCCGGATCGAACACGCTATCCAGCATTCGCCATTCGCGCAGAACCGTATCCCAGTAATACAACCCAGGCGTTGCCTGATCGACACCGTGTGCATCTAAATCATCCGAGTTGAGCTGTAATGTGAACGTCATAGGCGTCTGTGCCTCAGTTACTGGTACGCCCTCGGCATTGTACGCTTGTAGAAAGAAATGGCTCAGGATCTGCGCACGATCTGTGGCAGAAGTTGCCGGTGTCGACAGTTTCAGCAGCGTAAGACTGATTGGCTGAGTAAAAGCGGTTGCGGGGACATCGAGCCGAGCATTAGCGCTATTGACTGTGCCACCCGAATCGGTTATGGATACTGATTCTTCCGGGCCACAGGTAGCACTCAGACAAGTAACATTCAGAGTGGCACTGCCAGTCTGAACACCAGAGACATCATTGGCGAGAATGGTGTATCGCCCACTCCGAGGCAGCAGACAATCGGCTATCTCTGCAACCGTGTCATATGCGGCGGTGGCGGTGCAGACTTGTACACCATCGCGGTCAAACACGCGTACCTGGGGGCGTAGTGTGCCGCTAGTTACAGTCATACGTACCTGCAGCCGATCGGTGTCGCCTGCCATCCACGTCCAGGCTCGCGTTATAGCCGCCGAGTCGATGATGATGCTCTGAAGTGTGTTGGCCCTGATACCGGGTGCCTGCGTCGGGCGTACCAGATGTTGTACAAAAAGCGCTATGTTGCCCGGCCGCGTTATTCGCGCATCACCAACGAGAATGGTGTAGGAGCCAGTGCGAGGCAGCAGGCACTGTGTAATTTCTAGTCCAGCATTGTAGGATGATGTCGCCTGACAGATCAGAATACCATCCTGGTCATAGACAAGCAGGTGTGGCGTGATCTGACCCGATGTAGTACCTGCTCGCAGCATGAGTACATCATTGGCCTGGGCGCTGATGGTAAAGGTAGCCGCCATTGCGGCCGAGGTAATCTGGACTTCATTGATCGCCGTGAGCGATAGTGCTGTGGTGTTCTCCGGTGCATTGATGCGCTGCACATACAGGCCATAGTCGCCGGTACGAGTCACTTGCATATCGTCTACCATCACCAGGTAGTTGCCTGCGTGGGGCAGGGCACAGCGGTTAATCTCTGAGCCGGTCGAGTATGAATTGCCAGCAGAACAGAGGATCGTGCCATCGGGTGCAAATACGCGCACGCCGGGTGTCATCTGGCCGGAAGCAGTGCCTGCTCGCAACAGTAGCACATCATTCGCCACTGCGTTCAATATGTAGGTATCAGCCTGGGCCATGCTACGGATGGTACTTGTAAGTGGTATACCCATAACGATAGGCCGGGCATTGACCGGGGCCGTCAGTTGTTGTGCAAACAGATTATAGGTACCGGTACGGCTTGATCGCGAGTCACCAACAATAATCGTATATGTTTCGGTGCGTGGCAAGGCACAGTTGGCAATATCAGTTCTTGCAGTATAGTATTCAGTCCGTTCACATAGCCGGATACCATCGGCACCATACACGCGGATCGCGGGCAGCATCTGTCCGGCGGTAATGGCGACTCGCAGGAGCAGTACCTCGCCTGCCGTGCCTGCGATGGTATAGGTATCGGCGCGTGCGGCAGCGGCGATGGTAGATACCATTACGTCGCCCAGCGCTAATGCGGTCGGGTTAGCGGGGCTATTCAGCCGCTGTATGTACAGGTTGTAGTTGCCAACCTGTGTGGCTCGTGTACCCCGAACCGTAATCGTGTGGATACCATCCTGCAACAACGTACAGTGATCAACCTCGACCCCCGATCCATACCAATTGGAGGCTTTACAGATCGAGGCACCATTCGGACCAGTCAGTTCTACGGCTGGCTGCATATCGCCGGCCGTGACACTGGCGCGCAGCATGAACACATCACCGGCAGTGCCCTGCACACTGATTGTATCAACCTCATCGGGGACACTGATGGCGCATGTGATGGTATCACCAGGGGTAATCGTTGGGGCACAGTCGAGCAGGCTGGTCAGACCTGCTGGTGTGTCAGCAGACAGGGATCGGGCGTGCATCACATTGGGCAGAGCATACAGCAGGTAGAGAAACAGTCCAGCGAACAGCAACAGTGGGAAGCACACATAACGGAGCCAGGCCAGCGGCGGGTACGATTCCGGTGGTGAAAGGAACATACAGCGTACTCCTGGATGTAAGTTTGAATGATGATTCAAGTAGTGACAGCTACTGATGCATAGTAACTCATGTCAGTAACATTTGCGTCATTTTTTCTTGATGTTACTGTGCAGTAGTATAACACAATCACTGTTAAGAAACAATCAGAAGTAACACCGTTTATCAATAACACGAGGTACGTGGTGAGGTATGGATGGAGTAGTATAGCAGGTCAGTCGTTCACCAATAATACCGTTTCGACGTGAACATTCCGCATGTTCTTGCCATGCGTCCTCCAACGAGACTGTGTCGTGGTGGGGGGCGGGGGCCTGCGGCCCCCGCCCATGTTCCTGACCAGACAGGGGATTTCAGCGTATGCGGAATGTTTAAGTCAAATTGGTATAAGATCTCACATACGACCACGAATATGACTATTTCTTACACCAATAGGCGGTGTCATCGTCAGCAGATGATCGCGATTGACCGGATCTTGCGGCGTTACGAGCGCTTACCGCGTATGTCCTGTTAAATGAAAGAAGCCAGGCGAGGTGATCCGAAGCGCAAAGCGCAAAACAGCCTGAGGCGACGAAGAATCAAGCACAACCCGTGTACACAGCACCACAATGCCGCAACCATGTGCTATACTACCCCTATCTCGATCATCTGTTGCGCCGGAAGAAGTGGTATAGGAAGGAGTGGTATGGCTACCCGTGACACGTTTGATGGGCCGTGGAAAGAAGTGCTGGATCAGTATATCAACCCCTTTCTTGCCTTCTTTCTGCCCGATTTGCACGCCGCCATTGATTGGGAGCGCGGTATTGAGATGCTCGACAAAGAGTTCCAGCAACTGCTCCCACCAGAGGAGACCGAGGAGGGTGAGCGCCGCGTGGACAAGCTCGTCAAGGCCTGGCGTGGCGCTGACCCGTTTTTCATCCTCATCCACGTCGAGGTGCAAAGCCAGTATCGGCGCGCCTATGAGCGGACGGTGGCCCACTACCACATTCTCATTCGCGGGGCCTATCCCGACGTATCTGTCTTTACGATGGTCGTGTATGGTGATGACCAGGTACACTGGCGTCCCGATCATTTTGAGGACACCATCGGCGGGTGCCGTTTGCGCCTCGATTTCCCGACGATTAAACTGCTGGATTATCAGGCTGACCTGGCGATCCTGGAAACGAGTGCCAATCCGCTGGCGGTCGTGGTGGCGGCGCATCTCTATACAATACACTGCAGACCCGCCACGATCCCGCACAACGGCTGGCGTACAAACGGCGCTTGTTTGCCAGTTTGTATACACGTCCCTTCGACCGCGACACGCTGCGGCAGGCCTTCCGCCTGATGGACTGGTTACTCCGTTTACCGCCCCCGGAGCGGCAAGCCTTTGTGCAATTTGTGCGACAACACGAGGAGGAACGAACCATGACGTATATTACCAGTTATGAAGAGTATGTCAGAGAGGAATTGATTGCCAAGGGTATTGAACAGGGTATTGAACAGGGTATTCATAAAGGACAAGAACGCATCCTGCTGCGCCAGCTGGAGCGCAAGTTCGGAATGCTACCCGCTGACCTGATGGCCCAGGTGCAGGCGCTCGATAGTGACGACCACATGGAACTGGCAGAGACCCTGCTCGACTTCACGGAACTGGCCGATCTAACGGCGTGGCTGGTTGCACATCCACCACACCCCTCGGAGGCACCCGACGCTGCAGCGGAACCGACTGTTAATGATTGACTACCTGGTACGGAGCAACGTTGCCTGGCGATGTCGTTTCTTAACTACACAGTTTGCTCACAGCTATGCCCGGTTGCGTGCTACGTCACGAGGTGTTCCAATACCTTTGCGCCTTTGCGTCACATTACAGGATGTACGCCGTCGCGTGAACCCAACGTTCCTTCGACTACGCTCAGAGCTTGCCCTGAGCGCAGTCGAACGGGACAAGCTTTTTTGCCTGCGGCAGTATGGAAGGAGTTGTTTTTTCACCCCACGTTTTCGCCTTCGGCGAAAATGTGGGGTGAAAAAAGTACCGCTCTGCCCCATTCGGCTTCGCTCAGGATAAACTCCGGCGAA
Organism: uncultured Chloroflexales bacterium; assembly: GCA_937925925.1. Taxonomy (GTDB): domain Bacteria; phylum Chloroflexota; class Chloroflexia; order Chloroflexales; family Chloroflexaceae; genus CAKZQX01. The sequence goes on along the minus strand of CALANA010000023.1, from coordinate 10,348 downwards.
AAGACCATCTGACCATACCACGGCGTAGCTCGTATCAAAAAGAGGACATACGCGGTGAATATATAGAAACCATTGTTCGTCTGCGTATTGGCAATAGATGACCACGAGCCATCAGCATACGTAAGCATACGTATGTCCTATTCGTGTATACGTTTGTTTAGCAGGAAGGCCCACCACCAATGTCTCCCTCACCCTACACTATCACGGCCCAACCCGACATCGTCTATCGCGTTGTCGAGGGCATAACGCTACGGCTCGACCTGTTGCAACCCGCCCCACGACCGGCGGCACTGCTGCCGGTGGTTCTCTTTATTCAGGGTGGGGCGTGGATGGAAGCCAACCGGCAGCTCAACCTGACGCACTTCCTGGTTGAGCGTGGCTTTGCCACGGTCAGCATTGATCACCGCCTCAGCCAGCAGGCGCTGTTCCCGGCGCAGATCATGGACGCGAAGGCGGCGGTGCGCTGGATCCGCGCCAATGCTCCTGCCTATGGGTTTGATCCTGACCGCATTGGCGTCTGGGGGATCTCGTCGGGCGGGCACCTGGCGGCGTTGCTCGGCACCACGGGCGGCGTACCCCACCTGGAAGACGCGGCGGATTTCGCGGGTGTCAGTAGCCACGTGCAGGCGGTGGTCGTCCTGGCGGGGCCGAGTGATTTTTTACAGATGGGCAGACCGCACGATCAGCCCGACACAGCCGAGGCACAGCTCGTTGGTGGCCCGCTCCAGACCCGGCTGGAGCAGGTGCGACAAGCCAACCCGATCAGCTACATTCGCGGCAAGGAGCCGCCGTTCCTCATCCTGCACGGTGATCAGGATACCATTGTGCCGATCGGTCAGTCAGAGTTACTGTACCAGGCACTGGCCACTGCCAGGAACAACGTCACCTTTGTGCCGCTACGCGGCGAGGGCCATTTCTTTAGCGTCGCCGGTCTACAGCAGATCGAGCGCCTGATCGGGGAGTTTTTCAGCCGACAGCTACAGGAGTGAGACACGCAGTTGATCCGATGACCCGCTGAGGTGCATTCTGCGCGGCGTTTCGGTGCCCTTTGAATCCCTGACCCGCTGAAGGCGCTGAGCCGCTGAGTCCCATCCTGCACAGCAGGTGCGTGCCCTTTGAATCCCTGACCCGCTGAAGGCGCTGAGCCGCTGAGGTGCATCCTGTTCGCTGAGTGACGACATGGAAGGGGTTGTTCCCACTCAGCGCCCTCAGCCGCAGCAGCGCCTCAGCGATTCAAACGTCTCAGTGTCCTTTGAATCCCTGACCCACTGAAGGCGCTGAGCCGCTGAGGCGCATTTGGTTTGCTAAGTGACGACCGGGAAGGGGTTGCCGCCAGTCAACGGCCTCAGCAGGTCAGCGTTTCAGTGTCCTTTGATACATGGTTTTGCTCTTCGCTATAAGCGTAACAGTGTGGCTTCTTCCTGGAGAAGTAGCTGCTGTCGGGCATATTTGCAAGTTGCAGATGTTCTCTTAGAGGCGTTTGAAAGGATTTACAATTTGTAACCCATCAATACTTGAATAGCCAGAGTCCTCTGTATAAAGCGTTTCAACATTTGCTTCCAGGCAAGCAGCAACCACCATTGAATCCCAGTAGGACAAACGAAAACGGCTCATCAAGTCCTCGGCACAATCAAGAACAGCCCAGGTTGGCAACACTGTATACCAGACCTGTTGCAAATCTCGAATGTACTGATATGCTTGCGCTCTGTCATATCCGAATGGCTCAAGTTTACGACTTGCTGCCAAATATTCACAGGCAACCTGCCAGATTAAAACCCCATCTGTCAGACTCGCAACTAAAGAAGCTGCTATTGCCTGCTTACCGGGATCACGCAAATCATTAACATACATCAAGATATTTGTGTCAACGGCGTTCATGCAACATATCTCGTGTAAACTGAGGAGCATTCACGGGAATAGGATTTCGTTGCATTCGCGCAACAAGGAGTTTTAAAAAGTGTTGCCTGGAGCCAGCATCGGCTATCCTGGGTGGAGCGACTTGAGGTAATTGGACAAAAAGCTCAACCTCAGCGCCTTCAGGCAAATCACAGGCTGTCTGAAGGATAAACGTACCACTATGATAAATCGCTTTCAAAGCCTGAGGCATAAGGAAAACTCCATGTTCCGCATAAGGGATAGGCTATAGCACTCCTATCCCAATCCTGAACGGAAGTCCCGGCTCAAGCCAGAACGGAACACGAGCCTGGCCGGAGCCGGGTCTCCAGGTTTGCACGACATAATACATCCATCTCGATATGAGCAATCAGCATTGATGATGGCAGTATATCTGCCACCTGAGTGGCTGTCAAGATAGAGGCAGCAACCAGGTCGGCCAGGCCGCTGATCAGTGGCGGCGCGACGTTGGGTAGCGCGCCGTGTGTAATGTGCAGGCCCGGTGCAACTGCACGTTGTACGGTGCAGGCATCGAGTTCGTAGCACAGCACCACGTTATCATAAATTGCAGCGATTCAAACCCACCCCTCCGCGCCGCAGCGATTCAATCACCTGTCAGCGCCCTCAGCCGCAGCAGCGGTTCAGCGCTTCAATCCCCCCCCGCAGCACCGCAGCACCCTCAGCCGCAGCAGCGCCGCAGCGCTTCAACCCCACCCCGCAGCGCCCCCGCCTATCCCTCCGGCACGGCATACACGACAAACGAAGGATGATTCGTACCAGGGAAATCAGGGCCGCGCAAGAACAGCCTGGGTGTCGGCTCCAACGTGGGCAACAGGCGTTGCGCGTCTTCGCTGTGGGTGTAGCCCGACAGCACAAACAGTGTGCCCGGTTGCGCCACTTGCTCTAGCGACCCATCGGTAAAAGTCTGGATCGGCAACCCATCGGTCATATAGCTAAAAACCGCATTGCTGGTAAAACCCTCCGGCACATACATCCGCGCCAGAGTCGCCATATCCTGCCGTTCCGCCAGATCGCGCAGATAGATACCCACCTGCGTTTGCACCGGATAGGACGATCCCCACACGCCGCTGTGCCGCGCCATATAGCCAAAGTACATCCAGAAGTTCAACGCCAGCGCCGCCACCGCGATCAACGTGCCCGCGACTGTCCCCAGGCGCTGCCAGCCCTGACCGTTGCCCACCGGCAGCGCCTCGTCCACCTGGGACGGCTGTCGCGCTCGCCCCAGCATCCTGACCAGTACCAGCCAGCCCAGTGCGGCAATCAGGCTGGCGAACACCGTTCCCCCAATACTGCGCATCGCATGCGGGCCGTTTACAGCGAGAGCGCTCGGCACCAGCGCGATGCTCAGCCCCGCCAGCAAGAACATGCTCCGCCAGTCGCGCCAGTTGTAGAGCAAGAACGCACACCCCACCAGAAACCCCAGGCCGGTCACAAAATCGAGCAGCGGGCGGTCGGGCGCGTGGTGGCGGCCATTGCTATCCCCCTGCACATTGAACATCAGCATGTGCCGTCCCAGCGACTCATCGAGCGCCGTCAGTGGAGCGCGGGCTTTCAGCGCCGCGTCGCGCAGCAAAAACACATCGCCCACCCGATCATTGAACGCTGCGGGATGCTTGACCGCATAGACCACCAGCGGCAGCAGCGTCAGCGCCAGGCTCAGCCCCACCACCAGCATAGTGCCCAGCCAGCGCCGCCACATCTGCGGTTGCTGACACAGCCGCAGCAATGCCAGCACCGTCGCAATCACCGGCACCATGCGCCCGGTATGATAGGTCTGCACCGCCAGTCCCAGGCAGAGGCCAGCCACCAGGCCGATCAGCAGATGGAGGAATCGGGTGCGGTATCCAGGAGCAAGCGCGACCAGCAGCAGCCACAGCCCCAGCACACCCAGCAGCGGATCAAAAATGGTCGGGAACGAGAAGCGGCTCAGCGTCACATGCCAGCTCGAAACCGCCAGCAGCATCGCCGCTAGCAGCGCCACATCGCGCCGCCCACGCACGTGCCGGCTCAGGGCATACAGGGGCAAGACGGTCAGCGCCCCCGCCAGCGCCGTTACCACGCGCATTGACCAGGCCTGAATGCCCCAGATCCGCAGAGCGAGGGCGAAAGGATAAAAGCCCAGTGCGGGCATATTCACCCGGCCCGACGCGATATAAATCGGACGATAATCGGGATCTTCCAGCAAGCGCAGCGCGATCATCCCGTGCCGGGCCTCATCGCGCCACAGCGCAAAGGGTAGCTCCGTGATGCGATACAGGCGCATGCCCAGCGCCACCGCGAAAATCAGCAGCAGCCACAACAACGCCTGACGGCGGCTCGGCACCAGATCGGCCAGCGTGCCATCCGGTGCATCGCCCCAGATATCCGCCAGGTGCCACATACGGGCCACAGCCAGCAGCAGCACCCCGCTCGCAACCGTCAGCGCGACACCCAACCCGACCGCCTGCTGGCGATGAAACAGCACCTGCGCCAGCACCAGCAGCCCCATGGCCGCCAGACTCGCACTGGTTGGCAGCGCTGGCATCTGCCCGTGCTGCTGTGCCGCCAGCAACCACCGTTGCGTGGTGACAATCGCTGGCATCCCCGCCAGCAGCACCGTTGCCAGGCCCAGCAGCCACGGCGTTGCGGGCAGCGCCCAGGCCAGCGTGTAGGGATTGCGCAGCGCCCACCAGAGCAGCGCCACAGCGAGCAGTCCCACCAGCACCCCAATCCGCGCCACCGTCAGGCGCGGCAGGCGCGGCCAATGCAGCAGCCAGGCCCGATCCAGGTGCCAGCATGCGCCTGCGAGCAGCGCCAGCGCCCAGGTAAACAACAACGCCCGCTGTAGCGGAACACCGCTGCTCTGCCCCACCTGATACCGATCCAGCGGCGCGATCTCCAGCCAGTCCAACACCACGCCTAAGCGCCGCCCATCTTCCGCGCCGGGGCGCTGGATCGGGCTGACCAGGTGCAGCGGCGTGGCTTCCAATCCCTGGCCGACCGCGTCGGTGTCGAGCAGCACGTGATAAACCCGCCAACCCTTGCCCATCTGCCAGGCCACCACGTCCTGCCCATTGCGCTGCAACGCCAGGTGCCGGTCGTTGGTCGGGGCCGGTTGCTCATCGTAGAGGCGTAAGCGTAACACGAAGGGGCGACTGTTCGCGCCATGCAGCACCAGGCGTGCATCAGGCCCGCTCCAGCGAAAGGTTGTCGTGCCGCCGTGTTCAACTTCTGCCACCGAAAAGCCATAGACGAAGCGGTCATCGCCGGCTGTGCCCACATCGAGCCTCCAGCGCGGCGGCGCACGCAATGCCAACGTCAGCAGCAGTGTCGCCGCGATTAGCAGGAACAACAACGGTAGCACAGAGCGCCGGCGCAGAGCCTCCTGGTTGCGCTGGCTGTCTGTGATCTGGGTCGCGTGTGGGTGGGCCGATCTCCGACAATCCTGGCGACTGGCTCCGGTTGGGGAATGGATCATAGCGATAATCAGGGGAACTGTTCGTCAACCTGGGGCTTGATCTCGGCGCGGGCCTCCGAATCACCCGTTGCGCTGCGGAGGAAAGTCGCACTATGATAGGCGCTCATCACCTCCGCCAGCCGGCGCGAGAACTGCGGCGAGCGGCGCAGACCGCTGCGATGCAGCAGGTAGCGCACCAGCACCCACAGCGTCGCCAACCCGTATATCACACTGCGCCGAAAGTTCACCGACGACGCCTCCTCAAAATAGCGGGTTTCGACCGCAATTTCACCAATGCGAAAATTGAAGGCCACCGCCTGGACGATCATCTCCGTGTCAAACACAAAATCATCGGAATTGAGCAAAAACGGCACCGTCTCCAGCAACTGCCGACTATAGGCCCGAAAACCGGTATGGCATTCGGACAGGTGCTGGCCCAGGACGATATTCTCACAGATCGTCAAGAAGCGGTTGGAGATATACTTCCAGATCGGCATCCCCCCTTCCAGCGCCGGGCTGCGCCACCAGCCGTTGCCACCCAGCAGGCGCGAGCCGAGCATCATATCGTACTCGCCCGCAAAGATCGGCGCGATCAACTCCGGGATGCGCGTCGAGTCATACTGATTATCGGGGTGCAACATCACCACCACATCGGCCCCATCGCGCAACGCTTCCAGATAGCATGTCTTCTGGTTGCCGCCATAACCTCGGTTCTGGATGTGGATCACCACCTCTAACCCCAGTCGCCGCGCTACCTCGACAGTCTCATCTTGCGAGACATCGTCAACCAGGATAACATGATCCACCACACCGGGGGGAATATCGTGATAAGTGCGCTCCAGCGTTCGGGCCGCGTTGTACGCGGGCATCACCACAATCACACGCTGCGCGTTCATAACGAGCCTGTCCTGCTTTTGTTTCCTATACGTCTCATTCGGCGGTCAATTGTACCAGAAGTGGACAACGATGCAAAATCGTCTCCGGCCTGTACGTGTTCACCCTTCTCCTGGGAGCGCGGGCATCGTGCCCGCACGTGCCCGATGGAGTGCGCTCCGCTCTCATACCCAGGCGTGCGTGGTACCCCACGGGTGAACAGTTCCTCCGGCATGGAAGTGACCATGCACGCCTGGAAGCGCGGGGATCGTGCGATGGCAGGCGAGACGCCCGCGCCACCAGGCGCACCAGGGAGCGCGGGAATCGTGCCCGCGCAGGCCATGGTATAATCGTGCCAACTTCCCCCCGCTCCGTCAATCAGGCAAACGGGTGGGTAATGGGTACGGTTGTCGTCCATAACATCCTGATCGTGCAGCCTGTATCTCCGCTGATAGACTGGTGCCGGTTACCCAGGATCTGTCGAAACCATAGAAATGCAACAGCGATTCGCCAAAGCCATCGGCCATGTCGTCTTATGGGGGCTAACCATCCTGCAGTGGCTGCTCCCTGGCTACTGGTTTTTTATCGATCCAGGTCCTGAACCGGCCTACACCCTGGTGTCGGCGCTCGTGTCCTCTTTCACTGCCCTGCTGGTCACCGCCCCTGTCCGTTCCAACCCGGACGATGCCACCCGGCGGCAACCACTGCTCCCGTCCGACTGGTTCTGGCCGGCGGTGGTGTTCGTGACCGTGTTGACGATTGCTGCGCTGATGACCGGCCTGGTAGCTCCGCCGCCGAGGCAACTGGTCGTTGCGTTGCTCGTTGTGCTGCTGGCTGGCAGTGCCGCCGTTGGCACGCACTATCTGCTGCTCCGGGGGCAGGACGATCAATATGAACGGGCCTATGTCCGCTGGTGGCAGGAAGAACGGTACCGGATTAATACATATGGCCTGCGCCGTGTTGGTGAAGCTCCCCGCGTTCAGGACATCCTTGTAGATTTGCGCCTGGAGCCTGGTGCGGCCGAAGACGTGGAACAGCGCCTGGTGACGGGCCGTGCTGGCCGCGACAGCCAGCAGATCTGGCACTTTTTACGGGCCGTCTGTCACCGGTCAAACCAGCGTGATCATGCGGTGCTGGTCATACTGGGAGGAGCCGGCTTTGGCAAGACAACGATGCTCCAACACGTGGGGCTGGAATTTGCCTTCCGCAAGCAGCGTCGCCACGGTATAGCCAAGCGCTATATCCCCATTCTGCTCTACCTGCGCGATCATCGAGACACCCTGTGCCGCAAAGACCCGCCCCCTCTGGGAGCGCTGGTGCAACGCTATTTTAGCGCTTCCCAACGTAACCTGAACCTACCGAAGGATTGGTTTGAGCAACACCTCACGGCCGGCCGGTGCCTGGTGTTGCTCGACGGGATGGATGAGGTGGCAAGCATTGAACAGCGCAAGCAGGTTGCCACCTGGATCGATCTGCAGATCGGTAGCTACCGTGAGTCGCGCTTTGTGGTGACATCGCGGCCCGGTGGCTATCGGGAAGCGCCACTGGCGCATGCCCGCTGCAGCATTCTGGCGATGCAATCCTTCACCCCTGACCAGCGGCGCGAGTTTCTGGAGAAGTGGTACACCTTCGATCTCAGCCGTGGTGGACAGAAACCGAACCAGGTACGCCCGAAGGCCCAACGCAAAGCGCGTCAGGTGCTGGATCAACTGCGCACCCGCCCGATGCTGAACGAACTGGCCGGTAATCCGCTGTTGCTCACGCTGATTGCGCTGGAGGCTCGCGACGAGGGGGCGCTCCCGGCCACTCGCAGTGCCCTCTTTGGTCGCATTTATGAGTTGCTGGTCACGCTACGGGTGGAGAAAAAAGCCATTGAAGAACCGCTCCCGCCAGGCAAGAAAAAGGAACTCTTGCAGACCCTGGCCCTGCATATGATGCAAAACGAGTTATCAGAGATCACCACCGCTCAGGCGCGACCGCTGATCGCCCCGAAAATTCAGCACCTCAAACTGCGCCAGACCGAGCCAGACTTCGATGCCTTGAACTTTCTCTGTACCTCGACCAACCTGATTGTGCCTGTTGGCGAAGACCGGTGGATATTTGCGCATGCCATGTTTCGTGAATACCTGGCCGCATTGGAGCTACACCAGCACAAGGAAACTCCAGACTGGCGGACGCTGGTGCAGAAAGAGTGGTGGCGCGAAACATTGCTCTTCTATGCCGCCATAGACAACGCCACACCCATCATTCAGGCCGCCCTGGACTTGAATACCGTCCCGGCGCTGGCGCTGGCTGCGCGCTGCCTGGACGAGACGCACGAAGTCGATCCCGACGTTGCGCAACGCTTATCCACGCTCCTGCGTGACGCACTGGAAGACGACGACCCGCAGCGCTTCCGCCTGGCGGCCGAGGTGCGGCTGGCGCGTCGTCTGCAAGCATCCGAGGACTGGCACATGCTGGACGACCAGCGGGGTATCAGCACCGACTATATCACCTGCGCCGAATACCAGTTGTTCCTGGACGAGATGCGCACCGAGGAGAACTACTATCAGCCCGACCACTGGACGGATTTTCGCTTTACGCGCGGGCAAGCAGACACACCGGTTGCGGGCGTGCGTGGCTCCGATGCCGAGGCGTTTTGCGCCTGGCTGAATGCGCGGCAGCAGGGCAGCATACGCTATCGCCTGCCGACACCGGACGAGAGCCAGTCCTATCCTGCACGGCAGCACGAGCCACCGCTCAGTGCCTGGTGCCGAGATTCCGAAGGCAACCTGGTTCTCGACCGGCCCCGTCCTTACAATCGTGACAATGCGCTTGAGCGTGCGTGCGTTCATATGCACGAAAAAAATAGCACCCTCGCCCTCGACCGCGCCCTCGCCCTCGCCCGCGCCCGCGCCCTCGCCCGCGCCCGCGACCTCGCCCGCGCCCGCGACCTCGACCTCGCCCTCGCCCTCGCCCTCGCCCGCGCCCTCGCCCGCGCCCGCTCCCTCGCCCTCGCCCTCGACCTCGCCCTCGACCGTGACGTTAGTGTGGTAACAGCGATACAGGCTAGAGATTATCACCAGGCACACGTCCGGCTCAACGCGCTGTCGGATCAGGCTCTTGACCCTGCCGCAAGGCGCTGGCGCGATCTGCTCAAGGCATCGCTGACGATCCTGATCGTGCCTGATGATGATATTGTTGCCCTACGGAAAGCGTGGCGCGAGTATGCGGCCCTGCTGCTGCTCTACGCCTGGCTGGGTTATACGCTCCTGGACAACGAGCAGACACCCCGGCAGTGGTGGCACCGGTGGCAGCGCCGACGCACAGGCACCGCTCATCAGGACGACAGAGACAAATTCCTGGCAGCGTATATCTGGTTGGATATGGTGCGGCAGCGCGAGGCGGGCACGCTGGCTGCGTGCGAGGGTATCCGGCTGGTGCGCGAGTTGGAGGGGTGAGAGGGGCGAACCGGCACTGTCACAGGGTGCGGCGGCTGCGCTATGTCCGGTATAGCTCTGGCGCAACGTGCCATGGAACGATGTGCGTTTGGCATGTCCTTTCGACAAGCGTCAGCGCGGAGCAATCTTCATGGCATGTCATTTCGACGAGCGCTAGCGCGGAGCAATCTTCATGGCATGTCATTTCGACGAGCGCCAGCGCGGAGAAATCTTCAAGGCATGTCCTTTCGACGAGCGCTAGCGCGGAGCAGATTTCTCGCTTCGCTCGAAATGACACCAGGGCAACACGGTAACCTGCATGTCATTTCGACGAGCGTCAGCGAGGAGAAATCTTCAAGGCATGTCCTTTCGACGAGCGCTAGCGCGGAAAAATCTTCCCCTGGCGCGGAGCAGATTGCTCGCTTCGCTCGAAATGACCCCAGCGCAACCCGCCAACCCACATGTTATTTCGACGAGCGCTAGCGCGGAGCAGATTGCTCGCTTCGCTCGAAATGACCCCAGGGCAACCCACCAACCCACATGTCATTTCGACGAGCGTCAGCGAGGAGAAATCTTCCCCTGGCGCGGAGCAGATTTCTCGCTTCGCTCGAAATGACCCCGGCGCAACACGGTAACCTGCATGTCATTTCGACGAGCGTCAGCGAGGAGCAATCTTCATAGCATGTCATTTCGACGAGCGCCAGCG
>CALANA010000022.1 GCA_937925925.1 uncultured Chloroflexales bacterium | reverse complement strand
GGTAGCCCGCCCGTTTACGGGCCGGGCGATCCTACCGCGTACCCTGTGATTGATACAAGGTACGCGGTCACGTCCCGGACGTGGTCGCGCCGGGCGACCGTGGCCCGGGTCGCTAGTGCGGACGGCGCGTCAGCCCGCACCGACGAGCTTGGCCAACCGGTAGCCCGCCCGTTTACGGGCCGGGCGATCCCACCGCATACCCTGTGATTAATACGAAGTACACGGTAAAGAATGAATGCGGGGACACGCCAGGTCAACCGTCTACGAATAGAGCCATGAATACGATCACGAATGTGAAACCTTTCTACATGAACAGGCCATGCGACTATCAGCACATCATGGGGGAGAGAGAAACAGACCAGGTACCGCTGTTCTGGAGACGAACAAGACGTTGTGTGCGTACCTGTTCCCACTCAAGGGCACGCTGCCTGCCAGGGAGCGCGGGCAACGTACCCACACGTGCGCGCTGGCGGGCATGCCCGTGTTCTCTGGCGCACCATGAACGCTGACAACAGCGCTTCCCTCCACATGTGAACAGGTACGTTGTGTGCGAACGACCGCGCAAGTTCTGTGATTGATACATGATACCACCCATAGCCCTGGGTGTTCAGTGAACAGTTACTATCTATCATAACATGGCTAAAGATCATGGGTTGTGCTATAATAGCGCATAGATTTAGGCAATCTTCGGAGTATACACCTATGTACAACCCTGAGGGTACACCACCCGTTATCCCCAATGCAATGGCCCGGATTGAGCGCCGACTGCCACAACCTGGGAGTGTTCTGGTGCGAGTAGGCGAGCGGGTTGAACCCGAGACGAAGATCGCAACGGCGTTCTTAACCATGCCACCACAGGTTATCAATGTGGCTACAACGCTGGGTATTCCACCCGCGCAGGTGGAGCGAGCTATGCGCCTGGAACGTGGCAACAAGGTAGCGCAGGGTGAGGTTCTGGCCCGCGCCAATCGCCTGGGTGGGCGGGTGTGTTATATGCCCATCAGTGGAATGATAGCCGCACTCGATCAGGAAACGGGATATGTTACGATCGCGCCTGATCCAGTTGAATATGAATTATTCTCTGCTGTACGCGGGATCGTGATGGAGGTGTTTCCCCATGAAGGGGTGATCATTGAAACCCCGGCCGCGCAGGTCTATGGTGTCTTTGGTCTGGGCAAAGAGCAAGGGGCCGTGTTGCAATTATTTGTGACCGATCCATCTGAGGTGATTACCGAAGAGCATCGGATCGACTCGCGGAATGCCTACGCGATCTTGATCGGTGGGGCAGGCATTACCGCTGGAGCTTTGCGGCGTGCCGTTAAAGAAAACGTGTATGGTATTATTGTCGGTGGCATTGAAGAACGCGAGCTACGAGCGTTTCTTGAATGGTCAGGTGTCCACAATTGGTATACAGGTAGGCAGAACTGGGATGTGCCAGATCGCCAGCACACGGCGGATATCGGGTTGACCCTGGTGGTGACAGAAGGGTTTGGGATGCATCCAATGGCTCAACCTATTTTTGACCTCTTGAGCGCTCACGATCTCCAGGAAGCATTGATTGAAGGGGTGACACGGCTCCGTATGCCTCTTCGCCGCCCACGGGTAGTCATACCCCTGGCACGCAGTGCCGGAATAAAGATGGATACACCCCGCCCAACGCTGCAGCCCGGGGCGACCGTGCGCCTGTTAGATACGGCTCATCTGGGGCAGATTGCGCAAGTACACGCCGTACCAACCACACCGCGCCGTATTCAATCCGGGGTGCGTGTTGCAGCGGTTGAAGTAGTTCAGGATAATGGCATGCCATTCTGGGTGCCGCGTGCTAATATTGAGGTTCTGACCTGATAGTATGCCATGTTCCTTAGACTCTCGGCAGAGTGTAGGATGGAGCGAGTTCCAATCATTAGCACACAGACAACCATTCGAGATTATCATAATCTTGATACACCATCACATATTTTGATCGTTGATGACGAAGAAAATATCTGTGATGTATGTACTCGTATGCTCCAGAATGGCCCATACCACGTGGTATCAACCACCGATGCACTGTTTGCGTTGCAACAACTGAAAACTGGCGGTGCCTTTGATTTATTGCTGGTTGATATTAAGATGCCAACCATTAGCGGCCTGGAACTGGCTGAACGTGCCCGTGAGATTGATCCGACCATTGCTATTATTATTATGACTGGACACCCCTCCAATGATCATCTCCGGCAAGCGGTACAACGCGGAGTGACGGATTTTATCTCCAAGCCATTTGAATTGTCAGAACTGCGCCTGTCAATTGATGGCGCATTGCACAAACGTCTGCTTTTACAAGATAGTTTACGCCTGCGGGCAGTCGAACAACTGCTTCAGAGCAGCGAGGCGATCAATGCTACCCTGGATCACCGCCAACTGAATCAGATCATTCTGCATATGGCACTACGCCACACTGGCTGCCAGACTGGCTATTTGCTCGTAAGCGAGGATGGCAAACAGCCACTTGATCTGACTCAGGCGGCTGATGATACATGGGAATTGTTACCACCAGGCTATATGATTGCCAATCATACCTATAGCAACCGGGTACCCATGGTGATCGAGTCACCTGATCCTTTGTGTGCCAGTGGGGAACAACAGATCAGGCACGGGTTATCGATGCCTCTGCGCGCCCAGGGCGATGTGGTTGGGGTGCTGCTGTTATGTGATGACCGACCGGAAGTGTTACGGCCTGGTACGCAGGAGATGATAGCGCTGCTTGCCAATCATGCCGGAACAGCATTGCGCAATGCCCATCTGTATAGTAAATTACAAGCAGCATATCAACAGTTGCAAGAGCTTGATCGCCTTAAAAGTGAATTTATTGCGATTGCATCGCACGAATTGCGTACACCGCTCTCGATTGTGCTAGGGTATGCGATGATGGTACGGGATCAGAGCCATGATGATCAGCGCGAGTATGCCCAGCGTGTTCTCGAGAGTGCGCAGCAGATCAAGCATATCATTGATGACATGGTCAGTCTGCGGCATCTGGAACTAGGTGAGGTTCCACTCAATATTGATGACTGTGAGCTACAGGTGTTAGTAACCCAGGCGGTGGAGCGTATGCAACTGGCTGCGCAGGATCGTTCCCAACAATTGTTTATGGATCTACCACCTGACCCGATTATCTGTCGGACTGATCGGGAAAAGTTCCTGCTGATGCTTGGGAACTTGATCTCGAATGCTATTAAATTTACGCCCGATGGTGGGCAGATTCGTATTACCCTGGCATCATGGTCAGATGCACAGCTACGAGAACTGGCTAGTCGAAATGCTGTCTCGCCTGACAATATCTACAGTGTTCTGGAAAAGGCCAACAGCATGACGTGGGTTGTGATACAGGTCGTTGATACGGGGATCGGTATTCCCAGGCGTGAACAGCTACGTATTTTTGAACGTTTCTACCAGGTTGCTGATTCACTGACGCGCCAACAGGGTGGTACCGGGCTGGGGTTATCGATTGTACGTGAATTGATCGCGTTACAAAACGGTATTGTCTGGGTTGAGAGTGTGGAAGATCAGGGGAGTACCTTTTCCTTTGCTCTGCCGTACCGGCCGGCAACACCATAACACGATACACGATTCAGGCTATGCCGGGTGCCGCTGTTTCCAGGTCATACCCGGAGACGCATATCAGCGCACGCGGTAGCACCGGCAGAATCAGCAGACACGCACGGTATTGCACGTACAGAAAGCTTTGCGGATATAGTAATCCTAAACATGAGTCGTAAAAAAACCAGTATTCGGGCATGAGCCTGGACGAAGCAATACCCAGGCTCACGCCGGGATACCATTTGATCATTGGGATAGGCTTGCTATACTCTCTGCGGATGCCTGTGGAAGTACTGTAGAAGTTCATTCAAATATTAGTACAGCATTGTGTACATTCGTGATGAAATGGAGATGCTTCTGCTGGTTACAATCTTGCGGAATCGGCACTTGAGATCCGTTACAAATGTATAAAATGTGTACTTAGGATTCTTTATTACATAGCAGATGCGAGAAGTGAGAAAAGGCAATGACTCACCGACTCCTGGTAATTGCTGGAAAGAACGAAGCGCTACGCGCTTTACCTGGACAACTTGGGGATGACATTGAGGTCAGGGTATTGGATTCAGTCAATGATGCGCTGTGGGAGGTACGTTCTGCACCACCAGAAGCCATTATTGCCGACTTGAACCTACCGGAAATGAGTGGATTGGAACTGGCTGAGATACTGCCAGGGTTTGATGTTCCCACCCGAATGCTGTTGTATAGCAACGAGCCAGACCCGGTCGCTCAGAAACAGGCTGAGGAGTGTGGGGTTTATAACTTTTTGCATGCACCGATTTCAACCGAAGAGCTGCATGCCGCATTGCGCGAGGCAATTGCCTCGGCGCAAGAACTGGTTGCACAGGCGACCACCCCACCAGAACCGGAGCCAGAGCCAGAACTGGCTCCGGCATCGGCACCGGTACCGGAACCACCGCCGCGAGTGCGTCCTCGCCCGGCCCCATCGCCGGTTTCTACCCGCTCCAACCGTATCAGTACGCGCAGTATGACTCGTACTCGCCCACTTGTACCACCGGTAGAGGCTCCACCGCCAGCACCCGCCGCACCTGCAGCGGACGTTGCCCCCGCTGCATCTGTCGACACACCAGCATCTCCATTTCATTCGTCCCGTAGTCGTGGTACGCTGGTGGTTACGGCTGATAACCTGTCACATACCCAGACCATTATGAGTCGCCTGGCACAGGATCTTGGTACCCAATGCATTATGTTGACAGATATGGCCGGAATGGTGCTGGTCGAAGTGGGAACTTCACATAGTTTGCCAACAATGATTTTGCTGCCGCTGCTCTCCACCAGTTTTTCAACCACCGGCGAGGTAGCACGTCAACTGGGCGAGTCCGATCCCACGACGCTGTATATCCACGAAGGAGTGAATTACGACCTTTACTGTTTTGATCTATCACAGCGTTTTTTGCTGGTACTGGTTTTTAATAAAAAAGTGGCTACTTCCAAGATTGGAACAGTCTGGATATCGACCAAGCGTGCCATTCGTGAACTACACGATGCATTGCGGTGATTTGCAATCAGCGCATAGCTATGCTATACTCCGCCGCGAAGCTGGTACTCTTTCAATATAGTCAACCTCTCAATGATGATAGGTTGTCTTTTTGTGCCTGAAGGTATGGTGTATTTGTGAAACCCTGAACAATAAAAGCGGATTACACGTGGCTGGCAATCGATCGATCCGATCGCGCTGGAAATGAACTCTGGTGTATGGTAGCTCTAAGCAGGCCGTGAGAACGAGGTTGCGGATTGAGGAGGTATGAGGAGATATGACGTTGACACCGCGGAACCGTAATATTGCTATTGGTCTTGTCGTGCTAAGCGTGGCAATTGCCAGTATGTTTTGCCTTCCTACGGGAGAACCCCATGTGGAGGTCAAGGCTGAACCACTGTTTTTCTTGATCGGCAGTCCTGAAAATCCCTTTTTTCCGTTTGTTAATTCGTTCACCATTATGCTGATTGCCGATGTCCTGCTGATCGGGTTGGCTTTTGCCGCCACACGCAATATGCAGATGGTACCGCGTGGTCTGCAAAACGCGCTTGAAATGGCGGTCGAAGCACTCTATAACCTCTTTGCGACCATCAATCGTGAGTATGTGGCCCGCGCCTTCCCACTGGTGGCGACAATTTTCTTTTATGTTCTGTTTGCCAATCTCCTGGGCTTGATCCCCGGTGTTGGCTCAATCGGTGTGTGTCAGGAATATCACCATGATACGCATGGTACAAGCCTGACGGGTCGCCTGGCAGCACGCGAACCAGGTGGTGCCCTGCCACTGTATGCCAGTGCCGAGGAAGAAGGTGCTGCGCATGGTAATGCGTATAATACCTGTCCAGCCGGTACGATACTGGTACCACTGTTTCGGACGCCCAGTGCAGACCTGAATTTTACGCTGGCACTGGCAACCCTGGCCTGGGTCTATATTGAATATCAGGGCTTCAAGGTGTTAGGGCGAGGGTATCTGAAAAAATTCTTTAATACCAATGGAATTATGTCGGTCGTCGGGATTTTTGAGTTTATCGGTGAACTGGTGAAGTTGCCCGCTTTTATGTTTCGTCTCTTTGGCAACATCTTTGCCGGTGAAGTTGTGCTGGTGGTACTTGCGTTCCTGATCCCGCTCTTTTTGCCAATGCCACTCTATGTGTTTGAGTTGTTCGTGAGCTTCATTCAGGCCTTTATCTTTGCGGTGCTGACCATGGCCTTTATTACGGTGGCTACCACAGGTCATGAAGAAGAGCATCATGAGGGCCAGCCGAGTGCGGCGCATTAATAAGGAGTATGCCCTTCCGGGGTAGCTATAGTTGATGCCGAATAGCGAAAGCGGTAGGGTTGCCTGGGATAGACAGACAATCCCGTCTGTCAAGGAAACACAGGGGAGTGAATAAACAACGATGCTTCTGGTCAGCATACCTCGCGGTGAGTTGGCGAGAAGCGCAGCGTTGCGTGCAGGGGTATTGCATTTTTATGGAGGAACATCGTTAATGGAAGCCATGACAGATGCAGGTCTTCGTCTGATTGGAACAGCGCTCGCGATCGGTCTAGCGGCTATTGGCCCGGGTATTGGGATTGGCATTATTGTGTCTGGTGCATTGCAGGCGATTGGGCGTAACCCGGAGACACAGAACACCGTCGTTACCTATATGTTTATTGGGATTGCGTTTACTGAAGCGTTGGCGATCTTTGGTCTCGTGATTTCGTTCTTGATCGGCTTCGGAGTATTGTAGTAAGCGCTGTATGTAAAAGACGGGGGACGTTCATGGGCGAATTAGGACTGAATCTCAATCTGTTCCTCACGCAGTTGATCAACTTTGGCGTAGTTGTGACTGTACTCTCTTATCTGCTGTACAAGCCGGTGCTAAACATGCTCCGCGAGCGTACTGAGCGGATTGAGCAGAGCCTGCAAGAGGCAGATCAGGTGAAACAGCAACTGGCAAATGCCAGGCGCGATTATGATGCCGAGATAGCCCGGGCACGCCAGGAAGCGGCCGGTATCCTGTCTCAGGCACAGGATCGGGCGCGGGCGCAAGAGGCGGAGATTATTGCGCAGGCCCGGCAGGATGCTGATCGTATTCGCAGTGATGCCCGCGAACAAGCACTGCAGGAGCGTGACCAACTCTTACGCGAGGTGAAGGATCAACTGGCTGAACTGGTGACATTGGCCGCCAGTCGTGTGTTACAGGCGGAACTATCCACACAGGGCCACGATAAACTGATTGAGGAATCACTGGCTGCGTTGGGTCGGCAGAATTAAGATGATTAGTGAGCAGCGGAGATGATGGTGACAACATCTGATGCCCAAACATTTGCTCGTGCGCTGTATGAAGCGCTCATCAGCACGGTACTCAAGCAACTGCGTACAGCCGCTCCGAAACTGGCGGAGATCAGTGATGATGAGCCAGATCTGTCAAACCGGATTAAATCTGCTTTGCCATCCGGGGCAGCACCCGAAGTGCGGAATTTTCTGATGACTCTGGCCCAGGAAGATCGGCTCGATCAATTACCAACCATTATTGAGGCCTTTGCTGCGTATAGTGGGTCAATCGCCGATAGCGATATGCTGGATGCCGAGGTGATCAGTGCGGTGCCGTTAGGCACCGCCCAGCAGCAGCATATCACCGATGCACTACGCAAACAGTATAATAGCCCACTTAACATTGATTTTACAGTGGACGAGTCGCTGATCGGTGGGTTAATCATCCGGGTTGGTGATCAGGTGCTGGACAACAGTTTGCGCGTTCGTCTCAGTGCCATTCAGCGCAATATGTTGACCAGTTAGGCGTTATGCAGCACAACCGTGGGCAACATAAGGGTGTAAATCTCGTTTTCGTTCCCGGCCAATCCATTGTTTGAACGCCTGGCGCACGGGCTGAATAGCGGATGCTGCACATAAGGACGGCAAGCATGCGTTCTCATGCCTCTATGACCCAGATCCGGCGGGTGGTTAGCCTCTTGCGCGGGGTTGATCCTGACCCGCCGTTTTGGCGCGTAGTAACGCTGATGATCGAAACCGTGAACCGTACATGCCGATCAGGTCGTTTGTCGTTCTCGGTATACGGAGGATAGTATGACAGTAGTGTCTGATGATTTAATAACCCGTTTAAAGCAGAGTATAACCAGTGGTGTGGATCTTCGACCCCGTCAGGTCAATGTGGGGACAGTGTTGAGTATCGGCGATGGTGTTGCTCGCATTGCTGGCCTGGATCAGGTCATGGCTTCAGAGTTGCTGGAATTTCCAGTCAAAGCCGGACGCCAGGAACCGATTTATGGCATTGCCCTGAATCTTGAAAAAAATTCGGTGGGAGCCATCATTCTGGGTAATTATCTCCAGATTGAGGCTGGCGATCAGGTCAATTCAACCGGGCGTGTGATTTCGGTTCCGGTTGGTCGAGAATTAATTGGGCGGGTGATCAATCCACTCGGACAGCCCATTGATGGGAAGGGGTCGATTTCAACCAGCAAGGTGCGCCCGGTGGATCGCATCGCTCCTGGCGTTATTACGCGGCAGTCTGTCGATACACCTGTCCAGACCGGGATTATGGTGATTGACGGTCTGATTCCCATTGGTCGTGGTCAACGTGAGTTGATTATTGGTGACCGTCAAACGGGTAAAACCGCTGTCGCCATTGATACGATCATCAATCAAAAGGGCAAGGGGATTGTCTGTATCTATGTAGCGATCGGCCAGCGCCGGGCCCAGGTCGCGCAGATTGTTTCGACGTTAGAAGAGAATGGGGCCCTGGAGCATACAATCATCGTCTCGGCTTCGGCTTCTGAGCCAGCGGCTCTTCAATATATTGCGCCCTATGCCGGGTGTGCGATGGGCGAAGAAGTTATGGAGAGTGGGGTTGAGTTGCATGGTGAGACAGTGCGCGATGCGCTCATTGTCTACGACGATCTGTCTAAGCACGCCACCGCCTATCGCCAGGTTTCGCTGCTCCTCCGTCGCCCACCTGGACGCGAGGCCTATCCTGGTGATGTATTTTACCTGCACTCACGTCTGTTGGAACGTGCCGCCCGCTTAAATGCAGACTACGGTGGTGGTTCGCTTACCGCGTTGCCGATTATCGAGACTCAGGCAAATGACGTTTCGGCCTATATTCCAACGAACGTGATTTCGATTACCGATGGTCAGATCTATCTGGAGTCAGATCTCTTTAACGCCGGGCAGCGCCCTGCCCTAAACGTGGGGACGAGCGTAAGCCGCGTGGGTGGTGCAGCACAGACACGGGCGATGCGCAATGTGGCTGGACGGCTCAAGTTGGAACTGGCCCAGTTCCGCGATCTCGCGGCGTTTGCTCAGTTTGCCAGCGATCTTGACCCGGCAACCAGAGCCCAAATTGACCGCGGTCAACGCTTGCAGCAGGTGTTACGCCAACCGCAGTATCAACCGATGGACATTGAAGATCAGATTGCGGTGCTGTACGCGGCAACGAACGGCTTCCTCGAAGCCGTTGCGGTTGACAATGTGGTTCCCTGGCGCGATGATTTCTTGCAGTTTCTCAAGACCGTCCATCCCGATCTGCGCAAACAGATCTACGAGAGCCGGCTGGATCGGAAATTCCCGGCACCAGAACTGAAGGAGGCGCTGGAGAACGCGATTAAGGAATTTAATCAAACCAGTACCTATAGTTCATAGTCAGAGAATCATGCGAGTTACCATTGATCAGACCGATCTAGAACTGGTGCAGGGTGATATTACTCACCAGACGACGGACGCGATTGTCAACGCGGCCAATAGCAGCCTGTTGGGCGGCGGTGGCGTTGATGGTGCTATTCATCGTGCCGGTGGGCCATCCATTCTGGCTGAATGTCAGCGCATTGGCGGGTGCCCCACTGGTAAAGCATGTATTACGGGTGCTGGTTATCTGGCGGCACGTTATGTCATTCATGCCGTCGGGCCACTATATCACGGTGATGGTGATAGGGAGCAAGTCGCGGCGTTGCTATCCAGTGCCTATCACCATAGTCTGGTATTAGCAGCACAACACGGCGTGCGGAGCATTGCCTTTCCCTCGATTAGCACGGGTGCCTATGGCTATCCAGTCAACGCAGCTGCTGAGGTGGCGCTGACCACGGTTATTGCCTATATGCGCCAGCATACTGATATTGAACTGGTGCGCTTTGTGCTGTTCGATGCTGGCACCTTCGCAGTCTATCGCCAAGTGCTGGAACGGCTGATGGCGACTGACGCTCCACCGCAATAGGCTGGCGTTGCGGGCTAGAGTGAGGAGTACACTATGTCTAAAACCCGAGAGATTCGTCGGCGTATTCGCTCGGCTAAGAACGTGGCTCAGATTACCCGGGCCATGGAAATGGTCTCGGCCTCCAAGATGCGGCGGGCGCAACGCAATGTATTGGCGACGCGTCCCTATGCTGATCGCCTGCGCGATGTGATGGCCGAGTTGATGGCGCGGATGGTAGGCGGCTCGCGGCGCGGTACGCTGCTGGAGGCGCGCAGTCCCGTGCGAAAAGTGGCAGTGGTTGTGATTACGCCTGATCGTGGGTTATGTGGCAGCCTGATATCGAATATTCTACGCCGCATGATTCGGTTTATCCTGGAGCAGCGTGAGCAACACCATGAAGTAAGCGTCGTGGCTATGGGTAAAAAGGGACGTGATTTTGTGGCCCGTAACAATCAGGCGTTGGTCGCGGAGGTTACGCAGTTGGGAGACTCACCGCGCCTGCAAGATATTCTGGGGATTGCAACCGAGGTCATTTCCGGATTTCGCAAAGGTGATTATGACGAAGTCTATCTGTTATACAGCGAGTTTGTCAACACCCTGGTACAGCGGGCGGCGCTACGGCGGCTGTTGCCGATTGAACCGCCTGTGGATGCGCAGATGGAGCGGCGGGTAGATTATACCTATGAGCCGAGCCAGGAGGAAGTGCTGGAGGAATTGTTGCCACGATATGTTGAAGTGCAGATCTATCAGGCCTTGCTTGAGAGTATTGCCAGCGAACACAGCGCCCGTATGATTGCGATGCGCAACGCTACCGATAACTCAAAGGAACTGGTCAAAGACCTGACATTGTCGTTCAACAAGGCGCGGCAAACGAGTATTACGAACGAAGTGAGCGAAATTGCCAGCGGGGCGGTGGCTCTGGCACAGGGATAATGATAGTACAGACGATGGGTCGAGGCGACCGTCCATGGTACCGTATCTATCGTCCAGTAGATAGGAAGGTGAGTATGGCTGGTGCAACGGGTGAAATTACCGAAATTATTGGAGTGGTGGTCAATGCCCGCTTTCCCCACGGCACTGTCCCGGAATTATATAATGCGATTGAGATTCCGCTCGACAATGGTCAGCGTCTTATTTGTGAAGTGCAGCAGCATTTGAATGAAGAAGAAGTCAAAGCGGTGGCGATGAGTACCACCGATGGCTTGCGCCGAGGATTGAAGGTGATCGATACCGGTAAGCCCATTGCGGTGCCAGTTGGACAGCCGACACTCGGACGTGTCTTTAATGTCCTGGGGGATCCGATCGACGAGGTCGGTGGAATAGATGTTCTTGAGACGCGCCCGATACACCACGAGCCACCTTCGTTTGAGGAACAGGATACCCAGACGCAAGTGTTTGAAACGGGGATCAAAGTGATTGACCTGGTGGCACCCTTTACGCGTGGTGGTAAAACGGCGATCTTTGGTGGGGCCGGTGTGGGTAAGACGGTGGTTATTCAGGAGTTGATCGCCAATATTGCCAAAGAACAGTCAGGTTTCTCGGTGTTTGCGGGCGTTGGTGAGCGTTCGCGTGAAGGCAATGATCTGATCCACGAAATGCGCGAAACGCAGATTGATGAACAAACCACGGTGCTTGACAAAACGGTCATGGTGTTTGGGCAGATGAATGAGCCGCCTGGTGCACGCCTGCGGGTGGCTTTGACCGCGCTGACGATGGCCGAGTATTTCCGCGATGAAGGGCGCGATGTGTTGTTGTTTATCGACAATATTTTCCGCTTTGTGCAGGCCGGATCAGAGGTCTCATCGCTGCTCGGTCGTATGCCCTCGCAGGTGGGCTATCAACCAACGCTGGGTACCGAAATGGGTGAATTGCAGGAACGCATTACGTCAACCCGACGCGGATCGATCACGTCGATGCAGGCCGTGTATGTGCCCGCCGATGACTACACCGACCCGGCTCCGGCTACGACGTTTGCGCACCTCGATGCCACGATTACGCTGGAGCGCAGTATTTCTGATAAGGGTATCTATCCGGCCGTCGATCCGCTGACCTCAACCAGTCGCATCCTTGATCCACTCGTCGTTGGTGAGGAGCATTACCGGGTGGCACAGGAAGTCAAGCGCATCTTGCAACGTTACAAAGACTTGCAAGACATTATCGCCATTCTAGGGATGGAAGAACTGGGTGATGAAGACAAGTTGACGGTGCAACGTGCCCGCAAAATTGAGCGCTTCTTTAGCCAGCCATTCACGGTTGCTCAACAATTTACGGGCCGTCCCGGCAAGTACGTGCCGATTAGCGAAACAGTCAAGAGCTTTGCGCGTTTACTGGAAGGCGAAGTCGATCATATTCCCGAGCAGTACTTCTTTATGCAGGGAGGGTTGGACGATGTCATCGCTGAGTATGAGTCAAAGCAGACAAAGTAGGTAGCATATGCTGGCCTCGCGGTGGAGTACTGACCAGCGCACCAGTCACTCATCGTGTGCCAGCAGCACGCCAACCATGCGCATACACTGCCAGCATGATGGCGGGAAGTAGGAATCGATACGCGGCTTACGTTTTGTATCAGGAAGAGGTACAGCGATGCCCATGCAGCTCGAGATCGTCACCGCCGAACGAGTGGTACTGTCGGATGAGGTAGATCAACTGAATGTACCTACCAAAGATGGGCGGATTGGTGTTCTGCCCCGGCATGCACCACTGTTAACGGTTCTGGATATTGGCGAACTGGACATTATTAAAGGCAATGAACGCACTCCCTTTGCGCTCTTCGGCGGCTTTATGCAAGTGTTGTCGAATCGTGTTACGATTCTGGCCGATACCGTTGAGCGGGCCGATGAGATTGACGAGGCACGTGCTGAAAGGGCACGGGTGCAGGCCGAGGAACGCCTGCGTCAGCGTCAGAGCGACCAAGATATGGCTCTGGCCGAGGCTGAATTGCGCCGGGCTATGATTCGGCTACGCGTTGCGCAGTTGCGGAAGATACGTCGGCAGCAGTAGGTACGGGGATTCGAGGGATATATGGCGCGGCAAATTGGCATTGATTTAGGAACAGCAAATGTGCTGGTCTATGTGAAGGGCAAGGGGATCGTCGTTTCAGAACCATCGGTCGTGGCTATCTCCACGCGTACCAGTCGAGTGAAGGCAGTTGGTGCGGAAGCGCTGGCGATGCTTGGACGTGAGCCGGAGAGTATTGAGATTGTGCGCCCACTACGCAATGGTGTGATTGCCGATTATGTGGTGACTGAGGCGATGCTGAAGTATTTTATCGGGCGTGCCAGTGGTCGCATTCATGTGAGTAAGCCAGAAGTTATGATCTGTATTCCGGCCGGTGTTACCAGCGTTGAGATGCGAGCCGTGCGTGATGCTGCGCTGGCCGCCGGAGCGCGCCATGCCTGGCTGATTCGTGAGCCACTGGCGGCGGCCATTGGTGCCAACATCCCCGTCGCGCAACCCTCGGGCAATTTGATCGTTGATATTGGCGGCGGCACCACCGAAGTTGCGGTGATTTCGCTGAACGATATCGTCGTCAGTAGTTCGGTGCGTGTGGGGGGCAACAAATTTGATGAAGCCATTGCCGCCTATATCAAGCGTAAATACAATGTCGTGGTGGGTGAGCGCACTGCCGAAAGCGTCAAAATTGAAATTGGCTCGGCGCTGCCGTTTGAACGCCCGATGACGATGCAGGTACGCGGGCGGGATCAGGTTGCTGGCTTGCCCCGCACAATTGAGGTTGACTCGAACGAAATTACTGAGGCGATCCAGGAACCCCTGGAGGCCATTGTAAATGCCGTGCGCGCTGTGCTGGTTGAGACTCCGCCGGAGCTATCCAGCGATATTATCGACAAGGGCATGTTAATGACTGGTGGGGGGGCGATGCTGCGCCGTATCAATGAACTCCTGACTCAGGTGACAGGCGTGCCCTGCTATGTGGCTGATCAACCTGCCAACTGTGTTGCCATCGGTACCGGCCTCGCACTGGAAAATTTAGACATTTTGCGCGATAGTCTGAGCGGCGATGATCTGAATTAAAGCAGCACGGAGTATGTCAGGACGTACGCGGTTGCTTGAAGCTCACGTTCCTTCGACGACACTCAGAGCTTGCCCTGAGCGCAGTCGAACGGGACAAGCTTTTTCACCTGCGTCAGCGTGGACAAACCAGGAAACGTGCTGCTCTGCCGCAGGCAAAACCCATGGGGGTGATGGACGACGAGGTTTGCCACACGTAGCGGGTAATCCTGTATGGTTCTCTTCAACGGCGAGGAGGATTATAGGCATAACATAACGCTAACGCGATAGCGTATTGTTGGTTGTGATTGTGATCTACATCCGATTACCTCACATTCTCCGCTTATTTTTTATAACTGCGCCAGTTAAAGGCACATCGCAACCTCCCAAACCAGAACAGGCTTGCAGCAGTCGTTCTGGTAAACCATCTGTCTTGCCACTCTATTCAATGCAACTTTGAAGCCTATACCTGGGATCAGGAGCGTAATCCGATGGAAAAGTTACTCGGTGAACACTGGCATCATGTGCCCGAAGAAGAGGTGATCGAGCTATTGGGTACGGATATTCACCACGGCCTGGATACGTTCGAGGTGCATCACCGCCTGGAACGGTTTGGGCGCAACGTCCTCACTCCCCGTCAAAAAACGAATCCGCTGCTGCGCTTTTTACTCCAGTTTCATAGCCCATTAATTTACATCCTGCTGGTAGCCGGTACCGTCACTCTGTTCCTGAAGGGCATGGTTGATGCATTGATTATCTATGGTGTGGTGCTGGTGAACGCGATTGTTGGCTTTATTCAAGAGTCCAGGGCCGAAAAAGCGATTGAAACCCTGGCACACACCATGACGACCGAAACCACGGTCATTCGTTCGGCGAAACCCCAGCGCATATCCGCTGCCGATCTTGTCCCTGGCGACGTGGTGGTACTCAAAGCAGGTGATAAAGTACCTGCCGACATGCGCCTGATACACCTGCGCGATCTGCAGGTAGCCGAGGCGGCGCTGACTGGCGAGTCTGTCCCCGTGCATAAGCGTACCGGCGTACAGTTACCCCCAGAGACATCGCTGGCCGATCGCCACAACATGGCTTATGCCTCAACGCTGGTGACCTATGGGCAGGGAACAGGCATTGTGATTGCCACCGGCGATCAGACTGAGGTCGGGCGGATTTCGCAACTGATTGCCTCGGCTGATGTCATGGAGACACCACTGACACGCAAGATTAACCATTTTAGCCACGTGCTGCTGTATGTTATTCTGGCATTGGCCGGGGCAACGTTCCTGATGGGGATCTGGCGCGGACAATCGGTCACCGACACGTTTTTGGCGGCGGTGGCGCTGGCGGTCGGGGCAATACCTGAAGGCTTGCCTGCTGCCGTCACGATCACGCTGGCAATCGGCGTCTCGCGTATGGCCCAGCGCCGGGCGATCATTCGCAAGTTGCCAGCAGTAGAAACGCTGGGTAGCGTCACTGTCATCGGCTCCGATAAAACCGGTACGCTGACCCAGAACCAGATGACCGTACAGCAGATTATGGTGCCCGGTGCACGCTATGATGTCGTTGGTACAGGTTATGCGCCTGCTGGTCACATTCTGCATCAGGGTGCCGAAATTGACACGACGGCCACACCGGGCTTACGTGAGTGTTTGATCGCTGGCTTGCTCTGTAATGACAGCATGCTGGTTTTTAAGGATAATCGCTGGGAAGCTGAGGGCGATCCAACCGAGGCAGCGCTGATTGCGGCTGCGGGTCGAGGCAAGCTCTCGGTCGAAACATTACAAACCGAGTTGCCACGTCTGGACACGATCCCTTTCGAGTCCCAGCATCAGTATATGGCCACCCTGCACGATGCTGGCCGTGATCAGCCGCCGCGGATCTACTTCAAAGGCGCAACCGAGGTAACCTTGAACAGGTGTATGAATGCGCTTGATGTACATGGTCAGATCGTGGCGCTTGATACGCCGCAAATCCTGGACGATCTGGCCGAGATGGCCTCTAGAGGGTTACGGGTGCTGGCTTTTGCCCGTGGTACCTTACCGCCTGGAACGACGACCCTCAGCCATGACGATGTATCTCGAGGATTGACGTTTCTCGGATTGCAGGCGATGATTGACCCACCACGCACCGAGGCGATAACGGCTGTGCGTGCTTGCCAGAGTGCAGGTATTCGGGTCAAGATGATTACCGGCGATCATGCGCTAACGGCGGCGGCGATTGCCAGACAGTTAGGACTGGGCGATAGGAACACCCCCGATGGCATGCCGGTGGTGCTGACTGGCAAAGAAATGGCAACCCTCCCTGATGAGCAGATGATCCAGGTGGTCGAGGAAATCGCAGTGTTTGCCCGTGTTTCGCCTGAGCAGAAACTACGACTGGTTGAAGCGATGCAAGCCCGTAACCACATCGTGGCGATGACCGGCGACGGGGTGAACGATGCGCCCGCGCTCAAGCAGGCAGATATCGGTATCGCTATGGGTATTACCGGTACCGATGTAGCGAAGGAAACGGCCGACATGGTCTTGACCGACGATAACTTTGCTTCGATTGAGGCCGCAGTTGAGGAGGGGCGCGGTGTTTTTGATAATCTGACCAAGTTTATTACCTGGACATTACCGACCAATGTAGGCGAGGGCTTGATCATTCTCGTGGCGATTTTCCTGGGTATTATGCTGCCGATTCTACCGGCACAGATCCTCTGGATTAATATGACCACTGCTATCGCGCTGGGTATTACGCTGGCCATGGAGCCAAAAGAACCAGGGATTATGCAACGCCCGCCACGCCCCACGCAGGCTCCGATCCTCTCAGCCTATCTGGTCGGGCGGGTGGTGGTGGTGGGGACATTGATGGCGGTAGGAGCCTTCGGGTTGTTTCAATGGGAAGTAGACCAGGGTACCAGCCTCGATGCGGCACGCACGGTGGCAGTGAATGTGGTGGTTTTTGTGGAACTGTTCTATCTATTCAACTGTCGTTCGCTCTCGTATTCCATGTTCCAGATCGGGGTTTTCTCGAATATGTGGGTGGTTCTGGGGGTGACCTCAATGATCGTCCTGCAGGTGCTGTTTACCTATGTGCCGTTTATGAACCAGGCGCTGGGTAGTGCCCCGATTGGCCTGGCAGCATGGGGCCGCATTCTGGGGATTGGCCTGGTGATCTATATCTTCGTGGAGATCGAAAAATGGATAGTGCCGCGCCTGATGCGCCCGTTGCCCCGGCCTGACGATCAGCGATATGAGCAACACCCGGTGCAACCCACGGTCGGTGCCGACATACCCCTGGCCTTACCCACTCCACCATCCGGGGCAGCGGGAACCAGGATGACACCAACTCCACCTGTTCCAGTCCCTCCACCGTCTATGCCGCACCGGTTGCAATCACTGCACCAGCACAAACATTCAGCATCAGCGGTGATACAGTTGCTGGTCGAAAGCGTGGTGCATGCGAATGTGGTGACTGGAGTGGTTTTGAGCAATGACACGCTGGTGATCCAGATCGATCCGGTTATGGAGCCGTTCTATCAACGCCCGGATAGTGACGCGCCGGTTGCGGCCGATCCCCACACCAGTCAGGAGTTTGTAGTGCAGGGGTTGGGCGTGCAAGGTCGGGCGGTGCGCTATCATATCCGCACGCTCCAGCTCGGGTATACCAACGACGCTGGACAGTTTAGTACCTTTAGCTTACCGATTGCTGGTATTGATACCGATCTTGGTGTCACCAATGAAGTTGTGGAGCGTATCCGCTATTTGCTGCTGAAGAAGAAGCTTTCGCCGCAGGTAGCCGCGGCCCTGCTGCGCGAGTTCTACCAGGTGGAGCTAACCGTCGCTGACCTGGAACGCTGGCAGGCGCGATCTGGTCGGAATTCATCAGCGCTAGCCACCACCAGTTCATAGACAGTCACGCACGCCCGGCCCGTGAAGGGGCAGGCGACCTGGCAGCGAAGCCCGCCTACGCGGGCTAATACCCAGCCACGTCGGTGGCCTGGCTGTTGTAGCCCGACGATTCAGCGTCCGGGCGGTAGACGCAGTGCCCGGCCCATAAACAGCCCAACACGCAACCCCGAAGTAACTGTTCCCATCTGGGGGTAAGCGCTGTCGTCAGCGTTCATTTTGCGCCTGGGAGCGCGGGCGTCCCGCCCTTGTTGTTCTGAGAGCGCGAGCGTCCCGCCCTCGTTCCTCCCTGTCGAGGGCAAGCTGCCCTCGCTCCCAGGGGGGCAGGTGCGTCAGGTGCGTTTGCGTGGGCCTCTTGCCCGCCGGTACAAGTGGCCCCGAACGCCCATTTGCCAGCAAACAGCCAGTATGCTACAATTGACAAGTCAAGATGGCGACGTAGCCAAGTGGTAAGGCAGCGGTCTGCAAAACCGCCATGCGCGGGTTCAAATCCCGCCGTCGCCTCCATCTTTTGCGCCCCGATGGTTGCCTACAGTATACGGCCTGGTCAAAATAAGCAACCACGGCATTTCTTTCAGGTTTATCCCAACACTATTTTTCAACCAGCTAGAAACTACTGATCTGCAACGAGTGTTATGGGTAGCTGTCCATAGCTTCGTACCCTTCCTATGCATATTGGCATTGATGCGAGTCGTCTCGCGGTAACAGCCCATACCGGCACTGAACGCTACAGCTATGAATTGATCGCGGCTCTGGCACGGCTGGATCGCGTGCGACGCTACACGCTCTACTGCAATCGCCTGCCACCCATGCTGCCACTGGTTGGCCCGAATATGGCCTTGCGCTCTATACCTTGCCCACGACTGTGGACGCATGCCCGCCTGAGCCTTGAGATGCGCTGGCACCCGCCCGATGTACTGTTCGTCCCGGCGCATGTGCTGCCACTCCTGCATCCGCCACGGAGCGTGGTCACCATCCACGATCTAGGCTATCTGGCATTCCCCACTGCACATACCACCGCCCGCCGCCTCGAGTTACATCTGACGACGCGCTGGAGCGCCCGTGCTGCCTGGCGCGTGATTGCTATCTCACAAGCCACGCGCCGTGACCTGATTCGACACTATGGCGTGGCTCCCGAAAAGATCGGCGTGATCTATCACGGTGTCGCACCTCAGTTCCAGCCGGTCACATGCCGCGCCACAATCAGCGCTACCCTGTCGCACTATGGTATCTGCACGCCCTATGTGCTGTATGTGGGCACTATTCAGCCTCGCAAAAACCTGCTGCGCCTGATCGAGGCCTTCGCCCAATGTCGCCGCGAGTGGACAGGACATACGCAATGCCCACAACTGGTTATTGCGGGCAAGCCAGGCTGGTTGACGACCGACATTGAGCGCCGCGTTGCCGAACTGGATCTCACCCCGCTGGTGCGCTTTCCGGGCTATGTGGCCGATGCCGATCTACCGGCTCTGTTGAGCGCCGCGCTCGCGTTTGTCTTTCCCTCACTGTATGAAGGTTTTGGTATGCCCGTCCTCGAAGCGATGGCCTGTGGTACACCAGTTTTGACCAGCACGACCTCGTCGCTGCCAGAGGTGGCCGGTGATGCAGCGCTGCTGGTTGACCCGTTGAACACGGCGGCACTGGCGGCGGCGCTGGCGCGACTGGTCGACGATGCGGCGCTACGTGACGAACTGCGCCGCCGCGGCCTGGCACGGGCAGCGGAGTTTCGCTGGGAGCGCTGCGCCGCTGAGACGCTGGGCGTGCTAACGGGGGCGGAGTAGGATAGCGCCATTCACAAAAAAGAAAGCCACGCCGTTTTGTACCTGTGGATTAAAAAAAGGGTTCTTCGCTGTGACCACCACCCCGACCGAGACGCTGATGGCGTTTTGTACCTGTGGATTAAAAAAAGAGGGTTCCTCACCCCCCGTGCCTCGGAGGGACGCGCTATATCACATCCTTGCATCTCGCATCCCGCATCCTCGCATCACCTTAAACCAATAACACAACACCAACATACTGCTAACACTTTTCTGATTTTGTTATGTTATGATGAGGAGTAGTTAAAATCTGGAAGAGAAGAGGAAACCTATGTCTTTTAATATCAATCGGTTTACCCAGAAATCACAGGAGGCCATGGTCGCCGCCCAGAATCTGGCCGAGCGCAACGGCAACAGCCAGGTTGAGCCGGAACACCTGCTACTGGCGCTGCTCGAACAGAGCGATGGCGTGGTGCCCCAGGTCTTAAACAAGCTTAACCTGGCCGTCGGCGTGCTGAAACAGCAGGTGACGGCTGAAATCAACCGTATGCCGCGTGTGAGCGGGAGTGGCGTGCAGGTTAATATTTCGCCCCGCCTGCGCACGGTGCTGGTGCGGGCGCACGATGAACTGACGCAGTTTGGGGACGAGTATGTTAGCACCGAGCATTTGCTGCTGGCGCTGCTCGATCATGCCGGTGGCGGAGCCGGGCGCGTTTTGCAGCAAGCGGGCCTAACCCGCGATACCCTGATGCAGGCGCTGCGCGAGGTGCGTGGCACCCAGCGCGTGACCAGCCCTAACCCCGAAGGTACCTATGCCGCCCTGGAGCAATATGGCCGTGACCTGACCGAACTGGCGCGGCGGGGCAAGCTCGACCCGGTGATCGGGCGCGATGAGGAGATCCGGCGCGTCATCCAGATCCTCTCACGGCGCACCAAGAACAACCCGGTGCTGATCGGTGAGCCAGGCGTGGGCAAAACCGCGATTGTCGAGGGTCTGGCGCAACGGATTGTGCGTGGCGATGTGCCCGAATCGTTGAAGAATCGGCGCGTGGTTGCGCTCGATATGGGGGCGCTGATCGCCGGGGCCAAATATCGCGGTGAGTTTGAAGAACGTCTCAAGGCCGTTCTCAAAGAGATCCAGGAGCGTGATGACATTATTCTGTTCCTGGATGAACTCCATACCGTTGTCGGGGCAGGAGCCGCCGAGGGAGCCATGGACGCGGGAAACATGCTCAAGCCCATGCTGGCGCGCGGCGAGTTGCACATGGTCGGTGCGACGACCCTGGACGAGTATCGCAAACACATTGAAAAAGATGCCGCCCTGGAACGCCGCTTCCAGCCTGTTCTGGTCGATCAACCCAATGTAGAGGACACCATCAGCATTCTGCGTGGCCTGAAGGAGCGCTACGAAACTCACCACGGTGTGCGCATTACCGATGGCGCGATTGTGGCTGCTGCCGTGCTGTCGGATCGCTACATCTCGGATCGCTTCTTGCCCGACAAAGCGATTGACCTGGTGGACGAGTCGGCGGCGCGCCTGCGCATGGAAATCACCAGTGACCCACAGGAACTGGACGACCTGAAGCGGCGCATGATGCAACTGGAGATTGAGCGCGAGGCCTTAAAGCGCGAGAAAGATCAGGCCAGCCGCGAACGCCTGGAGAAGCTGGAGCAAGAACTGGCGAACCTGCGCGAGCAACGCAGCGCGGTGGAAGCCCAGTTGCAGCGCGAACGTGAGGTACTCGAACGCATCCAGCAGATCAAGGAGTCAATTGACCAGACGCGGGTGCAGATTGAGCAGGCTCAGCGGCAGTATGACTATAACAAAGCGGCTGAGTTACAGTATGGTACGTTGACCAACCTGGAAAAACAACTGGCCGAAGCGGAAGCACACCTGAAGGCCAGCGGCAACACCCTGTTGCGTCAGGAGGTAAGTGAGCAGGATATTGCCGAGGTGGTCTCGAAGTGGACGAACGTGCCGGTCAGCAAGTTGCTGGAAGGCGAGGTTGAGAAGCTGATCAAAATGGAGCAACGCCTGCATCAGCGGGTCGTCGGCCAGGACGAGGCGGTTGTCGCCGTCTCCAACGCGGTACGTCGGGCACGCGCCGGCCTGCAAGATCCCAATCGACCGCTCGGCTCGTTTCTCTTCCTGGGGCCGACCGGCGTGGGCAAGACGGAACTGGCACGGGCGCTGGCCGAGTTTCTGTTTGATGATGAGACCGCCATGGTGCGGCTCGATATGTCTGAGTATATGGAAAAGCACACCGTTTCGCGGCTGATTGGTGCCCCGCCTGGCTATATTGGCTATGAAGAAGGCGGGCAGTTGACCGAGGCGGTGCGGCGACGACCCTATAGCGTGGTGCTGTTTGATGAGATCGAGAAGGCGCATCCCGATGTGTTCAACGCGCTGCTCCAAATTCTGGACGATGGACGGCTGACCGACGGGCAGGGGCATGTGGTCAACTTCAAGAACACGGTGGTGATTATGACCAGCAACATTGCCAGCCCGATCATCCAGGAGTTGAACCAGAGTGGAGCCAGCCAGGAGGCCATTCGGGTGCGGGTCATGGAGGAGTTACGGGCCACCCTGCGCCCCGAATTTCTCAACCGCATTGACGATATTATCGTCTTCCGCCCGTTGAGCCGCGAACAGATCGCCGAGATCGTTGAGATTCAGCTCGCACGGTTGCGGAAACTCCTGGCGGATCGGCGGATCACGTTGGAGCTGACCCCGACGGCGCGGCAGCAATTGGCGGCTGAAGGCTACGATCCAACTTATGGCGCCCGCCCACTCAAACGGGTGTTGCAACAGCGTATCCAGAATCCGCTGGCGCTCAGTCTGTTGCAGGGCGAGTTTCACGATGGTGATACCATTATCGTCGATGCCACCCCAGATGGGGAGTATATCTTTATACGAGGCGGTAGCTAGAGCGGCAACGCATGTGTCACGGCAGGGTGCGATGCAGATGTCACACCCTGCCGTTAATACGCCTCTCAGATGTACCGGTATCCATTCACGTGGTTTCGGCTTTCCCATGGGCCGGAGTGGCACGATAGGATGATCGGTTGTCAACACCATTGGAACCGATTCCTCTAGCAACTTGACCCCAACGGCCTATTCATATACACAAATACAGCGCTATAATGCATCTAGATACTTACGCTTGCTGGCCTCATATTCCATGGCGTTAAGAATGCCGTTATCATAGAGCTTTTTAAGTTGAAATAAAGCTGCTGCAATCGCCTGTACCTCTGAAGGTGTGAGATCATGGGCATTACTGGTGGTACTGGTGCTTGCCCGCGTGGAGGACGGTTGAAACAGAGCCGCGATTTCCTGGAGCATCGTTCTAAAGATTTGCATGAACTCTTTGTTGATCGTCTGGATACTCGCCACCTTGATCTGGTCGATATAGAGCAGCGTACTCCACTTTTCTTTCGCTTTCTGCTGTATTTCGATAGCTGCGAGCGACGCCAATGGCATGACAAAGGGTTTTTCAAAGAGGTCACGGCCATAGATCTTGGAAGTGGTGATCAAAATGCCGTATTTTCCAGTATTAAAAATCGTATTGTCAGCGAGCAGCAAGGCGGTTGCATAGGTAACATCGGGTGCAAAGGAATTTTGCGCCCGGTATAAGCGCTGGGGTGAGATGTCTGGGAAAATATGGATATGTCCATGACGGAGTTTCATGCGGTAGGCATCAATAATAGTCCGCACCTGGTGCGCGGGGTCATACGTTGGTGGTGCGGGAAGGGCAATGGTTTGCTGCCCGGCACTGGATAGCTGATAGCCACACATGTCGCAAAACAAAGCATTCGGTCGTGAGACAGCACCGCACTGTGGGCATGTGTTCATGGTGGTACTCTGTTTCGTGTCAGCGGGAAGGGCAATGGTGTGCTGCCCGGCACTGGATAGCTGATAGCCACACATGTCGCAAAACAAAGCATTCGGTCGTGAGACAGCACCGCACTGTGGGCATGTGTTCATATTTTCGTGTCAATGGATCCTACAGTCTATCAAAACATTGTGATGTCATCGCATACTTGTTCAGCGATGCCTGCTGTTGCTGCTGCAGACGCCAAAAGTCTGCGACTTATTCACAATGTTTTGGTAGTCAGCAACCTGGAAATCAATGACTCTGAAACATTATAAAGATGACATGGAGGTTGTCAAGAGCGAGCAGAGGTGTAAGTGTTCACATATAGGGTACCCCGCATGCCAGGCGTGCGGGCGGTCTGTCTGCATCATCCCGCTCGCGTCGGGCATGCGCGGGCAAGATGACCTCGCTCCCAGGAGAAAAGTGAACACTTACGCAGAATTATAATACGAAAAGAGATCGTCTACCGCAACGACGTTTGTCTTCTTCCGTGGCTTGCGGCAACACACTTATCACCATTGCCGGGTGGAGCCACACCCCACCCGGCCGCATTGCCCGTTTACCGACGATTACCCATGATGCGCAGCAGCAGCAGGAAGAGGTTGATGAAGTCCAGATAGAGCATTAACGCACCCAGGATGGCAATGCGCTGCACCTGCGACTCCTCACCGCTGGAGTTCATGCTCATCTGCTTGATCTTCTGCGTATCCCAGGCAGTCAGGCCAACAAAGATCAGAATCCCGGCATAGGTTGTAATCCAGTAGATCACCCCGCTCTGCAAGAACAGGTTGACGACCGATGCGATCAGAAAGCCGATCAGCGCCATGAACAGGATACTACCCAGACGACTCAAGTCACGCTTCGTGGTATAACCATACACGCTCATCACGCCAAAGGTCGCGCCCGTCACAAAAAAAGTCGAGGCAATCGAACTGCTCGTGTAGGCCAGAAAAATGATCGACAGCGTTACGCCATTGAGTGCAGCATAGGCCAGAAACAGCCCCGTGGCAGTGCTGGCGGCAATCTTGTTAATGCGGGCACTGAGATACCAGACCAGCGCCAGCTCGCCAATAATGATCCCAAAAAACAACAACCGATTGCTAATGAGTGCCACCCCCAGTGGGGTGCTGGCAACAAACATAGCAATCGCACCCGTAACCAGTAGACCCGCCATCATCCAGGCATAGACGCGGGTCATAATCGACTGCTGTTGCAAAACTTCCGTTGGTGACGTTGTGTAGGGTGTGTACGACATAGGTGTTCCTCCTGTGTGTTCACATGTACTCGAAAGTACGTCTTGTTCACTCTTGAAATTCTTACTTCGTCCTGCACTGCGCTCGCAAGCGAACGTCTTCCACGCAATCCACAGGCGTGTTATACGTTCCGACGGAGCCACTGTCGGGGACAGTCAGTTCAAACGGCACTGACGAACCGCAATCCTTCGTCTCGCATGTTCCGAGCGGCGTTCACGTCTCATTCTACCAGCGTCCCACAGGTGGGACACGACCACACCCGGCCTGCCAGGGTCAGGTCATAGTTGATGTGACCGCATGCGTTACAGGTTGTGCTGGATGGATAGAACGGGGCTACCTGCACCACCTGCTAACCAGAACCATCGCCAGCAACGCGCCCCGTACCGCCAGGGCGAAGCCCTGGCCGCTGCAGACGGTGTTGGCTGGTTCTCTCACTTGAAGACGCCTACGCTAATCCGCAACACTCTCGCGGGAGGCAATATACTCAAGGGCTGCTTGTGCAATTAACCCTGAACGAGTTTCGCCTTTGAGTTTGGCAATGACATCACGACTATTCATGTCATGCACTAATTATGCACACTATACACACCGTGTCAATGTTGCAAAGCCAGCCAACGGCTCGCGCATCAGCCGCAGGCGAGCCGAGCGCAGCGAGGCGAAGCCTGTCGAGTGCATGTACTGGTTGGACTCAACCTGTTGGTATGTCGAGCGCAGCGAGAAATCCTCACGTTGGCGGCAAGGATGTCGCGCCTGCGTCGCCGGCGCGACATGAGTGGCCGCGTCACTTGCCATGGCGAGTGCCCCTTGTCATGGCGCGCGTCCCCCCTTGTCCTGTCGTGCGCAGCGAGAAATCCTCACGTTGGCAGCAAGGATGTCTCGCCTGCTTCGCTGGCTCGACATGACAGGGGGCGCGTCGCCGGCGCGCCATGACAGGTGGTCGCGTCGCTTGTCATGGCGCGCGTCCCCCCTGGTCATTTCGAGCGCAGCGAGAAATCCTCACGTTGGCAGCAAGGATGTCTCGCCTGCTTCGCTGGCTCGACATGACAGGAGGGGGCCGCATCGCAGGTCACGTCGAGTACCCCTTGTCCTGGCGAGCGTCGCTTGTCATGGCGCGCGTCTCCCCTTGTCCTGTCGTGCGCAGCGAAACATCGTCCCAGCGAGGGTGAAGTTTTCTCCTCGCTGGCGCTCGTCGAAATGCCATTCTGTTGCAAGATGACAGTCACCTGGACTGGGATGAACTATTCTTCTGCTCACCGGGGTTTCCTGAAAC
>CALANA010000021.1 GCA_937925925.1 uncultured Chloroflexales bacterium | reverse complement strand
CAACCCAAAAAAGATCAGAGATCCCTCGAAAAAAATTCCGAGAAACCTCTGATCTTTTGGAGGCGCGTTTCTGCTACACTAAATCGGTCAGGTAGGGGTTGAAGGTCTGGTGCAGCCAGTAATAGTTCCTGGGCTGACCGTCTGGCAAATCCCAGGCAATGCGGCACTCGTCATAGATCACAGTTTTGTGGGTGTTCACGGTACTGAGACTGATCCCCAACTGTGCGGCGACTGTCTGCGCATCATATCCGCCGGCAAACGCACGCAGGACGCGCCGCTGCGCCGGGCTTAAATTGCGCCACACCCGCAGGCAGCGCCGCCGATCCTGGTTGTCGAGATCGTCCAGGGCGGCAGTGGGCGACACCAGTGTCGGGCCGGGCCAGGCGCTCGGTCGCGTGGGTAACAACCGCCCACCGGGAAACAACGACAATTCGATGAGTCGCACATCGTCCCTATCGTCTACGTGCATCAACGCCCCATCGCGGGTCTGTTGCTGCACTGCATCGGGCGAGTGCAGGTGCCAGACCCGGTCGGCATAGCCAAAATAGAACGGGGCGACCGAGAGTGCCAGGATGCCCAGCAGACGTCGGCCACCGCTCACACACAGATGGATAATGTCGTATTGCTGCTTGAGTTGACCAAAGAGGTCATGAAAGGTTTGACAGACAGCGGTCACGGACGGATCGGTATCCAGATCTTCGACACGACCGGTCGGGGCATGCACGACGAGGGGGCGATAGCGGCAGGTATAGGGTGTGCCGGCGTGCGGTGGAAACTCACGTTCCAGGCGTTCAAGCGCGGTTTGATACCGCGGACTGCGCGGTGCCAGATGCACCACAATCGCTTCTTCAATTGGCAGATCTCTTGCCAGCAATCGATCCAGGGCCAGCGTGACGATCTGGGGCTGGCCGCCCAACATGGCAATGTAGATATGACGTGCAGTTTGTGGCATGGGTACGCTCCGTTTGTTCAAGTGTGACAATACCCTGTTACATGCAGATATTATACCTAATCCAGGAGGAACTATGGCTCCTATTTTTCCAGCAATTTTTCTGGGCGGCCCACCGCATTCGGGAAAGAGTACGCTGCTCTATCGTTTGAGCCACGCATTGCGCCAGCAGCAGGTGGGCCATTATGCGTTGCGGGCCAATCCCGACGGCGAGGGTGACTGGAGCCAGGAGGCGGCGCATGCGGTTGTCCGCGAGTTGCGCATGCGGGCCAAAAGCGACTGGACACCCGACTTTGCGCAGCGCATTAGCCGCGATATTCAGCAGCGTCACCTGCCGCTGCTGGTTGATGTGGGCGGCCTGCGCACGCCCGAAACCGAGCAGATCGCCGCCGTCTGTACGCACGGCATCGTCCTCTCCCGCGACCCGGACGAACTGGATCGCTGGCATGAGCTGCTCTATCGCCAGGGCCGCCCGGTGATTGCCAGGTTGCTCTCGCAGCCCGACGGCCCGCAGCAGGTTCACGGCCACGATCCGCTCCGTGGCACCATTACCGGCCTGGCGCCTGGCATGTCTTCCGACGGCGTGTGCTTTACGGCGCTGGTGGACGTGCTGCGCACCCATTTCACCTACAGCCCGGACGAGCTATTTCAGGCGCACCAGTCAGCGGTGCCAGTTGACCTGATGCTGCACCTGGAGCGGCGCATCTATCCCCTGCCAGCACACTCGCCCGACGAGCAGCAGTACTGGCAGCCAGCCGAGCTACCGGAACTGTATGCCAGCCTGCCCGCGCACGAGCAACTGGCGCTGTATGGCCGGGCACCCAACTGGCTCTATGCCGGGTTAGCCGCATTCAGCACTCCGCCGCCGCACATTTTCAACCCGTTCACCGGCTGGGTTACGCCGCCGGTACTGACACCCGCCGCCGCACCCGACACGTCGCGCCTGCGCTGGGATGCGCTGCAGGTGCAGCCCCATGCCACGCAGATCAGCCTGTCTATTCCGGGCAGCTACCTGGAGTATGTCGAGGCGCACGACCTGCCCGTGCCGCAGGTGCCGCCCGACCGGGGCGTGCTGCTCGATGGGCGCTTACCCAACTGGCTCTACGCCGCCCTGGCCCGCACCTATCGCACCGCCGCCTGGGTCGCCGTCCTGCAACCCCAGACCGGCTACGTCGTGGTCTGGTCACAGCAGGACAGCGTGCCGGTGGGGACGATTTTAGGCGACAGGTGAGACGTTCCAGCGTTCTAACGTTCTAACGTTCTAACGTTCCAACGTTCTAACGCTGCGAATAGAAAGGAGAAATACAACATGCTCAACTATACCGGGCACCCGCTGGTCGATGTGGGCGTGGCGACGATTACCGCCTTTGCCGAACAGGTCGATCCGGCGCAGGTGACGACGGATGATCTGACGCGGCTGGCCGACGAGTTGCAGCGCCTGTACTGCAACGAGCCGATGAAGTCGCTGCTCTCGGTCGTGTTTCCCAATTCGGGCTTTACTCAACCGGCCTTTGATAAGCAGCCCGCTAAACGCACCGACTATGCGCAGCGCGTGCTGTACGCCTGGCAGCACGAACCGGCTGCCAGTGACGAACGCTGCGTTTTCTTTGGGACGCCGGCCGCAATGCGTGCCTACCGCGAGATGGTGCCGTTGATCGGTGCGATGGATCGCTTTAACTTTTATGCCGAGGGGCAGTCGGGCCTGCCGATCTCTGGCCTGGCACTGCTGGCGATCCATGCCCTGCCGCTGGGGACGCTCAAGTGTCAGGGGCGCTTGCTGCTGCTGCACGCCAGCGACCCGCAGTTGACCTATCGCTTTGCGGCGCAGGCGCTCGAGCGTAATCGGCGCTTCCTGAGCCTGGCGGCGCAGGAGGGGACGAGCAAGTATAGCGATGCCCGCTTTCCGCGCACGCAGATTATCGCCTGCTTCCTGGCTGCCGACCAGCAGCGCCGCGATGAGGCGGTGGACTCGGTGACAGCCTATCATCTGACCAACTATGGCACCAATCCGGCGGTGGACATTTACCATTTGCCGCTACAGGTGGCCGGATTTCTGCGTGAGGCGCACGATGCCACCTACCGTGCGGCGTGGCTGCGGCTGGTACGGCGCGGCTGGGAGGGCGGCGATGGCGGCAGTGTCGAGCCACCCGACCGCGATGTCTTTGGGTTGCCAGCCCGGCGCAACGTTCTCTATGAAGACCTGTTTGACCTGCCGCGCGATGCTCACCGCTTTGTGCGCACCTATATGCTGCGCACGCCGCGCATTGAGCGCACAACGAAGGACGATCAGCGGCGTACCTATCGTCTGATCGATGAGCTTGACCTGGTTTCCTGGCCGTTGACCCGGCTATTTCTAGAAAGGATACTCAACGTGACTCCCGACCGGATTGAGGCTATCCGTGCGATGGCCGACCAACTGGCGGCCTATATTCAGCGCGAGAATGACCGCCCTCTCTTCCGCCTGTTTTTGCATGGCGGCAATCGCCAGAGCGACTATCACGAATTGCGCATGCGCCTGGTTCGATCCGATTATCAGGCCGCGAAACGCGACCAGCCGCTCTTTACGCTCGACCAGTTTATCGCTGTGTTTGAGGATACCGATGATCGTTCGTGGTGGCTGCTGGCGCGCGATCTGTTGCTGATCCGCATGATCGAGCAACTGCATGTCCAGGGCTGGATCGCCGCCAACCGCGAACTGGTGGTCGATGCCAACGCCGACACGGATCTGGCGGAGGCCTCGGCGTAGCAGGGGATGCGCGGATGCGCGGATGTGAGGATGCGCGGGTGCGCGGATGCGACGAGGCGCGTCGCCGCACCATCTTATACTATCTACGAAAGGAACATGGTACAATGGCATTTGTTACTGGTCTACTCCTGATTGACGCGCCGGCGTCGGCGCTGAACAACGCCGGCGCGGATACCGGCGCACGTACCGATAATACCGTGGCGGTGAAGGCGATTCGTACCCGTACCGGCGAGCGCTTCCCGTATGTCTCGGCGCAGGCCTTCCGTTACTGGCTGCGCACTACGCTGGAGCAACTGCCCGATACGGGCTGGCAGGCAGCACCGATCTTCCGCGAAACAAAAGTGGCCTACACCGATGCAAACCCGATCCGTTATTGGGACGATGACCTGTTTGGCTATATGCGCGCACCTTCGACCAAAACAGCGGCCAAAGCCGCCCGCGAAGCCGATGCCTCACGGGCCAACGAGACACCAACGACCGATACGTTGACCCGCGCTGCGCCCTTCCGCGTCGGCACGCTGGTCAGCATCGCGCCCGTCACCATCACCGACGACTTCGGCACCATGTCGCGGCACGAGGGCGACCCGGTGCCACACGAGCATCAGTTCTATCGCACCACGCTCAAGGGGCTGTTCGCGCTTGACCTGCGTGCCTGTGGCACTTTTAGCTACCGCAAGAAGACCGGCTTTCGGCATCTGGACGATGTGCGCATTGAGGAGGCGCGCGAAAAAGGCCTGACGCACCTGGAAGAGCAGCACAGCTATCGGCTGCCGCTGACCGAGCGGGTGCGGCGCGTGCAGGCGCTGTTTACGGGCATGGCGCGGCTCGAAGGTGGGGCGAAGCAGGCCATTCACTACACGGCTGTGGCCCCGGCAGTAGTGGTGCTGGCGGTGACGCGGGGCGGCAACCACATCTTCCCCTACATCATTGGCGAGCAACGTGGCGAGCCGGTGCTAGATCTGCCGGCGCTAGCCGAGGCGCTGGAGGTGTTTGCCGACGAACTGCGCTCGCCGGTGTATGTGGGCTGGGTGCGCGGCTATCACGACAGCGAGCGGGCGAAGCTGGAGGCGTTTGCCCAGGAGCATCCCGTGCTGCGTCTCAGCCACCCGCGCCAGGCGTTCGCGGCGCTGATTGACGATCTGGGCCAGCACCCGGAATGGATGGAGTGATCCGCCATGCAGGTACTCAAAGTCATCCTGGAAGGCGCGGTGACATCGTTTCGCTACCCGCACTTTATGTTGGGCGTACAGCCCAGCTTCCCGATGCCACCGCCGGCAACGATCTATGGACATATCTGTAGCGCGGTGGGCGACTGGATCGACCCGGCCAGCGTGCGCTTTGCCTATCACTTTACCCACCAGGGCACGTTCATCGATCTGGAGCATATCCACGCTGGCGGCTGGGCCAAGCCAATCTCGACCCATCAGCGCAAGGAGCTGATGCAGCAGGGCTATCCTGATGTGACCCTGCATGGCGAGAGTACGGTGACGCCGTTCAACCGCGAGCTGCTGTTTCGTCCGCGCCTGGAGCTATACCTGGATCGCCCGGATCTGGCGGAGGCATTCCGTTCGCCGCACTACAGCGTGGTGCTGGGCCGTTCGCAGGATCTCTGCACCTACCCGCCCGGCGGCGTGCAGGTGGTAACGCTGGCGCAGCAGCCCGCTGGCTACTATGCACACACGCTGCTGCCGCTGGATCTGGCACCGCGCATGCGGCGCGGCGTAGCCATGATGATGCCGCGCTTTATCGACGGCGAGCAGGGTCGCCGCGCCGACTTTGCGCAGTATCTCGTCCTGGACGAGCCGGTGTTTCCCGACCAGATGCAGTCCTTCGGCTCGCCAGAGCCGGTCTGGTGCGACCCGACCGCGCCCATCCTGCGCGGCTACCAGCGCGTTGTGGTCTGGCACGGCTATGAAGCTGCCTAACGTTGAAACGTTGAAACGTTCAAACGTTCAAACGTTCAAACGTTGAAGCGTTGAAACGTGCCAACGTGCCAACGTGTTAACGTGTTAACGTTCTAACGAGGAATACTTGAATGACCCTGGACGAGATTCTGGCGAAGAGTGACGGCGAGACGCTGCGGTCGCATACACTGAAGGTACTCGACCGGCTGGCAGACCAGGCACGGCTGCGCCCGCAGTTGCCGGCGCAGATCGGCTATCCACGTCTGTGGCACACGCTGGCCTGGGCCGCGCTGCTGCACGACTTGGGCAAAGCCGCCAGCGGCTTTCAGCACATGCTGCGCGGCGGATCGCGCTGGGCCTATCGGCACGAGGTTGGCTCGCTGGCCTTTCTCGCCTGGCGCTTCCCCGACCCGCGTAGCGACGATTATCGCTGGGTGGCGGCAGCGGTGGTGGCGCATCACAAAGATGCGGACGAGATTACGGCCCACTATCCCGATGATGGGCCAGCACTGCGCGAGATTGCAGCCCAGCTTGCGACAGCTCCGCTGGAGGCGCTGTGGGCCTGGT
Organism: uncultured Chloroflexales bacterium; assembly: GCA_937925925.1. Lineage (GTDB taxonomy): Bacteria > Chloroflexota > Chloroflexia > Chloroflexales > Chloroflexaceae > CAKZQX01. Next base: position 8,982 of record CALANA010000021.1, on the reverse strand, counting down.
TGCAAGACGCGGGCCAGGCCGAGCTGTGCGTCCGTGGCCTATCCTCGCCGGACGAGGAGTCGCCGCTGCTGCCCCAGGCGCAGGCCGTGGCACTGGTGCGCGACACGGGCGTTCAGCAGATGGCGCAGGGGTTGCAGCAGTATCGCCGTCTGCTGCGCGATCTGGAGTTGCCCGCACTGCGCAAGCGACTGGCGCTGCTCTCGCTGCTCATGCGCGGCCTGCTGGTCAGCGCCGATCGGCACGCCTCGGCGCACACCGGCGCATTGCCACCGTTGCCCGCCATTGATGCCGCCCAGGTGCAGCAGCGCCTGGCCGACCTGCGCGGGCAACCGATCCACGAGTATGCCCACCAGCAAGCCAGTGCGCTGGTGCCCCACAGCCTGCTGCTCAGCGCGCCAACCGGTAGCGGCAAAACCGAAGCCGCGCTGTTCTGGGCCTTCGGTGCCGCACCTGATCCGCCGCCGCGACTGATCTATCTGCTGCCATTTCAAGCCAGCATGAACGCCATGCGCGATCGGCTGGAGCAACTGTTTCCGGGGCTGGTCGGGTTGCAGCACGGGCGGGCGCTGCTCGCCATCTATCGCGTCTATATCGAACAGCACGGCGATCCGCAGGCGGCATTGCAACAGGCGCGGAGTCACGCCGACCAGAACGCGCTCAACTACTACCCGCTGCGGGTGAGCAGCCCCTACCAGTTGCTCAAGGCGGCCTATCGGCTGCGCGGCTACGAGTTGCTGATGAGCGACCTGGTGGGCGCAAGCATCATCATTGATGAGATCCACGCCTACGAGCCGCAACGCCTGGCGCTGATCCTCAGCCTGGTGGCCTATCTGCGCCAGCGCTGCGCGGTGCGCTTCTGCGTGATGTCGGCCACCTTCCCCACCCTGCTGGCCGAGCGGCTACGGGCGGCGCTGGGGCCAGTCACCAGTGTCCAGGCCGATGCCACCCTGTTTGCCCGCTTCCGGCGGCACCGACTGCGGCTACAGACAGGCGATCTGTTGGATGCAGACCTGCTGGACACCATCGCTACCCAGGCACGCACCGGGCAGGCCGTCCTGGTCTGCTGCAATACCGTTGCTCGGGCACAGCAGGCATGGCACGCTCTCCGCGACCGGCTCGGCTCGACGGCGAGCGTCCTCTTGCTGCACAGCCGCTTGAACGGGCGTGACCGGCTGGCCCGCGAACGGCAGGTACACCAGTTATGCGGCCTGGAAAGCCAGACCCGCCAGCCGCTGGTACTGGTGGCAACCCAGGTGGTCGAGGTCAGCCTGAATATCGACCTGGATACGATCTATTCCGATCTGGCCCCGCTGGAGGCGTTGATCCAGCGTTTTGGGCGCGTCAATCGTCTGCGCCGCCACGCTGCTGACGGACAACCGCTACTGGCCGACGTCGTGGTACTCCGTGGGCCGCTGCCGGAGCAGAATCGCCGACCCTATGACCTCCGCCTGCTACGGGGTACGCTCCGGCTGCTGGAGGAACTGGACGGCCAGCCGCTGGATGAGGCAGCGGTGGGGCCGTGGCTCGATACCGTCTATACGCGCTATGCCGACGATTATGCCGATGAGTGGCAACAGGTGTATACTGACCATGTGCAGCAATGTACGGCCTTGCTGGAGAGCCTGGTCGCGTTTCAGGCCGACTCCGAGCTGGAGCTGCAATTCTACCGCCTGTTCGATAACATTGATGTGCTGCCGCAACGATTTGAACAGGAGTATATGACCCTGATGAACGACCGCCAGTTTGTGGCCGCACACGAGTTACTGGTTGGCATTCCCTTCTGGCGCTATGCGTCCTTGCAGCGTACCGGGCAGGTACGGCCCGGCAACCGCGCCAGCGACGATCCACTGGAGCAGGTGACGGTCGTACAGACGACCTATGACGATGACCTGGGATTATTGTTTGAATAGCAGGCCGAGACCCCGGTTTTGGACGACTGATTGCTGAAATAACGAGGAGGTGCAGTGGTTACGTTAACAACCAATCACTTACAATTTACCGCCCGCACGCTGACGCCGCTCGAATTGGAAGCACAGAGCGGCGCAGCAGTACGTGGGGCACTGATGAACAGCCTGTGGGAGCGGTTTTGCACCAACAAAGCCGCACCCACCTGTGCCGACTGCCCGCTGGTGCGCGTATGTCCGGTGGCAGCACTGGTGGCCCCCATGCGCGACGAGGGACAGAAAGGCAGCGACCAGCGCCCCCGCCCATATGTGATTGAGCCGCCGAGCAGCACAGCGCGCCGCTATGAGCCAGGCGAAACGCTGACCTTTGGGCTAGGCATCTTTGGCAAGGCTACCGATCTGTTTCCCTATCTGGTCATCGCCGCGCAAGAGCTGGAGACGCAGGGACTCGGTCGCAAACTGGCGGCACTGGGCTACCAGCGTGGTCGATTGCGCGTAGAGCAACTGGCCGCAGTATCGCCCCTCACCGGCGAACGGCAGATCCTCTATCAACAGGGGAAGCCACAGATACAGATGCCCGGCTTACCCATCACCGCAACCGAGGTACAGGCCTATGCCGCCACGTTGCCCACCGACCGGCTCACGCTGGTGCTGCACACGCCGCTGCGCCTTGTCGATGATCAGCGGCTGGTACGACAACCTGAACTGCGCCCGCTGGTGCAGCGCTTGCTGCGACGGCTTGGCGACTTGAGCATCGCCTATGGCGACGGCGACCTGGAGCTGGATTTTGCAGCACTGCTGGCCCAGGCCGCACAAGCCCGCGTTGTGGACGACCAGACGCGCTGGCTGGATGTGGTCAGCCACTCATCGCGCCAGCAGCGCCGCACGCCCATCGGCGGGCTGGTGGGCCAGGTCACCTTCGCCGGCGACCTGGCCACATTGCGCGAATTACTCGTCTGGGGCATGCTGGTGCATGTGGGTCGCAACGTGGTCAAAGGCGACGGCTGGTATACCGTGACAGGCGCTTCTGCGGCATTGTAGGGAACAGCGTGCGGCACTCTTAACGCAAAGGCGCAAAGATTTTGTGTGTAAGGAGGCATGCGACGCAAAGCGACAGCCGGAGGGCGGCAGCATCGCAGTCGCCCTCCGGCATGCATGCGCGGGCAAGCTGCCCTTACTCACAGGGAAAGAGTGAACACGTACCTGGCAGCATAGACACATCGACAGTGGAGACCCGTGGGCCTCCACTGTGAATAGTGCCCCTACCCGCCCCCTGCCAACCGGGAGGATAGGGGGGCCGACGCTGGTTTAGCGAGCAATGATCGGCAGATGGACAAGGTACGTGGTAGTCAACCGGACAGTAATGTTGAGGATCGTTGCCGGTGACTCATTGCCAGATGCATCAATGGCGATAATTCTCAACTGTACCGGGCCGGCGGGCAGATCCTGGGTGAGGACACAACGGTAGCTGCCATCTTCGGCCACCGTGGTTTCGCAAATCACGTCCGTCCCCAATCGTACCTGGATGGTAGTACCCGGCGTCCCGGTGCCACTGATGGTCGGGCGCGACGTGTTTACCGTCCCACCGTCATCAAGGTCACTGACCCGAGGCGCGGGGATGACAGGCCGCGCCACCGTAAAGGTGCGGATGGTTGCCGCCGACTCGTTCCCCGTCGTGTCAGCCGCTGTAACGCTCAATCGTACTAGCCCGACAGGCAGATCCGCGATAAGGACACAGGTATAACTGCCATCTTCAGCCACCGTGGTCTCGCAAATCACATCCGTTCCCAATCGTACCTGGATGGTGGTACCCGGCGTTCCGGTGCCACTGATCGTCGGGCGCGGCGTGTTCACCGTCGCGCCCTCGGCAGGACTGGTGACCACCGGGGCAGGGATCACAGGCTGCGCCACCGTAAAGGTGCGGGTAGTCGAACGTGACTCATTCCCCATTGTGTCAGCCGCTGTAACGCTCAGACTTACGACACCCGTTGGCAGATCCTCGATAAGGACACAGGTGTAGCTGCCATCTTCCGCAACGGTAGTCTCACAAATCACCGTTGCTCCCAGCCGTACCCGGATGGTGCGCCCGGCTTCCGCTGTGCCGCTGATCGTCGGACGCGGCGTATTCACCGTCGCACCCTCGGCAGGACTGGTGACCACTGGTGCGGGAATGGTGGGCCGGGCCACCGAGAAGTTGTGCACAGTAGCAGCAGACTCGTTCCCTGCGGCATCGGTAGCGGTAACACTCACACTGACTGCCCCGACAGGCAAATCGTCCGTGAGATCACAGGTGTAGCTGCCATCTCCTGCGGCAGTGGTCTCACAAATCACGTCTGTACCCAGCCGTACCCGGATGGTACTCCCCGCCTCTGCTTTGCCACTGATCGTCGGGCGCGGTGTGTTCACCGTCGCGCCCTCGGCAGGCGTACTCACCAACGGTGCGTCGGGCGGGATGGTGTCGGCTGGCCCTTCCAGCGTGATCATCCCTGTTGCCGCCGGATGTATCCCGTCACTCAGACTGACGTTCAGCGTGGCGGTGTCGTTTGTACCAACGGTTGGCGTAAAGATCAGGCTGGCACTGATCTCGTTCAGCGTGGCCGTGGTGCCGGTAATCTGGTATTGTCCATTGCCCAGGTCATTCAGCCCGGCCATACTGCTGCCCAGCGTACCGACAATTGTCGGACTCAGCGTCAGGGTCGCAGTCAGGACATTGCTCCCATCACCAGCGATTGCCCCCAACCCGAAGCCGAGCGGCGTGTCGAGTTGGTAGCGCAGCGTAACATCAGGCGCACTGACCGGCACGGTCGCAATCGTCACCGTTCCCGAACGCTCATTGGCACTCAACGCGAAGATCTGGCCGTCGCGCTCCACCAGCTTGACCCCTTCCGGATTCAAGCCTGTACGCACCAGCCCGAAGGCCTGCGGGTCGGTGGGGTCAGTAATGTCCACAAAAGCCATGGAACGCGCCCGTTCCAGACCGATCGCCACCAGCACCCGGCCATTCACGCGGATGACATCGAGCATTTCCGGCTCGACCCCGCCATTCGGACTGCGGTTGTCGGGATACACGCCGTACTGATAGGCCAGGTCGCCTAACTGGTTGCCCAGGTCGGCCACGAATTCACCTGTCTCGGCCTTAAAGATACTCATCGTGCGCCCGCCACGCGGGTTGGGCCGGGTATCGCCCTCATCCGCCGTAAGCAGATACAAGGTGCCGTCAATCTCCACCACGCGGATGCCGTCCGGTTCACGGAACGCCACCAGCAGTTCGGTCGGTTTGTACATCCCGTCACTGGTCAGGTCGGTCTGGATGACCACCTGTCCCAGACCAAACACGTTTGCCACCGGTAGGAGCGCCGGTAGGGGCGCGCTCAGGTTCAGCCGGGCAATGGCGTTGTTCTCTTGCAGTGCGATATAGACGCTCTGGCTGTCGGGTGCAAAGGCGATGCCCTCCGGCTCGATCGTGCCTGGCGCATTGGTAATCGTAGCACCACTGGCATCGCCGTGGGTGCGGCCCACGCTCACCCCCGGTACGCTGGAGATGTCGGGGAACTCAATTGTGTTGATCGTAATCGCTGCCGGATCAGGCATGGCCGGATTAAACGTCTGCAAATCCATGACCACAATCGCCCCATTGCCGCCATCGTCCGTCGTGCTGACCTGCTCGGACTCAATCGCCACCACTGCAAACCGACCATCGGGGGCAATCTCGACCGAGTCGGGCTGGCGTCCGTTGGGTGAACTGGCATCGACGGCCAGCGGGAACTGGGCCAGCAAGGCACCGTCTGACACGCGGAAGATCAGCGCTCGCCCGGAGCGTGGCGTGCTGTTGCCCGCCACAGCGATAAACAGATCTTTCGTACGATGAATCGCCACCGAGGTCAGGTCAGCCAGTTCCGGCCGCTTGATGCGCCGGATCAGCCGCACATTCGGCAGGGCACTGGTGTCGAGAATATCGACGCTCCCGTCATCCGCATTCGAGAGGACGGCCCGGTCGCCGCTCAGACTGATAATCTCGGCCCCCTTGTCACCCAACCCCGTGTCATAGGTAGCAATGGCCGACAGAGCGGGCGGCGTCTCAGGCCGCGTCAGATTCAGCCCCACCAGCACCGGGTCGTGGTCAGAGGTGCGAAACTCATTGGGCGCAAAGAGATCGGTGATCTGCCCCGCACTCTTGAAGTTAGTGTTGTAGTCCAGCACACTCGGCTCATCGGCGTTGATATGGTACTTGGCCGCACCCGTCACCTGGCTGAACAGGCTGGGCGAAGCCAGTGCGTGGTCAAGTGATCCCCACTGCCCATTGAAGACATAGGAGTACGTGTTCGGGCCGCCAAAGTGTGGCCCCAGATTGACAAAGCCCGACTCCTCGATCACGGCGAGCGGGTCTTCTTTGGCATAGGCATTCAAGTCGCCAATAATCAAAATGTCGGCATCGCCACTGCCGGTCGGATCCTGACCGAGCCAGTTCATCATCGCAATGGCGGCATTGGTGCGCGTGGCATTCCAGAAGCCCTGTCCATCGCCCTGGTCACAGTTGGGGTTGGTCGGCGGCGTGGCGGTACAGGCAGGATCGGTGTTCAACCCCGATGCACCCTTCGACTTGAAGTGATTGACCACGACCGTCAGTTTGCCCCCAGTCGCCCGCTCGCGGAAGGTCTGGGCCAGCGGCGGACGCGAGCGCGTGTCATCGAACTGCGGGTCAACCGCGCTGGTCAGGATGGCGAAATCACCAATGGGCTGCACGGTGGTCTGTTTATAGATCAAGCCGGTACGAATGGTATCGCCACCGATGAGTCCAGTGTCAATGTATGCATACACCGGGGCACCAAGGGCAGCGTTGAGCGCAGCAGCGATGTCGGCCTGAGGGGTCACATTGGGCGTGTTTTCCAGTTCAACCAGACCCAGAATGTCGGCATCAAGTTTGAGCAGCGCCTGCACCAGCTTCGTACGCTGGCGCTCAAACTCCTGCACGCTCTCCGCGCCACGGCAGCGCTGCTTGGCAGCATCCGGGCCGCACCTGGGCGTCCCATCATCCAGCGTCAGGAAGTAGTTCAGCACATTGAAGGCCGCGACCTTCAGCGAGCCACCGACATCCGGGGCGGCTGTGGGTCGCGGGTTGGTCGGTTGGAAGTTGGGCACGCCACCACCGAGCGCACCCACGGGGCGCAGACGGTAGTTGTTGGGGCTGGCACTGTTGCCGCCCCAGCCGTAGGTCATCACCCCGACGATGTTCTCGGCGGTATCGCCGCCGCGCAGCGTGTTGCTGGCACTGAGCGGATTCCCACCACGCCCGAACAGGATCGGGTCGGGGTTCTGATTATTGCGGTCATCATCGACAATAATCCGGTTCAGGTCATTGGCCGCCTGTAGTGTGTTGGCCGGCGTTCCCGGGTCAACCACATTGGTCGGCTGGCGCAGCCGGTTGCCCGAAGACATCACGATCTGGCCGAAGCGTCCGAGCTGGAAGAACTCGGTGACATACAGCGGCCCGGGAAAGCGCACTAGCATGCCTTCATAGCGCTCCAGATAGGGCACGCCACCGACCGGAGGGGGGAAGGGCATCGTCACGTCAACCGGCGTAATTGTGGCATTCACGCCACAGTCAATAATGCTGCTGACGCTGCCGATCTGGGTCTGATCCTGAAACTCGCCCGCTGTGCCGCTGATACGCACCAGCCGGCCGAGTTGCACCGCGCTATTGATGTTGTCACCATTGAAGACAAAGATACCGTCGGAAGTGGCAGGATTGACATCACCGTCCTTGTCCTGCAAATAAAAGCCACGCAGCGCAGGGGATGGCCCCTGGAAGTTCGCAATGACCACGCCCTGGGTCGTCACCGCGCCGGTGATCGCGGCGCTGTTGCCACTGCCCTGAATGCTATAGATCGGCGTGAAAGGTTGATCACAAATCGGCGTAGGCGCGGTAACGGTGATCGTTGCCGTCTGGCTATCCACGCTGCCGGCTGTATTGCTGACCCGCACCCAGTAGCTGGTGGTAGTGGTCAGAGCGGGGGTGGTAAAGCTGGCGCTGTCGGTGCCGACGGGGTTGCTGGTATCACCGCTCGTGCCCCGATACCACTGATAGCTCAGGGGCGCGGTGCCAGCAGCGACCACACTCAAGGTCGCCTGATCGTTCTCGACAATGCTCTGGCTTTGCGGCTGGGTCGTGATGGTCGGCGGCACCGGGGGCGCAACCAGCGGCGAGCCGGTGATGGTCACATTATCATACCGCATCGTCCCACCGGAACCGTAGGTCGAGGTGGAACGGGAAGCCAGGTATTCTCCGGCAACAGGATCGAAGGCTGAGACCACGCGGAACTTCGCATTCGGGTTGTCGTTCAGCGCCGTTATGGTACTGAGATCCACGCTCCGATCATACCAGGTATCACCCGTACCCGTTGGTGCCGGGGTGAAGGTAAAGGTCTGGGCATCCACAAAGGTTATACCGTCGGTCGAATACTGCACCACGATCGTATTGGCAGCCGTGTTGCTGTGGCGGATATTAAAACTGAAGGTCAGATCTTGAAAGCCGGCCGTACTCACCGCAAACTCAACTCCGGCCGTCTTGTTTCCGGTTCCCTGAGCCGGGTAGCTCGTCGTATTCCAGCCCCGATCCGGGTTACCAGTCCGTCCGGCGGCAAAGGTAGCCGTCGTACCACCAAGCAGTGTGGCGGTACCGGTACCGGTTGAGGGTGTCGTCACATCGCCGCCAAATGTCCACTGCGTAATCGTCGTCGAGGCAAAAATCGGGGTTGGAACAAAGCCGATGATCGAGATGAACAGCGCGAGCAGCAGCAACAGGTTGCTCGCCAGGCGCGCTCCTGTGCTACTACGGGTGCGGAACCATGCCATGATGTTTTTTCTCTCCTTACAGGTTAAACCAACGTTCGTTGTCCAATGGTTCAGACCACACCCATCGCACCTGTCTAGATCGGTCAGACATAGCGAGAAGCCTGTGCCTGTGTCTGTGCCGCACAAGACACATCATAGCTGGCGGTATTCCGGTCGATACCGCCGATGTACATCGTTCCAGGGCACAATCCGACACGGTCATACCTGGACAGTGATGGACGATGGG
>CALANA010000020.1 GCA_937925925.1 uncultured Chloroflexales bacterium | reverse complement strand
TAGCGACCGACGCGCACTTTCTGCTGGCCCAGATCTATGAGCATCAAGGCCAGTTAGATCAAGCACTGTCCGCGTATCGCCGTGCGGTCTATCTTGATCGCACCTTTGTGGCAGGATGGCTGGGTATGGCGTATATCTGGCGGAAGCTAGGCCGTTCGGCTGATGCGTTGCGTACCTATCGCAACATCCGCAAGCAATTGAGCATGCTGGCACCCGATGTATTAATCCCTGGTACCGATGGTGCCACGGCGGGTGAATTGGGCCAGATGGTAGAGCAGCACATTCAAGCTTTGAGCAAGGGCTTGCCCGGCCCGTGAACGGGCGAGCAACACGGGAGCGAAGCCCGCCGGCGCGGGCTAGCACAGGCCACGCAGGTGGCTCTGGCACAGTCGCCCGACGCTTCAGCGTCCGGGCGACCGCACGGTCGCGGTACATCGCCCGGCCCGTGAACGGGCAGGCAACACGGGAGCGAAGCCCGCCTGCGCGGGCTGGCACACAGGCCACGCAGGTGGCCTTGGCACCGTCGCCCGACGCTTCAGCGTCCGGGCGACCGCACGGTCACATCGTCCGGCCCGTGAACGGGCGGGCAACGCGGGAGCGAAGCCCGCCGGCGCGGGCTAGCACAGGCCACGCAGGTGGCCTTGGCACGGTCGCCCGACGCTTCAGCGTCCGGGCGACCGCACGGTCGCGGTACATCGCCCGGCCCGTGAACGGGCGGGCAACACGGGAGCAAAGCCCGCCTGCGCGGGCTAGCACACAGGCCACGCAGGTGGCCTTGGCACAGTCGCCCGACGCTTCAGCGTCCGGGCACTGCACAGCCTGGCATGACGGTAACGCAAAATTGCGGTATGATAGCAGCATCGTCAAACGAGCAAGGAGCTATCATGGGAAAGTTACAAAAAGTGGCCTTTTTCTCGAATGAATATCCACCGCATGTGTATGGTGGGGCGGGCGTCCATGTGGAGTATCTTTCACGCGAACTAGCGCAGTTTGTTCCTGTAGAAGTGCGTTGTTTTGGTAATCAAGATCTTCAGGATGGCAATGTACGGGTCAAAGGCTATGAAATGTGGGACGAACTCAAGCACAACACCGATCCACGCTTTGTTGGCGCTCTGGGAGCTTTTTCTCGCAATCTTGCCATGGCCAAAGACAATTTTGATGCCGATGTCGTTCATTGTCACACATGGTACAGCCATATGGCCGGCTTTCTAGCCCAGCAACTGTGGGATGTACCATTTGTCCTGACCACGCATTCGTTGGAACCACTGCGGCCCTGGAAGGCCGAACAACTGGGTAATGCCTATCGTTTGAGTACATGGATCGAAAAGATGAGCATTGAACATGCCAATGCCGTCATTGCGGTATCCCAGGAGACCCGGCGTGACGTTCTCAGGCTTTTTAATGTACCAGAAGAACGTGTCCACGTTATTCACAATGGCATTGATCTCCAGCAGTATCGGTATATGCCCGCCACCGATGCCCTGACTCGCTACGGCGTTGATCCCGAACGCCCCTATGTGTTGTTCGTGGGGCGTATTACGCGCCAGAAAGGGATTATACACCTGGTGAATGCCATTCCCGATATTGACCCGACCTTGCAAGTGGTACTGTGTGCCGGAGCGCCGGATACAATCGAAATCGGGCAGGAAATGGCCGAACGAGTCAGGGTGGTTAGTGCTGACCGGGACAATGTGATCTGGATCCAGGAAATGCTGCCACGTGAAGACGTTATTCAGTTTTACTCACATGCAGCCGTGTTTTGCTGCCCATCGGTGTATGAGCCGTTTGGGATCATTAACCTGGAGGCCATGGCCTGTGAAACGGCTGTCGTTGCCTCAGCGATTGGCGGTATTCCCGAAGTGGTCGTTCCTGGTGAGACCGGGTTGCTGGTTGATCTTGACCTGAAAGCCGGGACGTTCGATCCTGTCTCTGCCGATCAGTTTTCACACAATCTGGCCGCTGCTATCAATCAAGTTGCACTCGATGCCGAAGTACGTACAACGTTTGGTAAAAATGGACGCAAGCGCGTGGAGGAACATTTCAGTTGGACAGCGATTGCTCACAAGACACTCGATCTATATCGCTCTTTACTACCATGACTCAATCTGATCAGGCGGAAGATGCGCTACCGGTGAATCGATTCCCATCCGTTCATCCAGGGCCACCGATTGCCCGCGTGCTGATCAGCGATGATAGCCCGGACATTCAGCGCATCTATAGCATGCTGCTGCCGCACCATGGGTTTGACGTTATTGCCACACCAGGTGGCCTGGGGCAAGCAACGATTCAACTCTGTCGTCAGTGTATGCCCGATCTGGTGATTACCGATGTCAACAAACCCGATCTGAGTGGCTATGATGTCTGCCAGGCTATTCGCAGCGATCCGCGCACAGCACATATCCCGCTGCTGTTTGTCACTGCTATGGATGAAATGCTGGATCGACGGCGGGGACGGGCAGTGGGGGCCGACGACTACATCGTGAAGCCGTTTCTGGCGGAAGGGTTGCTGTATCGCCTGGTGACGCTGCTGTCGCTGGCGCGTGATGGGCGCAATCGTCCGGTAACGCTGAGGCACACCATACCGGGCCTGGCGCATCAGCACCCACTGACCAGTTTGCCCGGCCCACAGGTGCTGGCCCAGATGTTACCGCACCTCACGCAGGGCACAGACTGGGTGGCGCTGGTATTGCATGTACATGGCTTTGAACTCCTGCTGCGGGTCTACGGTCGCCCGGTTGCCGAGTCGCTATTGCTGAAACTGGTACACCAGTTGCGTCACGTTGTACGCGAACGGCATAACCCGGATATGTTTCTGGCGCATCCGAGCTATGGGTGGCACATCGCCCTGATTGGCACGACGCAAACGCTGGAGGGACTGCATCACTGCTTACAGCGCTATTTTGCCAGCGAGGTGCAAAAGATCTTACGTCTCGCGGATCGGGTGCGTGGCTATCTGGTCTATACCGATATGTCTGGGCACGAACAGCAAGGAGCTTTCCCAACCCTGGTGGCGCAGCAGTTTGATACGCAACACGGGCCAGTGCCAGATTTGCAGACCTTCTGGGATGTGCTTGACCAGTCACCCTGGCTATGACGGTTCACACAGGTCTTGTTATCGGAGTGCGACACCTGTTAGCGCTCGGTCATAAACCCGTGGTGCCGTGGGGAATCGGGTTGTTTTCGACGTAGCCAGATTTGCAGACCTTCTGGGATGTGCTTGACCAGTCACTCTGGCTATGACGGGTCACACAGGTCTTGTTATCGGAGTGCGACACCTGTTAGCGCTCGGTCATAAACCAGTGCCCATTGACCTGCACCACCGGCAGCACCTCACTATCCTGCCCAATGACAACCGACAGGGGCCGTTCCTGGGTAAACAGTATTTCCTGGTTGCGCTGATCAACAATCCGTACACGCTGCAGGCGGATCTTGCCATTCACCACACGCACAGTGGCGGAGGTACTGGTTATGGCGACACGCTCCAGGGTGTCATAGGTAATCTCTGTGGTCAATTGTTGATCATCAGCCAGTTGTAACAGGCCAGAGGCAAACGTGCGTAACCCCTGCCCCAGCACAGTTCGTTGCGCCAGACGTTCGCTGGGGGCAAAATGGCGCGATAGGCGCTCCGACCAGGTACGGCGTGTGTCGGGATTCACAATGTCGGGATCTTGAAAGGCCAGGTTCAAATCTTCAAAGAAGCGCTCAACCACGATCTCCGGGCTAGATCCCCCAAAGCTCACGCTATCCTGATCAATCTCCAGCGGCGTACCACAGGCACTCAGCCCCCAGAGCAGAACCCAGATCAAACTGATCCGGGTTAGCCAGGTGGTTATCCAGATAGATGATTGTGACAACACAGCAGTATCTCACTATGGCTCCGCCGGTGTTACGCCTTCGGGCGTATCCGGTGCTGTATCAACGGTATCAACGGGTTGGCGAAACGGGCGGGGAGGCGGCGCAATGTCAGCACGGATAATCTGCCCGCCATTGACCAGGTAGATCCGCGCACGTGGCCCGCTCTCATCGACAAACAGATCGGTCAGATAATCGAGTTGGAGCGGGCTGTCGGGTCGCACGCGCATCTGTTGGATGACGTTTCCACTGGACTTTTCGATCTGAATAACACGCTCATAGAGCGCATCAAGCAAATAAATAAACCCGGAGTCGGGTGGCCCGGTGACAAAAAAGCGCGTCACCAGCGTTAGTGGCGGGGTAATCTCTGCGGGTATAATCTCGCGTTCAAATCGGCCAGCGCTGAGTACGACCACGCGGCCATCGGGTTGCAGCAGGTAGATACGACCATCTATCGCCATATCAATCGCACTATTGAGTGTATACCCTTCCAGACCGCCCGGATCGAGCCAGAGCGTGGGGGGATCGCCATAGGCTCCGCTGTTGTACTTCAAAATCTCGCCCGGTTGCGCTCCCCAGACGTACAGACTACCCTCATACGTTTCCAGATCCAGGCGATCACGCAACGACCAGACCTCGCTGCCACCCAGTCGTGTATAATTCCATTCACCACCGCTCCGAAAATAGTACCCAAACCCGTTCGGGCCTTGATCAATAGCGACAATCGAGTCAATACGCCATGACTGGGATTGAATAGGCCCGACGACCGAGCGTTGCACCGGTTCATCACGACTAAGGTATGGCTCAGGAGCGCCGCCATCACGGGGGATACGATAGAGACGTGAATTGACATCATTGCTGTCCAGCACATAAATATAGCCAAGGGCCTCCAGTGCCAGCGGATCCGCCGTAGCTGCCGTAGAGGGGGGCACAATAATACTGCTAAAGCGGCCACCCACGCCTGAGCTTTCAGCCAGTTCATCCGGTAGCAGTTGCGGATGTTCGGCCAGCAGGGTTGGATTGTCGAGAAAACTCAGGCGTTGTAGCTCTGCTTGCGCCCGCTCATAGTCACGCCTCAGTTCTTGATAATGCAACCAGAACGGTGCGTTCGTTTCAGTTACCAGTGAACTGGACTGCACATACTCAATCTGCTGACGCACTTTTTCCAACTGGTCAAGCGCACTGGTATTGTTCGGCGCTTCATAGACGGCTGCCATATATTGAGCGGCGCGTTCCAGATCCTGCTGCACTTGCTCTTGCGCACTCCGGCGCGACAGGTTAGTGCCATACAGAATCAGCGCAGTTACCAGCAGCAGCAGCATAAACAGCGGTATCCAGGGAAAGGCCGGACGTTGATGGCGATAGGAAAGGCCTTGATTGCGCACAACTGACGTGACTGGCGGATACTTACGACGGCGACGCTGATAGCTGATCCAGTCTACGACAGCATGACTCACCTGCTCAAACGGCAGCAACAACCGCTCGTTCCAGGTCATATCGACCAGTGGCCGTAATTCATGGCGCATACGATAGGGACGGGCACGTACCACCGAGGTAGGTGCATCGTGGTCGTCAATCCGCTGCTGGCTCAGATAGGCTATATCGTGCTGCAACGACTCTCCCAGAAATGTTGAGGGCGGCAATGTGAGGTCGTTATGTTGCAGAAACGGTGCTTGCTCATAGCGCTGGCTCAGGCTTGGGCCCAGTTCAATGGGTTGCGGGCGAGGTGCCACTTCAACCGGGTATTCGGGCGGTTCAACCATTAACGGCGCTGCTTTATTGGTCTTGTTCATACGATGTGTAGCAGTCGATTGGTTGTCAGCCGCAACAGATTGCGATCGTCGTGAACCACGAAACAGGTGGGCTGTGTTTTGCAACATGCCTGCCATTCGATGGCCAATTGACTGAAACACCAGCCCGCTGCGCTCACGTAGGCCCGACGTACTCGACGGGGCTGTATAGGTTGCAGTGTTGAGCGCAGGCACCAGCTCGATTACCAACCCATAGGCCGCGACAAGCCCTGCCTGCCGACATACATTATGCAACGTTTCAGTTGCTGCCGCCGGATCCTGGTAGCGTAAAATGCGTTCAATATCTTCACGACTGAGCAGTGGTGCCATATTGCTCGAACAGATCGCCAGGGCATCCCCTGGACGCAGAAGGGATCGGTAGAACTCCGGCTCCACAAAGAGACTGGCTCCCAGCGCTTGTTGCTTCACAAACGGTATAACACTGGTATGCGCCGGATTCCACGAAGGATGGGTCGGCATAGCCCGCAGCTTATTATCGGTCAAAGTATAGGCCTGCGCCGGAGCAACCTGCGCAATAAAGAGATCATGCTTTTTGGCCACAGCACAGGTTATACCAACATAGACACGCTGCTGATCAGGCTGATTGAAGTTATGCTGATACAGGGTTTTGTTGGCCGCGTGAATCGCGGCGCGCAGAGACGCAGTAATGCTGGGTGAGGTGTCATGATAAAAGGCTTTGCGTAGCGTATTGGCAACCAGTTGACAGGCATCGTGACTCTGCGCAAGCTCGTGTTCTGCCTCAGTGACGATATACAATCGGCCTTTCCGCGTTTCGGATACAGAAGATCGATGCGGTTCAACACAGGTGATGCGATCACTGACCGACTGTCGGATGCCGCCGACAAGTCCAAACTGGCTGGAGCGCGTTTCATTTCCAGGCATAATGTATCATATACTCTCAGGAGATACCAATATCAACAGGCTATGCTTGACTGATTGGGTACGGCCAGTCGTAACGAAGGCGCTGACAGATCTTCGACGTATACTGCATCAACGGTGGTGTGTCTCTTTTTTGCTTGTGCTATTGGATCAATGCGGTGGACAGTCAGATCGGTTATCAGGCGCAACCCGAGGCTGCCACAAGCGAAAAAGGTTCTATACCCAACCATGTTTCGCACAATACCTGCACAGATTATAACAGTAGGGTGCGGCATTGACAAGCGTTATGCACAGGAGTTACGCGGTGGTATGGTCAGTTCGCCTTTTCACCGCAGTTTATCTTGAGCGAAGTCAAAGGCGCAGCGCTGTACAAGAGGGCAGACAAAAGCGCGTATTTTTGCTATAATAGAAACCTGGAACGATTATTACTTCAGAGTGATACGAAAGGAGACGGTGATGGCCAACGCCAGCCGTGTCAAACCAAATAGTCCACGCCGCCGCCATTACAACGGACAGGATGGGCCGACGATCAAAGAGCGGGAGTACCTGGAAGTCATTTACTATCTGGTGGCCCGTGGGGAACCGGTCATTGCGGCTCGTCTGGCACGGTGGATGGGCGTGCAACCACCGACAGTGACGCATATTGTGCAGCAACTGGAAACCAAAAATTATATTCGGCGTGATGGCCGTGGCGAAATTTCTTTGACTGCCGAAGGCGCTGTGCTGGCTGAGGCCGTAGTCAAGCGTCATCGTATTTTAGAGCGCTTTCTGGTAGATGTTATGGGCTTGCCCTGGTATTTAATCCACGAAGAAGCGGTGCGCCTGGAACATGCCCTCTCACCAATCATGGCTGCACGGATCGAGAGCCTGGTTGGTCATTCCACCACCTGTCCGCATGGTAACCCTATCCCTGGATCGTGCGAACACTATCCCGGCAGTGTGCGTCTGGATGCAACCAAGGCGGGCATGCCTTTTATTATTAAGCGGATTGTCGAAGAAGCAGAGGAGGATTCGGACTTGATGCGCTATTTGCAGAGCAATAATATTGTTCCTGAATCGCAGTTTACGATTACCGATGTATCGCCAGCGTATGGTGTCACCTTACAAGCTGGGGATCAGAGTATTACGGTATCACCAGAAATTGCCAGCTTCATCTGGGGAGAACCGGCCTGATGTCAGCCTCTTCTTGATGTCTGATGTTTGATCGCGCTATTAAGCATCGTACTTCCGCGTGCCTCATCACCTCGCAGAGCATGTGCGTATATTACTATTACATCAGGAGTTGCTATCTCACTTTGTGCTGCTTCTAGCATATTCGTATATGTTCACTTTTCTCCTGGAAGCGCGAGCAGCTTGCCCTCGTCTCCGCGATGGAGGGCGTCCTATCCTCACTCCCAGGCATGGGCGTTCCCTACGTGTGAACAGGTACGCAGAAGCACATGAGAGTGTGGAGCGTACATGCAAACGTGTTTCCCACGTGTGAACAGGTACGCATATTCTGCATCTTGCCCCGTCCTGATGTGTCTGCTATACTATGATTCTCTTGCATTTTATGCTGAAGAATTACTACATCGTATGGTTACATGTCGGGTATCCAGATATATAAATCCTAAGTCAGTGGTGAAGCACTGGCGTCCCGGCTTTCGCCAGGGTTTCGCTCCATCCCGGCTGAAGCCGAGACGTCGATGTACCATCGGTAGCGGCTTGCTAGATCACGCTAGTACAAGCGGGCCTACATACCTCCATACGTTGTCTGTCATCCTGAGCGGAGGCGTAGCCGGAGTGTATGGCATCCTGAGCGGAGCGAAGGATCGTGAGCCCATCAGAGGGGAAGATGCTTCGCGGCGAAGATGCTTCGCTTCGCTCAGCATGACAACGCGCGGCGAAGATGCTGCGCTTCGCAAGAGGCTGCGCTTCGCAAGAGGCTGCGCTTCGCTCAGCATGACAATTCGCGGCGCAAGAGGCTGCGCTTCGCAAGAGGCTGCGCTTCGCAAGAGGCTGCGCTTCGCTCAGCATGACAACGCGCGGCGAAGATGCTTCGCTTCGCAAGATGCTTCGCTGCGCTCAGCATGACAATTCGCGGCGCAAGAGGCTGCGCGGCGCAAGATGCTTCGCTTCGCAAGATGCTTCGCTTCGCTCAGCATGACAATTCGCGGCGCAAGAGGCTGCGCGGCGCAAGATGCTTCGCGGCGCTCAGCATGACAACGCGCGGCGCTCAGCATGACAACACGCGGCGCTCAGCATGACAAAACCTTGGAGCGATTTCCGTTATCGTGTACTAGTGGTTAACCACCGTGATGGTGAGGGATACGTAGGAACGGTTCGTCGTTACGACGATCTCAGGAATGACTAAAGTCGTTCCTCCATGCTCTGCCTATTCAGTGTGGCTGACCACCAGTATGGTTTATACCTCTCGCAACTTCGGCATATTTGCCCACAATATCGCATAAGGAATCGTAGCAATGGCTCGTATCTCGGTTACAATAGGGCATCAACAGCACACGTTTGCGTTGACCTCCAGCGGGTTGACGATTGGCCGCCTGCCGGATAATGATATTGTTCTCAACCATGCGATCGTATCGCGCCGCCATGCCCAGATTACGTTGCGCGACCGTCAGGCATGGATCCACGACTTAGACAGCCGCAATGGCGTGTTCGTCAACCGGTTACGAGTCAAAGAAGAACCGCTTCACGATAGCGATACCATCACTATCGGGCCATTTGAGCTGACGTTTGAAGATCGAGCGGCACAGAGTGTGGTGCTGGATGATAGCAAATACTTCCCTCTGGCATCCGATGGGCGCATGATGCGGGTCGATGATGTGCCCCCACCCACCCTCGATCTGCAAATGTTTTATGCGATCGGAATGCGACTCAATCAAGTGGTGGATTTCCACGAATTGCTCGAACTGGTATTGACAGAGATATTGCGGTTGGTTCCCGCTCAGCGTGGATTCCTGTTGCTGCGCAAAGGGAACGAACTGGTGCCGATGATTATTCATGCCGTTGAACAGGGTGAGGTTGCTATTAGTGGTACCATTGTGCGTAAAGCACTGGAGGGCGGTGAGGCCGTATTAACCCGCGATGCGCGTCTGGATTTTGCAGGGTCTGAGAGCATTATCAGCGCCAATATTCGTTCGGCCATTTGCGTACCGCTGCTGCTTGAAGGCAAATCCACGGGCGTTATTCTGTTGGACTCGCCTGGGCGGGATCAATTCTCTGAGAATGATCGCGATATGGTGGCAGCGGTGGCCAGTCAGGCCGCCGTGGCGATTGAGCGTGCCCGGTTGACGCAAGAACTACGGCAGCAAGCCCAGGTACGCCAGAATCTGGAGCGCTTTCTCTCGCCAAATGTGGCGCAGGCCCTGGCACGTTATGTGCTGCAATATGGTAGGTTATGGGAAGCTGAAGAACAGATGGTGACGATCCTCTTTGCTGATGTACAAGGCTTTACGGCCCTATCTGAGCGCCTTTCACCGCATGAAGTTCAAGATCTGCTCAATGAGTATTTGCATGAAATGACCGATGTTATCTTTAAGCATCACGGAACCGTCGACAAATATATTGGAGATGGTATCATGGCGATATTTGGGGCACCACGCTTGCCCGACGAGCCGTATAACGAGCAACACGCACTCCAGGCCGTCTCGGCTGCCCTGGAGATGCAAAGTGCGCAGCAACGCCTGGTTGAGAAGCTCGATCCCGATAAGGCGTTTCAGATCCGGATCGGCGTTAATACCGGTCTGGCGTATACCGGCTTTTTTGGCACCCATCATCGCCTGGAATATACCGCGATTGGCGATGCGGTGAATACTGCGGCGCGGCTAGAAACGGCTGCCGAGGCAGGAAGCGTTTTTATTAGCGAATATACCTATACATCTATTAAAGATTTCTTTGTGGTGCAGGAAATAGGCGAACTGCAGCTCAAAGGGAAAGAAAAACATGTCCGCGCCTATAAAGTGTTACAGAAGAACCCATGATAACAGTGGTTGGAATCCGCTTCAAAGATAGCGGAAAAACATACTATTTTGATCCGTGTGACTTTCAGGTGCATCAGGGCGATCTGGTGATTGTAGAAACCGTGCGTGGCCCGGAAATGGCGCGGGTAGTCAATGAACGCTTTCTGGTGCCCCAAAGCGAGATTGTGGGTGAACTGAAGCCGATCCTGCGTATGGCCGAACCAGCCGATTTTGAACGTATGGAACGGTTGTATGAGCGTCACGCTGAAGTGCTGGAACGTTGTGCCGAGAGGGTGCAATACCATAATCTCCCCATGAAGTTGATCAAGGCGGAATATAATTTTGACGGATCACGTCTCACGTTTTATTTTATCTCCGAAAAGCGCGTCGATTTTCGCATGCTGGTGCGCGATCTGGCCCGTACGTTCAAGAGCCGGATCGAACTGCGGCAGATTGGCCCACGTGACGAAGCGCGGTTGCTCGGCGGTATTGGCCCCTGTGGTCGGCTGTTATGCTGTGCAACGTTTTTGCCTGATTATGCACGAGTGACGATTAAGATGGCGAAGGATCAAGATTTACCCCTGAATCCTGCCAAAATTAGCGGAGTGTGTGGTCGTCTCCTGTGTTGTTTGTCGTATGAACACGAACAGTATATGGAGATGCGGACAGAGTTGCCGCGTAAGGGTGCATGGGTCAAAACACCCGATGGCCCCGGTGAGGTGGTGGCAGTCAATGTTTTGAAGCGCACGGTGACGGTGAAACTGGCCCATAGTGGGATGGAAGATATGTATACGCCCGAACTTATTGATGAGGCGACGGCGCAAGTGCATACGATTGCGCGCAGTCGTGCCCAGGAGGGGATTACGCCGGGTTCCGCTGATCAGGAGATGCAGGAAGATTTCGATCTCCATCTGAGTCACGCCGACAATCAAGAGGTGCTAGATACACTGGCCTGGCTGGAAGAAGGCTCGCTCTCGACTGAGACTGAGAGTGACCACCCGGTTAAACCATCCTCATCGCTGCGGGCAACCCCGGTACGCCGCCTACATCCAGCATCAACAACCAGTCGCCGGGAAACGACAGCGTCGGAACCATCAAATGCAAAACGATCACGTCGATCACGCAAGCGGCGGGCTACCCACCCTGCAGACGAACAATCAGGTGGTACGGTGAGTACCACCGCCGATGCACACGTATTACCAGCAGAATCCAAACAGCACTCGTCCCCTAGAGCGCCCGCTGCAGCAGCATTGCCAGCAACGTCAACCAGCAGCAGAAAACGCTCCCGTCGGCGCAAAAAGAAGGCGGCCACCGAGGACGAGGAATCATAGGTAGGTACCTGATGTACTGTGTGTACGAGCAAGCTATATAGCAATCCGAATTCCAATTGTGAACCGGAATCCTGGCTTCAGCCTGGACGGAGCGCTCCAAGCGTCAAGCCGGGACTCCGGTCTTCACAACGCATGTAGGATTGCTATGGGTGTCTGCGAATCACATCTATTGGCGATTATTCTGCGGAATCTCCGCATCTTGATCGAAACCAGAGACGTAGTGTACAATTGAGACTATACTCTTATACCGTTTTGACGTGACCCTTCCGCATAGTCTTGCCATTCGTCCTCCCACGAGCCAGCGTCGCAGCGGGAGGTATGGGGGGAGCCGCCCATGTTCCTGTGCTGGTGCGGCGTGGCAAAGCCGCGCCCTTCCCCTGTGGGGCGGAGGGCGGCGGAGGGGTGTTGTATACAACGTCCTTCCACGCCCTGCGCAATCTCGTTCCAGATAAAATCTCGTTGTCGTAGGAGCAAGCGGAAGACGAACCAACAGATGCGGAAGGTCGCAGTCACATTGATTGGTAGTACACTACCTTTAACGCTGATCTGCTTTATCGGCCGAAGTGGATGTCCCGCTACATAGCATAGGCCACCATGCTCTTGCATTGCAACCGTATCTTACCTGGTGCAACGCTTCTATTGTTTGAAATGAGGGAGAGGACATGGAAATTATTCCTGTTGATGATCACATTACTGCGATTGACCATGATCTGCTGAACCGGCCTGGTGTGGGTGTAACGTATGTGGTGCGTGGCGATGATATTGCGCTGGTGGAGACCGGTACACCGCTGACAGCGTCTGCGACACTGGCCGGACTGGATCAACTGGGTATTGCACGCGAAGCGGTGGGGCATATTCTCTGCACGCATATCCATGTCGATCACGCAGGAGGGGCTGGGCTGCTGGCAGCCGCGTTACCACGGGCCACGGTGTATATCCATAGTATGACTGCGCCGCACCTCGTTGACCCATCGCGCCTGATTGCCAGTTCCCGTCGTGCGATTGGCGAAAAGGCCTGGCCGTTGCACGGCGATATGCAGCCTGTGCCCAAGGAGCGTATCTGTTCGGCGGAGAGCCTGCGTCTGGATCTCGGGCAAGATGTGGTGTTGGAAGCGATTCTCACGCCAGGTCATTCGCCCGATCACCTCTCCTACCGCGAGCGGCGGAGTGGTGGGTTGTTTATTGGTGATGCGGCTGGCCTGGATATGCCCCACTATAAGCTGTTCTTTCCCTGCACACCACCGCCAACCTACGACCTGGAAGCGCAGCGCAACACGATTGCGATGTTGCAGCAGCAGGACATCAGTCGGTTGTATGTCACCCACTGTGGCCCCCACGATGATGTGGAAGAGAAGCTGCGCATGGCCCACGAGAAACTGGAGGAACTGGTGGAGATTGTCTATGCCGCGCTCGAGGCAGGCGATGAGGATATTCCGGCAATCAATGCGCGCTGGTTGCCAGAAGCCCGCCAGGATTATCCCGGCGCACTGATTGCTGAGAGTTGGGGTGAGATGAGTGTTGCTGGCTTGATGCGCTATGAAAAGAAGCGCCGTGAGCGTACAGCATGAATGGGTTTGATTTCGTTATGCTGCTGACCTGCGGCATATTTACGATTCTGGGCATCTATTGGGGACTGATTCGTCAGATTCTGGCCGTGGTCGGTTTGCTGGTAGGGATCATTATGGCCGGGCGCTACGGGTCAGAAGTAGCAGCCTGGCTCAGTTCGTTTATCGCCAGTGATATGCTGGTGGGTGCGCTGGGCTTTCTGCTGGTGCTGGTGAGCGTTAGTGCGCTCGCCAGCCTGGTGGCATCGTTGTTACGTCTGTTTGTGGGCCTGCTCTTTCTGGGTTGGCTCGATCATGCGCTGGGCGGTGTGCTGGGCTTCATTCAGGCCGTGTTATTCTGGGCAACTATCGTGCTGGTGACCGTAACGTTTCCGCTGCCCGTCTGGCAACCAGCGGTTGACCAATCCCGCCTGGCTGATCCCTTACTGCGCATCGGCTGGTTGTTCCTCCCACTTCTACAAGATGAGTTTCGTCAGGCGTTGCAGTTGATCGGCGGCGGTTAGCAGCGCCGTGCCAGCAACATGCGATACACCGCCTCGACCTGCGGTACAACGACCTCTACCGCAAATCGCTGCCGGGCCATATGGTGTGCCTGGTTGCGCAAGCGCTGACGCAGATCCGCCTGACTGAGTAGCTCATGCAAGCGTTGTGCAAACTGTTCGGGCGTGGCCGCTAACAGCCCGGTGACACCGTCCGTGATGATGTCACCGGTGCCACCGGTTGGCATGGCCACGATTGCTGCGCCTAGCATGCTGGCCTCCAGCAATACCCGGCTCAGTGGCTCACCCCAGGTGGAGGGAAAGAGCAACACCTCGCAACGTGCCAGCAGACGCAACACCTCGGCGCGGGGTGCCCAATCCAGGCAATGCACACGCACGCCCAGTCTAGTCAACTCCTGTTCAAGGTGAGGTTTTAGCGTCCCGGTGCCTGCTACCACCAGCGGATAGGGAAAATGAGCGTGCGACGCACCTGGCAGCAATGGCTTCTGGCCTATCAGTGCCCGAAAAATATCGACCAGGAGTTCGACACCTTTGTTGCGTTCAAGTTTGCCCACAAAGAGCAGAAAAGGTGTGGATAGCGTCAGGCGCGGCGGTGTAGCGGCTATCCGCTCGGTTGCCACCGGATCGACCATATTGGGAATAACATGCAACCGCGTTGCCGGCACAAGCGGCGCTAACCGGCGTGCCATATAGTGACTCACGGCGATCACGGCATCGGCCTGGCGCAGCAAAGCGGCCCGTCGCCGCACATGCGCCAGGAGATAGGGTAGCGTGGGCAGTGCCAGTACGCCGCGTAACGCCCCCAGGCGAGCAGGCAAGTCGGTACACAGACTGGCCCAGGTCGGCTGCGGATAGGGTACCCGGTTTGCGTGTAACCCGGTGGCAAAATAGTCCCACGGCCAGTGATCTCGTACCGTCGCCACCACCGGCACTCCCAACCGTTGACCAGCGATCACCGCCGCCGGTATGGTTTGTACATGCTGGGCGTGGATGATCAACTCCGGGTGGTAGGAGTTGCGCTGGTGAATGACCAATTGTCCTTCGCGTACCAGCATCTCGGCAAAGGGCGACCAGAATGCTTCGTGGCGGAAGTAGTTTTCCACAAAGGGCAGACGTGGCGCGCGGTAGCCCCAATTGATGGTCGGTACGCCCAGCACATATTCAGCGCTCAATCCCGGCACACCCGACCGCGGCACCAGCGCTGAGACCGTATGACCACGTTGAATCAATGCCAGCGCCAGCGTGTGCGCACTCCAGGCCGCACCGCCTACGCTACCAGGCGGAAAAACATCGCTGGGAAGCAAAATATGCATAGATGTACCAGGTGACGTTAAGACGCTACTGATTGACCACACTGAATATGCGGAGCGTGAAGGGGAACGACGAACGTCGTTCCTCCGACCTCAGGAACGACGTTCGTCGTTCCTCCGTATCCCTCAACATCGCGGTGGTCAGAGACTACGGCACCAGCCGATAATCGGCACTGGTACTCTGAAACGCTCGTTTAACTGCCGCCTGCCACTCCTCTTGAATACGCATGGTCTCAGTCAGTTCGCCAAAAATCTCCGGCCACACCTCTAACTTCACCTCATCATAAAAACCTTCCCAGCGTCGTGCCGAATTCTTGGCCCGCAAAATCTGGTCAACAAACTCTTCCACCACCGCGAAGGCCGCTTCGTTGGGTGTTGCCAGCAATTCCTGGAGTGCATGTTCAACCTGTGCAATCGTCTCACCATAAAACAGTTCGAGATGCTCAAGCACATCAGTAGCCGACATAATCTCCTTCAACTGCGAGTTCGGCGTATCAGGCGTCAGGCGATCCAGGTGGGCACGAATACGGTAATGAATAAACCCACGATAGGACAGGCGAAAGGCAGCAATCTGTTCAAACGCCTGCTTCAGTTCTGGCAGATCAGACGGTATACGCTCGGCCATCGCTTCCAGAAACGGGGCACCGGTAGCTGGAACCACCAGTCCCAGGCGTCCATGCTCAATCAACACGCTTGCCACTCCAGCTTTGACTTCGTTGACAAACTCGTTGAGCGCCGGATCGAGACTCATCAGCCGCCGGGTCAATCGGGTGCGAATATCGTGCAAAAACTGATGATAGGCAATAGTATAGGAACCTTCGAGATCGCGCCGATCTTGAATTTCCTGCAAGGTGGGCATAATATTCTGTGTTTTGCAAAGCCACAGGGCATTTTCAATCGCCTGTTGCAAAATCGTACTCTCCACCTTACGCAGGTCATGCAACTGACGCATGAAATGCTCAAGCTCGCGGGTCAATTTCTGCCACACCTGATCAAAATGCTGCCGAAAAATCGCGGATGAGCCACCCCGTGGTACAGCGACTTGCAAAGCATGACTGGCCTGTTCAAGCACGAGTTGCACCTGCTGTCGTACCTGCAACAGTTCTTCCTGGCAGGCAACCGCAAACTGGCGATCCAGATCACGAATATGATCCACCAGATAGGCCAGCACCCGATCCAGTACCTCATGCCGAACATCATCCGGGTTGGCACAATCGACAATCACACTATCCACAAACTGTAATGAGCGTGGCAAAGCGGCTTGTAGCTTTGCACACAACTCGGCATTATCGCCTAAACCGGCAAGCGGGCTGACCTTGTTGAGGATGAGCAATGACCAGCGCTCAATCGGGAGCGTTGGCAGGGCCCGGCGGGCGGTATCATACAGTTGCACCTCCACGTCACCAATAAAATCGCCGCCGGGGACAGGTTTTTTCACAAACAGCACGAAGTCAACCAGCTCGCCCAGCATCTGGATCAAACGTGCCTGGTCGCCAATGCCAGTATCCCCCAGACCCGGCATATCGACCACGGCAATCGACCCGATATCCGTATGCGGAAAGGTACAGCCAATGCGTGCCACCCGCACGGCCATGTAGTTGAAAATTGGAGCGCCCGTCTCAGTATACTGGGCCACATACGAACGAAAATCTTTGGGATTGATCGCCCGCGTTGTCGGTGGTTGCAGCAGATGTCGGTAGGTGGGGAGTTGCTCGTGATAGTGCCCCAGGTGGCGATATTTTTCGAGCAGATTGGCCGGCCCATACTCCTGGCAGAGTGTCGCATCAAATGGTTGCGGCGGATATACCGGCAATGGCTCGCTGGCAAACTCACTCAGCGTGGATGGCGGATCGCCCAGTTGCAACAGATGATAGTAGGGTGCGATCACTTCGTCCAGAAATTCCTGCTCAGAATAGCATGTCACTTCAGCATAGGTCGGTACCTGTGGCTCGTGCTGGACAATGCTGCACACCCCGGTACAGTGGAGCAAGCTACCAGTGGGGATTTCGGCTGATGTTAGACCGGTAAGGCTCTGCAACAACAGGCTTTTGCCCTGGCGCGCCCGTCCGATAACGCCAATATTCAGTCCATTGCGTGCAAAGCGCCGTTTGAGTTTCTCCAGGTTTGCCAGTTGCTCCTGAATAGCCGCTTTGAGTGGATCAAAATCGAGATCGGCCAGCGTCTGACCCAGTTCAGGCTTGCGCTGGTCAATGTCGGCCTGTAGCTCTTTGAGTGTCGAAAGTGCTACAAACAGGCTCCGCAGATGCGCCTGGACACGCTCGGTCTGCTCTGCCAGCGGGCGGCGTTGAAAAATAATACTGTTTATTTGAATTTCTCGATTAATTAGCATGGTTTTTTGATGATCTCCTGCCATTGAAAAGCATGCTGCTGTGTCCGTTCACCTTTAGCCAGACTAATCGTAAAGTCAGCCATTGTTTTTACCACCCAATCAAAATAATAAGGTGTGAGCGAGTTAACATCAAAGTCGGGAGCCGGATTCATGAAATCAATAGCATAAGGTACGCCATCTTTAAGCGCAAACTCAATCGCATTCATATCATATCCCAGAGCTTGATTTAGCTTCATTGCGCTTTCGAGTACGCTTTGTCCCTCTTCGTTGGTCAAATAGTGATCATCGCGGAAATAACGGTGGGGCCATGGTGCATTGATATCATACTTTATCGTCATAATATGATCCTGACCAATACAAATACAGCGCACATATTTGTCCCAGGTAATATATTCTTGCAGCATCATACACTCAGTTCCCGTCTGGTCATAAACCATCCACAATTCCTCACGGGAATGCAGCTTGTAGACCTGTTTTAAACCACTGCCCCAGACGGGCTTGAGGATGAGCGGGAAACCTCCCAGGTATTCAATATGCATATCCCAGGGAATAGGATAGCCCAGGTTGCGCAGCGAATCCTCAGCAATCCCGTCGGCATAGGAGTGTGAAGGCAGTGCCACGGTGCGCGGATGGGCAACACCGAGATAGGTAGCCAGGCTGGCCCCAAAAAACTTATCATCGGCACTCCACCAGAAGGGATTATTGACCACCAGTGTCCCCGATAGGACAGCCGTTTTGAGAAAGGTACGATAGTAATGAATTTCGTGACTGATACGATCAATGATCACATCATACATGCATGGTTCAGCCATCCGCGAGCCGATTAAGCGCACAAACTCGGCGCTGATGTTTTCCTGGCGACGATTAACTTCGTTGATAAAAGCCGGGGGCCATGACCACTCTGATCCGACTAAGAGGCCAATTTTTTTAGTTGTCACAATAGCTCCTGATCATAGGCAAAACGTATTTCCCTGGCGATTGTACCACACGTTGTAACCGTTCAGGGGAACGTTCGCCAGCGGGGCTTGCGGGAGCCTGCGGCCCCCGCCAAACCCCGGGAACCTCCTGAAGGGGCAGTGCCCCTCCAAACCAACCCACCTGAACGGTTACCCACACGTTTTCTCTACCAGCAGTATCGGAACAGGGTGCTTATGGTATAATTGCCCATCCTAAGCTATAACTCAGACAGAACGATGGGCACAGACCGGTGTGTGTACGGCCCGAGACAGGAGATGAAAATCCTGCACCAGATCCTACCAATGATGGAGTTGAGTTTTAACTCAATAGATGTCGAGCGCCGTGGCTATGGACGGCGTTACTCCTGTTTGCCCGTAGATGCGATTGACCATAAGGGGTTTATGATAGATTGTAGTCAGTCGTATATGCGCCCGGAAATGTTTGATTTGCAGCCGGGCGATACTGTGCGCTGGGCGGTCAAAGGGCAACGGCTACAAGGCCATATTGAGCGCATCGAGCGCAATGGAGTGATCCTCCGTGCTGTCCTGCGTGATGTCGATCTCTTACCCCCCGATTTTTTTGCCCCCTAGTCATGGCCATCAATATACAGGGTGATCATGCGTTGCCAGCTTGCCCAGTCATGGGCCCAGCCATTCCAGATGCGTAGCGCATGCCAGATGCCTTTATTCCACAGAATGTGCGACAGCCGATGATTGCTCCAGGCGGAAGTGTCATCTTTGCCAATCGCCAGAATAATATCGAGCTGGCGCATGCGGGCCAGTTGTTTTTCCTCCGTCAGGTTGGGTAGAAAATCGATCGGGTTGTGATAGTACACCGCTTCGGTATAGTCGTTGAAGAAGCGGCGCAAATCGTACATGCCGCTCAGCCCAATGACGCGGTTGACGACCTCCGGGTGGCGAAAGGCAAAGTTGATCGCATGGCTGGCTCCAAACGAACAACCGGTGACAATCCAGGTATTGTTGGGGTTGCTGGCCTGCGCAAATGGGCGAACTTCGTTCAGAATATACTGTTCGTATTGATCATGGCGCTGCATGCGCACGTCGGTGTCGGCATGATAGTTAAACCAGCTTTCAGCATCAATGCTGTCCAGACAGATCAACTGTAACAGTCCTTCTTCGAGCCAGTGGCTGAGTGCTTCGACCATGCCAAAATCGGCATAGTCATAGAAACGACCCTGGGAGGTGGGAAAAACGAGGCAGATCGGGCCACTGTAGCCAAAAACCTGTAACTCCATGGAACGTCCCAGGGCAGAACTGTGCCAGCAGTGATAGGAGCGGTGCATTGTTTATCCTTACATATCCTTCAGGGTGAAGCCGGACGGGCAGGGTAGCAGCAGAGCTGTATGCATCGCTGCGGTTTGTGGCAGCCGATCATACATGGCTTGATCAGTGCTGTCAATATGAGCGCCCAGCGTAGTGTTGGCGTTTGCCGCGCACGCAAAGGTCATATCACGCCCCACACCAATCGCGCCGAACTGTAGCTTGCTCGGAGGCGGAAGCCGCGAGCTAGGGGTGCGCAGCCTGCCTGCCCGGGTTCCAGTAGGCCGCTGAAGTGGCGTTCGGAACAGGCAGCCTTCAAGCTCTCGACATATGGGGCGTTGGAATACCCAGGACGGCGAACTGCGGTAGTATTAGAGCCGATATGGAGCGCGTGTCGGTTCGTAGTGACGATTTTCGTCACAGTGGTCAACCAATAGGAGCATTATGACCATAATAGAACATACTGATTCGAACCAACTGACGGGCTGGCAAATTATGCTCATGCTGATCAGCCGGTTCACGCTTAACACATCTTTTCGCATGATTTACCCGCTGCTGGTTTTTCTGGCCCAGGATTTTGCGCTTGATCTCCCAACGGTCAGTCTGCTCGTAACGATGCAGGTCGGGGTATCATTGTTGAGTCCCATGGGTGGTATTTTATCAGATATGCGTGGGGAACGCACCACAATGATCAGTGCATTACTCTTCTTTTGTAGCGGAACACTGTGCTGTATGCTTGCACCATCGTTCGCGCTGTTTTTAACCGGTTATGCATTAACCGGACTCGGTGCGGCGCTGTATCAACCCGCCTTGCAATCCTACATCAGCGCCCGCACCGATTATGCCCGACGCGGGCGCGTGCTAGGGTTGATCGAAACGTCGTGGGCTTTGTCGGCGTTGCTGGGCGTAACGTTGATGACCCACGTCGTGCAGATCAGTGGTACACGGGCGGCAGCCTTTGCCATTCTGCTGAGCATGGGCTTGCTGCTGGTGATCGGAACGTGCATGATCTTGCCCACGGGCAGGTCACCCACCTATGTTGCGCATATTCCGCATCGCTGGTCGGCGCTGATAGCACTCAGCCAGCGCAATGTGTGGGGAGCGATACTGTTGCTGACCTGTCTGCTGTGGGCCATCGAACTGATCTTTGTTGTCTATGCTGGCTGGTTGCAGGCCGATTTTGGCGCGACGACCGAGCAACTGGGGTTAATCTTCGGATTGCTGGGCTTTGTCGAGCTGGGTGGGTCGGGCGGGTCGGCGCTGTTAACTGATCGCCTGGGCAAGCGGCGGGCTGTGCTGCTGGGGCTGGTAGCTCTGGCTATCATTCAGGCCGCCTTGCCCTTTAGTGCCGGAAATTGGACACTGTTCCTTCCGTTGTTTTTGCTGATGGGACTGTGCTTTGAGTTTGCACTCATCTCCACCTTTCCACTCTTGAGCGAAATGGTGCCGTCGATGCGTGGTACGGTACTGGCACTGGGTCTGGCGGCGATGGGTATAGGTCGAGTGTTTGGCTCGCTGCTTGGCCCATTCCTGTGGCAGAACTATGGGTTCATGGTTAATGGATTGCTGGCGAGTGGGTTAGTGGTGCTGAGTGTGATTATCGGTCTGTTGCTGGTGCGGGAGGAGGGGCGGTAGAAAGCAGGTGCATGCACCCCTGCACCTGCCAACAAAACGCCGCAGCCCGTACCGCTGGTAGACGCAGGAGCAACATGCCACGTACATGTCTACCAAAGGCAGAGACACACATTGCTCCTCTGCGCCTTTGACATGGTTCAGCGCTTATATGGAACAAATAACGGGAGTCCCGGCTTGAGCCGGGCATACGTGACAAATAACGGGAGTCCCGGCTTGAGCCGGGCATGCGTTCTAAATAACGGGAGTCCCGGCTTGAGCCGGGCATGCGTTGCAAATAACGGGAGTCCCGGCTTGAGCCGGGCATGCGTTGTTGCAGTTGGCCGCACTCCCTATCCTAACTATGTGAACCATGTCTTTGCACGAACAGCAGAACCCGGTCAGGTTCAGCACGTGCCGCGTATATTATAAGCGTGGCAACCGAAGTCGCCGTATGTGCGAGACGACTGCCCCAACCACGATCAGGACGGCCACGCCACTCAGAACGGCCCCCCACACCAGCGGTTGCGGGCGATAATCCAGGGTGATCGTATGTGTGCCGGGCGGCAACCAGACGCCCCGTAGCGCATAGTTGGCGCGATAGAGTGGGGCTGGTTCGCCGTTGACCCGTACCTGCCAGCCGTTATGGTAGGCATCGGATAATACCAACAGTGCCGGTGCAGTCGGGCTGGCTTGCACGCGAATGTGATTCGGGCGATATTGAACGATGGGGCGCATCGGGGTAGCTACTGCCGGGCCGACCGGCGGCAGCGGTTCAGCGACCACGGCCATTGTTTTCGGATCAAAGTCGGGCTGCGACATACGAGCCAGTTGCTCTGTATCATCGGCAATCACCTCAACCTGATGAACCAGCCAGGCCCGTGGCAAGACTGTTGGATTGCGATAGATCCAGCCCTCGCTACTCTGATGCACCAGTTCCAGTGGCGCATAGCGTTCAGCGCCAGCGTTATCTGGCCCAAAAACAATATATTCCACGTTGAGCATGTCCAGTATATGTCGATTGTTATATGACGATGTGAAATAGGGACGCAAGACAGCGCTGCCTTCACTATCGCGTGTAAAATCCTTGCCGTCAGCCATGCGCGCCAGGCGCATATAGCGCTGGGTGAAGAGCGAATGGTAGCCCCGAATATCTTCCAGTCCATAGGCACCCGCGACATTCGGCGGCAGCACATCCGGTGCCGCGCCCATTATGCGGAAAGGGCCAGGCTGACTCTGGAGAAAGGCGGTCTGGCGCGTCGGCGGAAAGACCTGGCTTGCAGCCAGCAAATCGGCAGGGTAGCTAGCCAGTTCGTCGGTTAATTTGCTGGTTGGATCAAGAATAGCCATATCTGTACTGGTATTGTAGCTGCCACCATACCAACTCAAGTCGGCAAAGACCAGTAGCAGCAGCGGTGCCCAGCGCACTGTGCCAGGCAAGCGCCGCCAGGACAGCAGCAACAACGCCGCCAATCCGCCGCTGGCAAAGAGCAGCGGTGGCAGCAGTTGTTGCTGCCGGATCATCGTAATATACAGGCCGTAGCGCGAGGCGGGCTGGAAGAGTTGCAGATGGTACAGCCCCCATCCACCCAGAAAGAGCGCCAGGCCCACGAGTAGCAGGCGGTTAGCCCTGCGCATACGCTGCTGTTCAGCTGGAACCGACGCTCGCCAGTTCCCTGTGGCGATGATCTCGGCCCCCATGCCAGCCAGCACCGCAACCGCAAACCCCCAGAGCGCAAACCAGCGGGTATGGTCTTCAAACTGGGGGTAGAGTGGCACGAGCCGGATAATATAGTTCCAGGAGCGGACTACCTACAGCAAGCGCAAACGCGCCCACCGCTAACAGGCCAAAAAAGAGACTCGCACGGTAGCGCGTAAACCAGAGTGTGAGCGGCAGCAACAGGAGTGGAATCAGGCCTGCATAGGGGTAGGGTACTTGCAGGAGTGTCACCCCCCAGGCTGGCGGCGGGCCAACCCGTGGCGCACCTTCGAGCGCCGGCAGCACCAGTCGCAGCAGCATAAGGAAATACACCTCATTGTTGCCGGGCGCAAAGGGCAGATTGCTGCGCTGGCTGGTGGCCGCCAGGTCGAGCGCCGGCAGAAGCTGGATTGCACTCAGCATGAGCGCCAGCAATACCGCCAGGCCGAAACCCACCATATGGCGCAGGCGCAACGACCAGCGCGGAGTATGCCAGAGGCCCCAGATTAGAAAGCTGCCAACGCCCACATAGACATAAAATGCAACCTGAAGATGATTCAGCACCGGCAACGCCAGTACTGCGCCACAGAGCAACCATCCTGACCAGCGAGTACATGTAAGGGCACGTGTCACCGCCCAGAAGCACCAGGGTAGCATGGCCGTGGCCGCAGTATGTTTCGGGTATTGGAGCCAGGTGAGCATATAACCGCTCAACATATAACTCAGCCCGACCAGGATCGCCCCGCCGCGCCCCACCCCGATCTGGCGCGTAAAGAAATAGCTTCCAACACCAGCCAGTATCAGGTGGACAAACGCATAATAACCAAAGGCCATGGCCACGGGCATCAAAAAAAAGATCAAACTTAGTGGATAAAAAAACGCCAGTTGACCATCATCCAGCAGTGGTGTCCCGGTGAGAATCGACGTATTCCAGAGTGGCAATTCGCCCTGGGCTGCAATGTCATTCGTCAGGAGGCGACGCGGGAAAAGCTGGCGCGTGGGATCGGTGTTGCGCGGATTGTTGACCGGTACCCGCTCATACGAATAGCGCCAGGGATGCAGGTGCAACAACCCATCAATGGGTAAAAACGTATGCCCCAGGACAATGGGACGCCACATCAGCAGAAGCGCAAAGAGGGTGATGATGAGGACTGGCCCTAGAGCAAGCCAACCGCGATAGACCAAGGTATGTGAGTGGGATGCGGATTGTGGTATTATTTCCTTACGCATTTCCAAATATCTTATTTACAGTTGATACACTCCTTGTCATCATCGTTATATGAAACTCCATAGACCACCCGTTCTTAACCACATAAATGTACCATACATTGTCACAATAGAACACTCATGCAAGCGAATTATACTGCACCAGTATAGTACGGTCAAGTTCGCTGCCCACCGCAGAATTGAACCGTGAATGGGTTATACCGTTTCGACGTGAACCTTTCGCATATTCTTGCCTTCGTCCTCGAACGAGACTGCGTCACGGCGGGGGGTGCGGGGGCCTGCGGCCCCCGCCCATGTTCCGGTCTGATGCGGCGCGGCGAAGCCGCACCAGACCGGGGATTTCGGAGGAAGCTCTCACCCCTCACAATCACTTTCCAGGGGAAGTCCCGTGGTCATATGAGCAAGCGTCAGACTGAGCAACGGATGCGGAATTTTGACTTCGCCCTTCCGCCTCTTTTGGTTCGTCTTCCCCTTCCGCATGTCCAGACGTACGCGGTGGATCATCTGCGGCCGCGTTTCCTCTGCGTCCGCAGGGGAAGGGACTCTCTTGTGGTTCCCCTTTTCGCTTTCGGCGAAAAGGGGAACCACAAGAGAAAAAAGACCGCGCTGCCGAAGGCGAAACCCATGGGGTGATGAACGACCGCGAACCGCGGGTGCATGACACGAACATGCGGAAGGGTCACGTCGAAACAGTATGAAAGGGTGTATGACGTACAGCAGCCATGCTGCCGCCGTGTTGACGTGGAGGGATGTCCTCGCGGCCGCAGGCGAAAAGGGCATGGGCTTCAAGCCACCACATAGAGCAATCCTGCATCAGTTGTGAAGAACTGGCGTCCCGGCTTTCGCCTGGGTCTTGCTCCGTCCAGGTGAAAGACTGGACTCCGATGTACCATTCGTATAGCCTTGCTATAACCCCACTCATTCACCGGAATGCGATCCCTGGGTATCAAACTGGCGATCTAGCCCATGAGAACGCTGCCAACGTTGGTGATAGACTTCAACCTGGTGGGTGCCGCTGGTGGTTGGGGGTTGGCGGAATCCATCCGGGACATAATCATAATATGTATGCACACCATTATGTCCATTAGACTGGTGTACGAGATGGACTACGCCATGGGATTGGTCTGGCACAGCTCGTTCCGCCTCTGTTTGCCAGGAACATATGAAATCCTCAGCGGAAATGGCATCTAAAGGTTCAGCAAAGACATAGCCCTGCACATAGTCACATTGTAACGTTTGTAGATGAGCCAGATGTACTTCATTTTCGGCACCTTCGGCTACCACATTCATACCCAGCGAGTGTGCTAGCATCACCAGTGCTTGGACAATCACCCAATCCTGTGATTGCGTATCCATTCGCTGTACAAAACTACGATCAATCTTCAACGTCGTGAGTGGAAATCGTTGCAAATAGCTCAACGACGAGTAGCCGGTGCCAAAATCATCCAGGCTGATCTGTACTCCTAGCTTGCGGAGTTGTTCCAGGAGTGTCAGGGCTGTATCTGGATATTGGATAAAGCTGCCTTCCGTAATTTCCAGATTGATTTGTTGGGGGGCCACCCCGGTTTCACTGAGGATCTGCTCGACCGTGCCCAGGAGTTCCGAGTGCATCAGGTGCAGCGGTGACAGATTCACGCTCATCGTGAACCGATGTGGTGTCACATACCGAGTCTGCCATTCCTGCAACTGACGACAGGCTGCGCGTAGCATCCAGCGGTCAATAGCGATATTCAGGCCCACCTCCTCGGCTATGGCGAGAAATGTGTCAGGCGTTAAAAGCCCGCGCTGCGGATGCTGCCACCGCACCAGCGCCTCAAACCCATGGAGTTCACCACTGGCAAGGTTGATGATCGGCTGATAATAGATGCGCAATTCCTGCCGCTCGAATGTGCGGCGCAACTCTGTCTCCAGCGTCATCCGGGTCGCTATCTGCAGATGCATCGCCGTGTCAAACACGACGGTGCAGCGTCGTCCATCCGCTTTTGCCTGGGCCAGGGCAGTATCGGCATCGCGCAGCGGATCAGATGAGGGTTGGGCATTGATGTCGCTCAGGGCAATCCCGATACTGACCGTCACATATGTTTCAGCCGTACCAACACTAAACGGAGCCGCACATACGTGTTGTACGGCTTCGGCCACACCCATGATCAGCGTATCGTCGGATACCGGATCGAGCAAAATGGCAAACTCATCTCCACCCAACCGCGCCAGCAGTGCCTGCGGCGGCAGGCACTGCTGCAGACGTTGCGCAATTGCCACCAGAACTTGATCGCCAAACCGATGCCCCAGGCTATCGTTAATGGTCTTAAAGCGATCAATATCGAGCAAGAGGATGGCGAAATGCGCATCCAGTTGCTGTCGTACCTGTTCCAGGGCTTCGTTAAATCCCACCCGATTCAGCAATCCGGTCAATGAATCATAGAAGGCCAACTGGTGTAGGCGTTGCTCGTCGTGCTTGCGAGCGGTAATGTTGCGCACCACGGCCAGCACATGATCCGCTCCACACTCGGTAAGTCGGATCTCAAATGTACGCTCCTGCGTTTGCCACTCGAAGATCTGGAGCTTGCCGGATGTGCGCAAGGCCGCCGTCGCTTGATCACAACGTGTCGCAAAATGAGCTGGCATAGCGTTATGCCAGTTCTGCCCGATAATCTGATCCGCGGGCAGTTGCAACGGAAAGGACGTCCCCAGATGGACATCTAACACCGTGCCATCATAGGTACAGAGAAACATCGAGTCTGGTAAGGCATCCAGCAAAGCCCGATTGCGTGCATCGCTATTGAGCAGGGCAGCGTATACGGCTTCAAGCTGGGTTAAGGATTGAGCAAGTTGCGTATTCACCTGTTCCAGGGTGGCTGTGCGTTCTTGAACCCGCCGTTCCAACTCGGTATTGAGTTGCTGTAAATCAGCCTCCATCTGTTTGCGCAGCGTGATGTCTTCTTTGATGCCCACAAAATGGGTGATGTTGCCGTGAGCATCAACGATGGGCGCAATTGCGGCCCACTCCCAGAAGAGACTGCCATCTTTGCGCCGGTTCAGTAATTCACCGTACCAGGCTTGCCCAGACAGAATCGTGGCCCATAGGTTGCGATAGGTGGCCCGCGGCGTCTGTCCAGATTGCAATATACACGGGTTTCGTCCACGAACATCATCCAGGCTGTAGCCGGTGAGTTCAGTAAACCGGGGATTAACGTACTTGATCCGTGCTCTGGCATCGGTAATCACCACGGAACTGGGGCTTTGCTCCAGCACCTGTTGATATTTGTGCAACTCGGCTTCGGCCTGTTTGCGGTCGGTGATGTCGATCGCAATGTTGCCAAAAGCCACCAGCGTATGCGTTGCATCCCTGATTGGAAACAGGGTCTGGGAAAATACATGCGGGCCATCAGACATCGTAAGCGTGTATTCACGCTTGATTGTCAACCCGGTTGCCTGAATATACGCCCGATCGGCCTGGCTCTGAGCTACCATATCGGTTGGCAAAAACGTGTCGAAGCTGATCCCTACCAACTGTTCCATTGGATGCTGCAACTGTTCACACAGATAACGATTGACGATCAGATAACGTCCATCGAGATCGGTGACACTCATTGCCAACGGTGCATGCTCGACGAGGGCCTGAAGGAGGGGTAATTCCGCCGAGACAGGCGTTGTGTTAGCACTGATACTACCTGTCCATTCCGTTCCCTGTGACCGTTGGGCATGCAGTTGATCGCGTTCGGCCCACAGGATCTCCAGTTGCTGCCGTTGGGTTGCGACCTGCTGTTCTAGATCTGCGATATACTGCTGGACGTTGATATTCATGTTAGAACAGGTTGGAAAGACTTTGTTGCATTTCTCAATCACTGTTGTCTCCTTGATAGCGATGTGGTTGTCTCTAAACGTGGGTCATGCCATATGCGTTATCAGGACGCATATGCAAGCGATAGAAGGGCAGCACCTGTGGCTTACCCCTTCCGACCATCGCTAGAAGACTGTAACACATAGGCGATTCCGGCCTGCAACGTACTGCGGGTAATAATGCCCTCGAGTTCGACACCCAGTTCCACCAGCGTCTGGGCCACCGGGGGCTGTATGCCCGTAAGCACGATCTGGGTACCCAGCAATTTGACCGCTCTGGCTGTGCGTACCAGGGCATTTGCCACCTGAGTATCCACCACCTGCACGCCCGTGATGTCCAGAATAGCAACGGTGAACTGGTGCGTGTTGATGCCAGTTAACAGCGCCTCCATGATCTGCCTGGCTCGCAGGCTATCAATGCTGCCAATAAGCGGCATGATCATGGCATTGTTGGTAATAGGGATCAGCGGCGTAGACAACTCGCGAATGGCGGTTTGCTGGGCCGCAATAATTTGCTGTTGCAGGGCAACCCGTTCGTCCTCGGCCCGTTGCTGGTCGGTGAGGTCACGCACAATGCCCATGATCGAGTGGGGATGCCCATCAGCATCCTTGATTGCAACTGCTGTTAGATGCCCTGGAAAGGTACTACCATCGCGGCGCTTACAGGTCAGTACCGCTCGTGCCACACCGTAGGTCAATGCGCCCTGAACCACGGTATCCAGAGCGGTCTG
Organism: uncultured Chloroflexales bacterium; assembly: GCA_937925925.1. GTDB lineage: Bacteria > Chloroflexota > Chloroflexia > Chloroflexales > Chloroflexaceae > CAKZQX01. The sequence goes on along the minus strand of CALANA010000020.1, from coordinate 5,495 downwards.
GTCAAAATACTCGCGGAAAGAGGTGCCGATGACATCCATGTCCGCAGCAAACATCTCACGGTGCGCTGGATTGACGTAACTGATGATTTCATCAGAAAGACGGGCGATACATACCGTATCGGGTATATGCTCGATCAGAGTCTCAAACATGCGCAACTCTGCTTCAGTTTGCTTGCCGACGGTGATGTCCATCAGATAAGCGTCATAATGGGTAATTTGACCCTGATTATCACGCATAATCGTGGTAAAATCATAGATCCAGCGTACTGCACCCTGGGCATCAATCACCCGGTATTCTTCAACAAAAGAGAGATCGCCAGAAGCACTATGGGCCTGCACTTTAGTAGCAATCCGTTCCAGGTCTGTCGGGTGGATAAAATCGGCATATGATAGACGCCCGCTGGTAAAGTCTTCGGCATTATAGCCAAAGATGCTCCGTATATTCGGTGAAACATAGTCCACCGGATACCCTGCGCTGGCATTCCAGCGGATACACACTACTGGCCCGCGTAAGAAAAACTCGTGATCGCGTTGTAACGACTGCTCGGCCTGTTTACGTTCACTAATATCTCGCGCAACCAGCACAACAGTACTGGTTGATACCGGTTTAACGGTGGCATTGAACCAGATCTCGCGCTCCCCGATGGGTAGTATATATTCAATTATGTTTGATACACCGCTGGTTAGCACCTGTGTGATAATCGCCAGAAACTGATCGGCCAGATCGGGTGGCATGACCTCATGCAATGTTCTCCCAATAAGTTCCTGAGGCGGCTTATAAAGCAGATCCGGGTTGGTGGGTAAAATATCCAGACACTGTCCATGCTGATCCATCACCAGAATAATATCACTGACGCCCGCACATACAGTCTGCAAACGTTGTTCAGTTTGCTCTAACTCGGCCACCCGTTGGCGTAGCACAGCATTTTCTGCTTGCAATGTTTCATTCAGTGTCATCCTGAGCGATCCTCCTCTATGCTGTGTGACTATAAGGTGTGTATCAATCGGTAGTTGAACGCTTTACTGCTGACTTACAATCGCTTCCAATTGCCAGCGGGCGATCCAGGCCAGCCAGCTATAGCAGGCATATATCGCCGGAGTGCTGTGCTTGCTGTCAATGGCGTCAGTACAGTCGGCTACAATCGCAGCATAGTCGACAGCCGTACACGCCTGTTGATAGCGTGCCACCAGGTGCAACCAGTGTTCGTAATCACGGTCGATCGGTAGGTCGGTGGGCATGGTCATCATTCGCTGATGAATGTATTCGGCCTGGGTTGCAAGCAGGGCCGGTATGTCCAGGTATTTATCAGCAGAGCGCCTATGTAGATCATCTTGGTTAGTCATTTCATGGTCATCATACAGCATCATTTTTATGTCCTGATATAACGAAACTTACATGGTGGTATGGTCAGTTCGCCTTTTCATACCACTTCTACTTGAAGATTCCGCATGTTCTTGTTGTCAGAAAGCACAATATCGGCTAAAGTCTGTGGAATGGATATGCCGAATTGGTATCGCTTTCGACCGAGCTATCCTTTTTCTGTTTTCCCTGCACATTTCGCCGTAAGCGAAATGTACAAGAAAATAAAGCGTTTCTTCTCTCTGCCGAAGGCGAAAAAGGCGTTTTGTTCGAGCAACGGCGTTAGTGCTGGACTATAAAACGGGATATTAAAAAGGATTTAAGAGATATTAAAATTGAACTATAATTCACTTTCGATAATTGTAAAATATTGAGATCTTTCTTTCTGAACACTTCCATTATGCTGAAATACCATACTGTTGTCAAGGGCTGTTATGGACAGATTTCAACCAGAAATTGGGGAGAAAAGTGGGATTTATTGTGTAGATGGCAGTCAGCGATCGCAATGTGACGTGGGGCGCTGTGTGCCAACGCGGGGCACTGCGCCCATTGCAGATGTTCATGATGTTCATAGTGATCATTGCGGGACATTGTGGAGCAGTGCGGGAGCAACGTGGGGCGCTGAAGGCACCCATAAGAGGTGCCCCTACAAACGATGACGATGCTGTCCATGACGATCGTTGCGGGGCAATGTCGGGCAACGCGGGGCGCTGTGGGGCGCTGCGGGAACCCATCAGGGGTGGCCCGACGATCATGGTACTGGCGTTGTATGGCAATGGAGGCATGGGGAGCAATGCGAGCGTTGCGGGCATTGTGGGGCGCTGCAAGCATGGGGAGCGTTGCCGGGCATTGCACCCGACACAGAGCATTGCGGGCACCCCTGGTGGCTTTCCCTACAAACGACGGCAATGATCGCCACGCAAGTCGCTGTGGGCGACATGGGTACCCCTTTCCAACGCACGATGTCCCAACCATAGCTACCGTCTGGATTGTGCCAGTGCATACTCAATCGCAGACTGGAGTGTGCCGCGAGTCAGAATGCCGCTCAGGTCGATTCCCAGATGCACGAGCGTCTGGGCTACATCGGGGCGAATACCGGTGATAATCACCTGGGCACCCAGGAGCTTGACAGCTTGCGCGGCCCGAATCAGGGCGCTGGCGACCTGTGTATCCACAATCTGTACTCCGGTGATGTCGAGAATAGCGATCGTTGCACGGTTTCGGGCCACGCCCTCCAGCAGCGTCTCCATAATCTGCATCGTTCGCGCACTGTCGATTGTCCCAATCAGCGGCATAATCACGGTGGTATCGCTGATAGGAATGAGCGGCGTAGAAAGTTCGCGAATGGCAGCACGCTGCGCGTCGATCACCTGCTGGAGCAATGCCGCACGTTCTTGCTCGGCCTGCTTGCGCTCGCTAATATCGCGCACAATACCGACCATCGCCTTGAGCGTGCCATTGTTGTCATGCACCGCGAAAACAGACAACTCAACCGGGAAGATACTGCCATCTTTGCGGCGGTTCAGGCTTTCACCACGCCAACTGCCGTGCTTTATCACCTCCTGCATCCCTCTTTGCAGTATTTCCCGGCTTTCGGGAGCAATGGTATCGGTGATAGACATCCCAATAATCTCGTCGTCGTAGCCAAACAGGTGACGATGGGCACGGTTCGAAAACATGATCGTACCGTTGCCGTCGGTGTAATCGATACCATCACTGGCATGTTCCACAATCAGTTTGAAGAGGCGCAGTTCTTCTTCCTGGCGTTGCTGTTCGCTAATATCACGGATAAAACCGATAATCTGCAACTGTCCGTCATCGGTTTCAAGCACAAAGCTTTTGATATCAACGAGAACCTGGGTGTCGTCTAGTCGGCGTAGGGGTATCTGGACGCTCACCACGCGCTGTACGGGCAGCGCTTCCAGGATTTTCACAACTCGCTCCCGGTCTTCAGTGGCAACAAGATCTAACCCGTTCATCCCGATCATCGCCGGGCCATAGCCGGTTAGTGACTGGTAGGCCGGGTTAGCGTATAGGATCGTCCCCCGTATATCGGACACGCCAATCCCATCTGGAGCATTCTCGACCAGGGCTTTAAAGGTACGCAGATCCCGTTCCTGCTGTTTGCGCTCGGTAATATCGCGGGCGAATCCATAAGCATACTCGTTACCGTCAAAGGTAATATAGCTCACCGATACTTCGACCGGAAAAGTACTGCCATCCTTCCGCCAGTGTTGGGCTTCGAACGTCAACGATCGTTGTTGTCGTAACAGTTCCCAGATTTCTGTCCAATATTCAGGTGATATGGTGCGAACCACATCGCTGAGCCGCATAGTTAATAGTTCATCAGCCGTGTAGCCCAGGCTGGCACAGGTGGCATGATTGACGTAAATCAAGGATCCATTGCTATCTGTCCAGAGAATACTATCACCAGCGTAATCAAGTGCTAACTGGGCAAGACGCATAGCCGTTTGCGATTGCTTTTGGGTCGTAATATCTTGCACGACACCAATGATCTGGCGGGGGTTGCCATCAGGCGTGCGGTTGAATACACGATCCCGACTACGGAACCAGCGCCATGACCCATCAGCGTGTTGCATACGATATTCAAACTCGATCGTCGCGGTATCATCCAGGTTAGCAAAGCGAGCAGCATGCGCCGCAAAGCCGGCTAGATCATCTGGGTGCATCACCTGCGGGAGAAAGTCACCTCCCATCTGCTGCAATTCGGTTATATCGGCATAGCCAAGCAATTCTGTTATGCCCAGGTTGCCAAAAATCATCTGTTGCTCAACCAGATCGTAGACGTAAAAAAAGACGGGTACGGCTTGCAGCATCCGTTGCGCAGTACAAGATTCCTGCTCAAGTTCTTTGATTCGTTGCTGTAGCGACATATTCTCGGCGATCAACGTATCAACGGCTTCGTGACTATTCTGGTTCATTGTGTATCTCCATGGGTGCTAGGAAGACAGATCTTTGCCCAGGCTGGTTGCTCAATAATAAAACGTACACGGTCGTTCATCACCCCATGGGTTTCGCCTTCGGCAGAGTAGTACGTTCGGGCGCTGGAACGTTCCAACGTCCCAACGTCCGATATTCCAACGCTTCCATCTTGCTGTAGATCAACAAGGATATGAGCTGTGATTGACCGCGTACTTCGTGTACGGAATAGGGCATCCGTGGTAATTCATCAGGGGAGCGACATGATGAAGTAGTCGTCCATCAATTGAGCCACGCATGCAACATCGAATTATTACCGTGATTCTTGGTAAACTGCTATCCAGCCTGACATCAGGACTTCACTGTTGCATAATGCCTACAGAATTGCACTCATATGCTATTGAGATGAAAAAACTCTTTTTTTACCATTCTGAAGAGATGCAAAATCTGCTTTTTATGAATACCTTTCTATTATTCTGACGTATTCTCAAAATGTCAAGGACATCTGTAGAGAGATTTCATCCAGAAATTGGGGAGGAATAGTTAAAATGTGTTATCATAGAGTAAGCCTCTGGACAAGTATCCTCTGCGGAAGGGCGAAATCAAACTGGTATGACCATCCGCACCCGGCTCCAGCCGGGTTCAGGGGACGCCAGAGTCCCGGCTCCACCGGGTTCAGGGGACGCCAGAGTCCCGGCTCCACCGGGTTCAGGGGACGCCAGAGTCCCGGCTCCAGCCGGGTTCAGGGGACGCCAGAGTCCCGGCTTCAGCCGGGTTCAGGGGACGCCGGAGTCCCGGCTTCAGCCGGGTCACTCAGCAGTCGAAGTCCCGTCCGCTCTCCACTGCCGCAAGGCGTTCCTGCGGCGGTACAACGTAAAGAAGCAAAACTGAACCTTCAGCATGAGGAGGTGATCATGAGAAGTGTAGCCGATCTTAGCCCCGCAGTCCGCCAGCAACTGGCAGCCTACAGTGTGGATACGTTATACGAAAAGCATGAAGGTATGCCCTGGGATATTGAATTACACTATAGCGCGTTCTTTGAGTTTGATGGGTATACCATTCTTTTACCAGTAACCGAAGAGCAGCGCCCCCAGATCACGCTGTACTGGTTGTCGGTGGGCAAAGATGATCAGGTAGTAACACTCTACCTCGAAGACGCCACATATTGGACGGAGGCGGACGAAGCCGATCCTTC